>NZ_CP095413.1:610909-916363 GCF_023016285.1 Muricauda sp. SCSIO 64092
AGTAACAATACGGACAACTGTATTACCACAGTAACCGTTACGGACGGTATGGCACCCACGGCCGTTTGTAAGGATGTTACCGTACAACTGGACACGGCAGGTAGTGCGACAATTTCCCCATTGGACATTGACAACGACTCTTATGACAACAGTGGTACTACAGTTACACTTTCCCTGGACGAAACAAGTTTTGGCTGTTCCGATCTTGGCCAAAAGACGGTGACCCTTACAGTAACCGATGGTAGCGGCAACTCGGCCAATTGTGAGGCGACGGTAACAGTGGAGGACAAGAGCGCTCCCACAGCGCTATGCATGGCTTCCGTGGAAATCGAATTGGGCAACGATGGCACGGCCGGCCTGACGACCACCCTCGTGGACGGTGGTTCGGGTGATAACTGTCCGATTTCGCTGGGCCTGTCCGAAACCAGCTTTGGTACTACCCACCTCGGTGCTAACACGGTGACCTTAACGGTAACCGATGGGGGCTCCAATACGAACAGTTGCACTAGTACGGTGAGTGTAGTGGACAAAATCGCCCCTACTCCCGGTTGCCGGGACATTACAGTGGAACTGGACGCGGCAGGCGACGCAATGATTACCATATCGGACATCGACAACGGGTCCTCAGACAACAGCGGCACGGTATCGCTTTCCTTGGACATGACCAGTTTTGACTGTTCCGATGTGGGGGACAACACGGTGACCCTTACGGCGACCGATGGCAGCAGCAATACAAATACCTGCACGGCTACGGTAACGGTGGAGGATAAGATCCAACCAACTGCCGAATGTCAGGTAACGACGCTCCAACTGGGTACCGATGGCACGGCCAGCCTGACGACCAACCTTGTAGACAACGGTTCCAGCGATACCTGTGGAAGTGTCTCGCTAAACGTGTCCACAAGTAACTTTGTGGTCTCCGACCTCGGTGCGAATATGGTAACTCTAACGGTGACCGATCCCCATGGGAACGAGAACAGTTGCACCACCACAGTGACCGTCGAGGATAAGATCGTTCCCACACCTATTTGCCAGGACATTAGCTTGGAACTGGACGCTTTGGGCAGCGCAACAATCACCACAACCGACATCGACAACGGCTCATCCGACAATAGTGGTAACATCCTGTCGTTTTCCCTGGACAAAACAGGTTTTGGCTGTTCCGATGTGGGAGCGAACACGGTGACCCTAACGGTAACGGATGGCAGTAGTAACTCGGCCAGTTGTGAAGCCACGATAACGGTGGAGGACAAAATCCAGCCAACGGCCCTGTGCAAGGATTCCGTAGAAATCGAACTGGATACCAATGGCACCGCTACCCTGACGACCAACGAGGTGGACAGTGGTTCCAGTGATAACTGTCCGATTTCCCTGAATCTGTCCGAAACCAGCTTTAGTACCGCCCATCTCGGGGATAACACGGTGAGCCTCACGGTGACCGACCCCAATGGGAACATGGATAGCTGTATTAGCACTGTGACCGTGGTGGACAAAATCGTCCCCATACCTAGTTGCCAAGACATTAGCGTGGAACTGGGCGCCTTGGGCAGTACAACGATAACAACAGCAGACATTGATAACGGCTCCTCCGACAACAGTGGTGCGGTGGCACTTTCCCTGGATAAGAGCGAATTTAGTTGCTCCGATGCGGGGGACAACACGGTGACCTTAACAGTCACCGATGCCAGCAGCAACCCGGACACCTGTACAGCCACGGTAACGGTACGGGACACAATTTTTCCAACGGCTTTGTGCAAGGTGCTGGTACAGCTCGAATTGGGCGCTAATGGTACGACCACCTTGACACCTGACCTTCTGGACAATGGTTCCAGCGATAACTGCCCGATTTCATTGAGTGTTTCCACGAGCAGCCTCACTACCGTCGGCCTACATACAGTGACCCTTACAGCAACCGATGGCAGCAGCAATACAAATACCTGCCAGTCCGTGGTCGCCATCGAGGACGGCACGGCCCCTATAGCGGCCTGCAAGAACATCACTGTCCAATTGGACGCGGCAGGCAATGCAACAATCTCCACATCAGATGTAGACAACGACTCTTCCGACAACAGTGGCACAATATCGCTTACCCTGGACAAAACAAGCTTTGGCTGCTCCGATGTTGGAGACAACACGGTGACCCTAGCAGTGGTTGATGGCAGCAGCAACACGGCCAGTTGCGAGGCTACGGTAACTGTTGAGGACAAAATCCAGCCAACTGCCGTATGTCAGGTAACGACGCTCCAACTGGATACCGACGGCCAGGCCATGCTGGAGGCCTCCCTTGTGGATGATGGTTCCAGCGATGTCTGTGGGAACGTTGTCCTGGGCGTGTCCCCTAGCAACTTTACGGCCTTCGATATTGGTGTGAACATAGTGACCCTAACAGTGAGCGATTTGAATGGGAACGAAAACAGCTGCACCACCACCGTGACCGTCGAGGATAAAATCGTTCCCACACCTATTTGTCAGGACATTATCATGGAACTGGACGCTTTGGGCAGCGCAATAATCAATACAACGGACATCGACAATGGCTCCTCCGACAATAGTGGTAACACCCTGTCGCTTTCCCTGGACAAAACAAGCTTTGGCTGTTCCGATGTGGGAACGAACACGGTGACCCTAATCGTGGCCGATGGTAGTGACAACTCGGCCAGTTGTGAAGCCACGGTGATCGTGAAGGACATAACCCAACCGACGGCATTGTGCCAAGCCGTGATGCTCCAATTGGGTACGGGTGGAACGGCCAACCTGGATGCCGCCCTTGTGGACAGCGGTTCCGAAGATGCCTGCGATATTGCTTCCCTTGGCGTGTCCCCAAACAGCTTTACGACTACGGACCTGGGCGCGAACACAGTGACCCTAATGGTGACCGACAATAGTGGCAATATTGCAACCTGCCAGACCACGGTCACCGTGGTGGATGGCACGGCACCCACGGCCATTTGCCAGGACATTACCGTGGAACTGAACGTACTGAACAATACAACAATTACCATATCTGACATCGACAATGGCTCATTTGACAGTAATGGTGGTACCCTGTCCCTTGCACTGGACAAATACACCTTTGACTGTTCCAATGTAGGGGACAACACGGTGACCCTTACCGTGACCGACAAAAGTGGGAACACCGCCAACTGCACCGCCACGGTAACGGTTCTGGACACAACCGCACCACTGGCCATTGTTATCAACAACGGACCGATCTGCGAGGGCTCCACCTTACAGTTGGAAGAAATAAGCAAATTGGGGACCTCATGGCTATGGACCAGTAATGGGGATGCCCTATTCGATGACCCTACCTTACAAAACCCGGAAGTCACCCATATTTCGGACGGGGAAGAGTTCACCGTCAGGGTTGCCCTGGCCAATGGCTGTACCGTTACAGGCACCACAACCGCCTTTGTTCTGAGGGCTCCTGAACTAGTTGTAGTGGGCGAACAGGGGTTCTGTACTTTGGAAAACCCCACCGTATCGGATTTGGCAGCCTCCGGTAACGGCACGCTTCGCTGGTATTTGGGAAAAGGCGATACTGTGGAGCTGGAAAGTGATGTTCCCCTTGTGGACGGTACGGTCTATTACGGATTGTTGGAGGATAGCGAAGGATGTACCTCCAATCTTGTTACCGTAGTGGTAAGGATTTCCATGCAGGATTGTGGCGAAGCCCCGAAAGCGGACAGACTCGGCTTCTCCCCTAACGGCGATGGAATCAACGATACCTTTTCCATTTCCTGGTTAAAGGACGATTACCCCAATTATACCATGTCGGTCTATGACCGTAACGGCACCTTAGTGTACAGGGGTAGCATAAGCACACCGGACTGGGATGGCAGTGCGGACCGGGGCATTGTCCTAGGGGATGGAAAACTGCCCAACGGAGTATACTACTATACCATAGATTTTGGGGACGGGACAACGCCACAGGCCCAGGGAATCGTCTATCTGAACCGATAGGCAGGGAACACAAAGGGCAAGACGGGATAAAGATTATCCCAAAAAATGGGAAGGTCCTGTTCGGCCACCACTTAGCAACACATTAAAAGGTCATCCGGACAGCCGGAATCTGCCCAAAAAAAGTTAAGAAAGATGTTTTGGGCATTACCAATGGCACAGGCTACTGCATGCAGAAAAGAAGGGAACCAGAAGGGAACCCATCGCAAACCAGGATTTAAGCCCTATCCCAGACGATGTGTGTTGCGAGGTTTTTTGGATTGTGTCAAAACCAAGGTATACTCCAAATGCCAAGATGAAACATTTTGATGTATTCAATGCACGTAAAACATGGGGTCACAACTAGTTAAACAATTTTTTGTACATTGGAATACGTAACCAATACTTTTTTCAAATGACAAATCAAACGGTAAAACCACCCATTTGGTTTTGGGTGGTAAGTATATTCGCATTTTTATGGAACCTGGTCGGGGTTTATAGCTACTTGAATTCGAAATTAAACCAAGTCGCCATGTTGGAAGCCATGACCCAAGAACAACGTGAACTTTTTGAAGGCATCCCAGCCTGGGCTACAGCGGCCTTTGCCATAGCTGTTTTTTCAGGGGCAATTGCCTCTATTGGACTATTGATACGTAAAAAATGGGCCAAACCATTGTTTATACTATCATTATTGGCCGCAGTACTGCAGTTTATTAATTGGTTGTTTCTTCAAAATGCCGGTGAGGTATATGGAGGCCAGGCCTATGTAATGCCTGTTTTAGTGGTAATCATAGGAATTTTCCTGATTCTATTTTCCAAACGTTCCATTGCGAAGGGATGGTTGAAATAAAACCCTTTCCTTCTTACAACAAAAAATAAAAAAGGCCCTGATTTGTTATCAGGGCCTTTTTTTATGCTTCTCCCGTAGGACCAAAATTCAATGGTATGGGAGGTTGTTCATAATCCTTAATTGTTCCATGCGCTTTTTCGAACCTATTCACATTATCGTTAAGTGCCTTTAGGAACTTTTTGGCATGCTGTGGTGTCAATACAATTCTGCTTTTCACCTTTGCCTTTGGTGCTCCTGGCATCATACTGATAAAATCCACTACAAATTCAGATACAGAATGGTTAATAATGGCCAGATTGGAATAAATTCCTTCTGCCGTCTTCTCATCCAGTTCTATATTGATCTGTTTTTGATTTTGGTTCTTTTCAGCCATATTTTTTAGAATTTGAACTCTTCCTTACGTGCCATGATTTCATCATATTCCTCTTTTGAGCCTACAATGATGCTATCATAATCACGCATACCCGTACCTGCAGGAATTTTATGTCCAACAATGACATTTTCCTTTAAACCTTCCAGCGTATCCACTTTGCCGCTTACGGCAGCCTCGTTCAATACTTTGGTGGTTTCTTGGAAGGACGCTGCAGAAATGAACGACTTGGTCTGTAATGACGCCCTGGTAATTCCCTGAAGGATCGGTGTTGCCGTAGCCGCAACCGCATCCCGAGCAGTTACCAAGGTTTTATCCGAACGTTTCAACAGTGAATTTTCATCCCTCAAATCCCTGGCAGAAATAATCTGTCCTGCTTTTAAGTTTTCGGAATCCCCGGAGTCCTCGACTACTTTTTTACCAAAAATTTCATCGTTCTCCCTAATAAAGTCGTCCTTGTGCACTAATTGATTCTCCAGGAAAATAGTATCCCCGGCATCTTCAATACGGACTTTACGCATCATCTGCCGTACAACCACTTCAAAGTGTTTATCATTGATCTTTACACCTTGCAGTCGGTATACCTCTTGAACTTCGTTCACCAAATATTGCTGAACGGCCGATGGCCCTTTGATGGCCAAAATATCCTCTGGGGTAATGGAACCGTCGGATAATGGCATTCCTGCCCGTACATAATCGTTCTCTTGAACCAATATTTGATTTGAAAGCTTCACCAAGTATTTCTTGACTTCTCCCAATTTGGACTCGATGATGATCTCACGGTTTCCACGTTTGATCTTACCAAAGGATACCACTCCATCAATTTCGGAGACCACGGCTGGATTTGAAGGGTTACGCGCTTCAAACAATTCGGTTACCCTTGGAAGACCACCGGTGATGTCCCCTGCCTTGGCAGACTTACGTGGAATCTTAACCAAAATCTTACCTTCACTGATCTTTTCCCCATCATCAACCATAATATGGGAGCCAACAGGAAGGTTATATGATCGAAGTGTTTCACCTTTTCCATCCTTGATCAATAAGGTAGGTATCAACTTTTTATTCCTGGACTCGGAAATCACCTTTTCCTGGAATCCTGTCTGTTCGTCAATCTCCACTTGATAGGTGACACCTTGTTCGATATTCTCATAGGCAATGGCTCCCGTAAACTCGGAAACGATTACACCATTATAGGGATCCCATTGACAAAGCACCTCCCCACTACTAATCTTAGCTCCATTTTTCACGAATAACTGGGAACCATAAGGAATGTTATTGGTACTTAGCGTAATACCTGTTTTCTCATCCACAATCTTAATTTCAGATGTCCTTGAGATAACGATATTTGCCTTTTCGCCTTCACTGTTCTGCCCAACAACGGTTCTCAAATCCTCAATTTCGGCAACACCATCAAATTTGGCTTCCAGCTTGCTTTCCTCAGAAATGTTTCCTGCAATACCACCTACGTGGAACGTACGCAATGTTAACTGAGTACCAGGTTCACCAATGGATTGAGCAGCTACAACACCCACGGCTTCACCTCTTTGAACCATTTTATTGGTTGCTAGGTTCCTACCGTAGCATTTTGCACAAATCCCTTTGGATGCCTCACATGTCAATGGAGAACGAACCTCAATCTTTTCAATTGGGGAGGCCTCAACCTTCCTTACTTCAACCTCGGTAATTTCCTGACCGGCGGAAATAAGCAATTCTTCATTCAAGGGATTGTAGACATCATGCAATGAAACCCTACCTAAAATTCGTTCCCCGAGGGTTTCAACGATTTCCTCGTTTTTACGCAGTGGAGCAACCTCGATACCCCGGAGTGTTCCACAATCTTCAATGTTGATAATTACATCTTGGGAAACATCAACCAAACGGCGTGTTAAATATCCGGCATCCGCTGTTTTTAAAGCAGTATCCGCAAGACCTTTACGCGCACCGTGCGTAGAGAT
Source organism: Muricauda sp. SCSIO 64092 (assembly GCF_023016285.1). Lineage (GTDB taxonomy): Bacteria > Bacteroidota > Bacteroidia > Flavobacteriales > Flavobacteriaceae > Croceivirga. The sequence continues at coordinate 618,021 of NZ_CP095413.1, forward strand.
GAAGTACTCCAAAATGGACAATCCCTCCTTAAAGTTGGAGAGAATTGGATTTTCGATGATCTCTCCACCTCCTGCAGTGGATTTTTTGGGCTTGGCCATCAAACCACGCATCCCCGTCAACTGGCGAATCTGCTCTTTGGAACCCCTTGCGCCGGAATCCAACATCATATACACCGAATTGAATCCTTGCTGATCTTCACGAATTCGCTTCATGGCCAGTTCCGTCAACATGGCATTTGTTGAGGTCCAAACATCAATCACCTGATTGTAGCGTTCGTTATTGGTGATAAGTCCCATGTTATAGTTCATCATGATGCCATCGACCTGATCGTTGGCATCCGATATCATTTCATGCTTTTCAGCAGGGATAATAATATCACCCAAGCTAAAGGACAATCCGCCCTTAAAGGCGAATTGATACCCCATGGTCTTGATCTTATCCAAAAATGCTGCTGTCCTGGGTACATCCGTAACGGCCAAAATATCCCCAATAATGCTACGTAGCGCTTTTTTGGTCAATACCTGGTTAATGAAACCTGCTTCCTCGGGAACTTCTTGATTGAACAGCACCCTACCAACAGTGGTCTCAATAATTTGATTTACCAATTCCCCTTCTTCATTAAAGTCTTTTGTACGCACTTTAATGCTTGCATTCAAATCCACTTTCTTTTCGTTGAAAGCAATTTCAACTTCTTCGGGTGAGTAGAAGGTCAATCCCTCTCCTTTAACCGTAACCTCGTCATCGGAGAGTCGCTTTTTTGTCATATAGTACAATCCCAAAACCATATCCTGGGAAGGAACCGCTATTGGAGACCCATTAGCAGGATTTAAGATATTTTGGGAGGCCAGCATCAATAACTGTGCTTCCAAAACAGCTTCCGGCCCAAGGGGCAAGTGTACCGCCATCTGGTCACCATCAAAATCCGCATTAAATGCAGTACAGGCCAATGGGTGCAAACGTATGGCCTTACCCTCAATAAGTTTGGGTTGGAAGGCTTGAATCCCCAATCTGTGCAATGTGGGGGCCCTGTTCAACAGCACGGGGTGCCCTTTGATCACATTATCCAATATGTCCCAAACAACCGGTTCTTTTTTGTCTATTATCTTCTTGGCAGATTTTACGGTTTTTACGATACCCCTTTCTATCAATTTCCTGATTACAAAAGGTTTGTAAAGTTCCGCCGCCATATCTTTTGGAAGACCACATTCATACAGGTTCATTTCCGGGCCTACGACAATCACGGAACGCGCCGAGTAATCCACACGTTTACCCAATAGGTTTTGACGGAAACGGCCTTGTTTTCCCTTTAGGGAATCTGAAAGGGATTTCAATGGTCTATTTGATTCTGTTTTGACCGCAGAAGCTTTTCTTGTATTGTCAAACAAGGAATCCACGGATTCTTGGAGCATACGTTTTTCGTTCCTTAGAATCACTTCCGGGGCTTTGATTTCCATCAAACGTTTCAAACGATTGTTTCGGATGATCACCCTTCGGTACAGGTCATTTAAGTCCGAAGTAGCAAAACGACCTCCGTCCAAAGGAACCAAAGGACGTAATTCCGGTGGAATTACCGGAATGACTTTCATAATCATCCACTCGGGGCGGTTTTCCCGGTTGTCCTGGGATTCCCTTAAAGCTTCAACAACCTGCAATCTTTTTAAAGCCTCGGTCTTACGTTGCTTTGAAGTTTCTGTATTTGCTTTATGCCTTAATTCATAGGACAGTTGTTCCAAATCGATTCTTGAAAGCAGATCGATCAAACATTCCGCGCCCATTTTGGCAATGAATTTATTGGGGTCGGAATCTTCCAAATATTGGTTTTCAACTGGAATGGACTCCAATATATTGAGGTACTCCTCCTCGGTCAGGAAGTCCATTTTATTGATTTCCTCCCCTTCAGGACCTTTGGCGATACCCGGTTGGATGACCACATAACGCTCATAATAAATAATCATGTCCAATTTCTTGGAAGGGAGTCCCAACAGATATCCAATCTTATTGGGTAGTGAGCGGAAATACCATATATGGGCAACGGGAACCACCAAATTAATGTGTCCTACCCTATCCCTACGTACTTTCTTCTCAGTTACCTCCACCCCACAACGGTCACAAACAATGCCGCGGTAACGGATACGCTTATATTTTCCACAGGCACATTCGTAATCCTTAACAGGACCAAAAATACGCTCACAGAACAAGCCGTCCCTTTCCGGTTTGTGGGTGCGGTAGTTAATGGTTTCCGGTTTTAAAACCTCACCTCTGGACTCTGCCAAAATTGCTTCCGGGGAAGACAATCCTATAGAGATTTTATTGAACCTTTTTGGAGTATTGTTATCTTTTAATCTAGCCATGATCTACTTCAGCTATTGTGTTAAAATGTTCTCTTAAAATTCTTATTCTTCCAATCTAATATCCAGACCCAATCCCTTGAGTTCGTGCATCAATACATTGAAAGATTCTGGCAATCCAGGTTCTGGCATGGTCTCCCCTTTTACGATGGACTCGTAGGTTTTGGCCCGTCCTATAACGTCATCCGATTTTACGGTCAAAATCTCACGCAGGGTAGAGGAAGCACCATAGGCTTCCAATGCCCAAACCTCCATCTCACCAAATCGTTGACCACCAAATTGCGCTTTACCGCCCAATGGTTGTTGTGTAATCAAAGAGTATGGTCCAATGGAACGTGCGTGCATTTTGTCATCCACCATATGGCCTAGTTTAAGCATATAGATAACCCCAACGGTCGCTGCCTGGTCAAAGCGTTCACCCGTGCCACCGTCATACAAATAGGTATGACCAAAACGAGGCACACCGGCTTCGTCCGTAAATCCATTGATTTCGTCCAAAGAAGCTCCATCAAAAATTGGTGTGGCGTATTTCCTTCCCAATTTTTGACCTGCCCAACCCAATACGGTTTCATAAATCTGACCGATGTTCATCCGGGAAGGTACACCTAGCGGATTCAAAACAATATCGACCGGGGTTCCATCTTCAAGGAAAGGCATATCTTCCTGACGTACGATACGTGCTACAATACCTTTATTTCCGTGACGACCCGCCATTTTATCACCTACTTTAAGTTTGCGCTTTTTGGCGATATAGACTTTGGCCAGTTTCATGATTCCGGCAGGCAATTCATCTCCGACTGAAATGGTAAACTTATCCCTCCTTAAACTTCCCTGAAGGTCATTCAATTTGATTTTATAGTTATGCAACAAGTCATTGACCAAGATGTTGGTTTTGTCATCCGTGGTCCATGTTCCACTGATCAAATGGGCAAAGTCATCCACTGAGTTCAGCATCTTTATGGTGTACTTCTTACCTTTTGGAAGTACTTCTTCACCAAGGTCGTTCTGTACCCCTTGAGAGGTTTTACCGTTTACCAAAGCAAACAGTTTTTCCACCAAAACATCCTTTAGTTGCTGGAATCTCACTTCATAGTCCATCTCCAATTTGGAAATGGCTTCCTTATCCTCCGAACGTTTTCGCTTATCCTTAATGGAACGCGAGAACAATTTTTTGTCAATAACAACTCCTCTAAGTGATGGTGAAGCTTTTAATGAAGCATCCTTTACATCACCGGCCTTATCCCCAAAAATGGCACGAAGCAATTTTTCCTCCGGCGTTGGATCGGATTCCCCTTTTGGTGTAATCTTACCAATAAGGATGTCCCCAGGTTTTACTTCCGCACCAATACGGATCATACCGTTTTCATCCAAATCCTTGGTAGCTTCCTCGGAAACGTTCGGGATATCGTTCGTCAACTCTTCGGCACCCAATTTGGTATCCCTAACTTCCAAAGCGTATTCATCTATATGAATGGAGGTAAAAATATCCTCTCGTACGACTTTTTCAGAGATTACGATCGCATCTTCAAAGTTATATCCCTTCCAGGGCATGAAAGCTACTTTCATGTTTCTTCCAAGGGCAAGTTCCCCGCTTTGCGTGGCATAACCTTCGCAAAGCACTTGACCTTTTTGCACCTTATCCCCTTTTCGTACAATAGGTTTAAGGTTAATGGAAGTACCCTGGTTTGTCTTGCGGAACTTGATCAAGTCGTACGTTTTGGAGTCTTCTTCAAAACTGACCATCTTTTCTTCCTCGGATCTGGAATATTTAATAATTATTTTCTTGGCATCCACATAGTCGACAACACCATCTTCCTCTGCATTGATCAATACCCTTGAATCCTTGGCAACCTGTCTTTCCAAACCGGTTCCCACAATGGGCGATTCTGGTCGTAATAACGGAACGGCCTGACGCATCATGTTGGACCCCATTAAAGCACGGTTTGCGTCATCGTGCTCCAAGAAGGGAATCAAAGAGGCCGAAATGGAGGCAATTTGATTTGGTGCTACGTCGGTATAGTTCACTTCGGAAGGTTCTACCACGGGGAAGTCACCTTCCTCACGGGCAATTACCTTATCGCCGTCAATGGCACCCGCATCATTCAAAGGAATATTGGCCTGAGCTATTTTCATTCCTTCTTCCTCTTCTGCGCTTAAGTACACATACTCTTCAACATTCACCTTTCCATCCGCAACTTTTCTATACGGTGTTTCCAAGAAGCCCATCTGGTTCACTTTGGCAAAAACCGAAAGTGAAGAAATTAAACCAATATTAGGACCTTCAGGAGTTTCAATTGGACATAAACGCCCATAGTGGGTGTAATGTACGTCACGGACCTCAAATCCTGCCCTTTCCCTTGATAGACCACCTGGGCCAAGTGCCGATAGCCTACGTTTATGGGTTATCTCTGCCAACGGATTGGTTTGGTCCATAAACTGGGATAGCTGGTTGGTACCAAAAAATGAGTTAATCACCGATGACAAGGTCTTGGCATTGATCAAATCGATTGGTGTAAATACCTCGTTATCGCGAACATTCATTCGCTCACGAATGGTACGTGCCATACGTGCCAAACCAACACCAAACTGAGAGGACAATTGTTCACCAACCGTTCTTACCCTTCTGTTGGACAGGTGATCTATGTCATCAATCTCCGCTTTGGAATTGATAAGTTCAATCAAATATTTAATAATAGTAATGATATCTTCCTTGGTCAATACCTGCTTGTCCATTCCAATATCAAGACCTAATTTTTTGTTCATACGGTAACGGCCTACCTCCCCAAGATTGTACCGTTGGTCGGAAAAGAACAATTTGTCTATGATTCCCCTCGCGGTCTCTTCATCTGGCGGTTCGGCATTACGCAATTGTCTGTAAATATGTTCTACCGCTTCCTTTTCGGAGTTTGTGGGATCCTTTTGAAGTGTATTGTGGATAATGGCATAATCCGACAGATTTGCATTTTCCTTATGCAAAAGGATGGTCTTTACATCTGCATCGATAATCTCGTCTATATGCTCCTTTTCCAAAACGGTATCACGATCAAGGATAATCTCGTTTCGTTCAATGGAAACCACCTCGCCCGTATCTTCATCCACAAAATCCTCGTGCCAGGTATTCAGTACCCTCGCGGCCAACTTACGGCCCATTACCTTCTTCAATCCGGCCTTTGAGACTTTAACCTCCTCCGAAAGGTCAAAAATTTCAAGGATATCCTTATCACGTTCAAATCCAATAGCCCTGAATAAGGTGGTAACCGGTAACTTTTTCTTCCTATCGATATAAGCGTACATTACGCTATTGATATCGGTGGCAAATTCAATCCATGAACCTTTAAAAGGAATTACCCTGGCGGAATACAGCTTAGTTCCGTTGGCATGGAAGGACTGCCCAAAGAATACACCTGGAGAACGGTGCAACTGAGAAACCACAACACGTTCCGCCCCATTGATCACAAATGTTCCACTGGGTGTCATGTATGGGATGGTCCCCAAATAAACATCCTGTACAATAGTCTCAAAATCTTCATGTTCCGGATCGGTACAGTATAGTTTTAATCTAGCTTTTAAGGGTACGCTATAGGTAAGACCACGCTCGATACATTCTTGTATCGTATATCTTGGTGGGTCAATGAAATAATCCAAAAATTCCAATACGAATTGGTTGCGCGTGTCCGTAATGGGAAAGTTTTCCATGAAGGTATTGTACAAACCTTCGTTACCACGCTCATCCGATTTGGTTTCAAGTTGGAAAAAGTCTTGAAATGATTTTATTTGGATGTCCAAGAAATCCGGGTATTCCGGCATGTTCTTAGCGGTTGCAAAGTTTACTCTTTCTTCAGTCTTGTTAGTGAACATCAATGGACAATTTTAATAGTGAATTCTCAGTTGGGTCACGTATAACTTCATACGCTTCCATTAAACAGGCTAAGGTCTTAACCGCAAAACGGCAAGACCTTAACCAATACAATATAGTTTCTGCTATTATTTAAGCTCAACTTCTGCTCCTGCTTCTTCCAAAGATTTTTTGATTCCTTCAGCTTCATCCTTGGAAACAGCTTCTTTAACTGCTTTTGGTGCGCTGTCCACAATCTCTTTAGCATCTTTCAATCCAAGACCGGTCAATTCCTTAACCAGTTTTACGACAGCAAGTTTTGAACCTCCAGGGGCTTTCAAAATTACATCGAATTCAGATTGTTCTTCAGCAGCTTCACCAGCATCGGCACCGGCACCACCACCGGCAGCAACGGCTACCGCAGCAGCAGCAGGCTCAATGCCGTATTCTTCTTTTAATATATCGGCCAACTCGTTTACCTCTTTTACGGTAAGGTTAACCAACTGTTCTGCAAAATCTTTCAAATCTGCCATTTTCTATCGTTTTAATAAATTTTTAAAAATATGTTTGTTTTAGTGCGTACAAATTATCTTTCGGATAAGGTTTTGAGGATTCCAGCCAATTTTCCACCACCTGATTTAAGTCCGGAAATAACATTTTTGGCTGGGGATTGCAACAATCCTATAATGTCACCGATAACTTCCTCTTTGGATTTGATATTCACCAAAGAATCCAGGTTTTCGTCACCAATATAAACTGCTTCCTCAATAAAAGCCCCTTTCAATAAGGGCTTATCCGATTTCTTTCTAAAATTCTTGATCAGTTTTGCCGGGGCATTACCTGTTTCGGATAACATTAAAGAGGTGTTACCCTTTAATACGTTGGGCAATTCACCGAATTCCTTGTCCGAAGCCTCCATTGCTTTTGCGAGCAATGTATTCTTAACAACTGCCAATTTTATGTTGGCCTTAAAGCAAGCCCTCCTTAAATCCGAAGTGGTACCCGCATCAAGTCCCGAAATATCCGCTAGGTAGATATTTGGATTGTCAGCCAACTGAGCAGTCAAATCTTCAATTACGATCGCTTTTTCTTCTCTTGTCATTGTATTACGTTTGAACTACTCTATGATTAAACAGCTTTGGGATCTAACTGAACACTAGGACTCATGGTACTGCTCATATATATACTTTTCATATATACTCCTTTTGCAGCTGCAGGTTTCAGCTTATTCAACGTATCGATAAGTTCCTTTGCATTTCCGGCAATTTTGTCCGGAGAGAAAGAAACCTTTCCGATGGCAGCATGAACAATTCCCGTTTTATCAACTTTGAAATCTATTTTACCGCCTTTTACGTCAGCCACAGCCTTACCTACATCCATGGTTACCGTCCCGGTCTTCGGATTGGGCATTAGTCCGCGAGGACCCAAAATCCGACCCAATGGGCCCAATTTCCCCATAACGCTGGGCATGGTAACGATGACATCAACGTCTGTCCAACCGCCTTTAATTTTATCCAAATATTCATCCAACCCTACATAGTCTGCACCAGCTTCTTGAGCTTCCGCTTCCTTATCCGGGGTCACCAATGCCAAAACCTTTACGTCCTTACCTGTTCCATGGGGAAGGGTAACCACGCCACGCACCATTTGATTGGCCTTCCTTGGGTCAACACCCAAACGAACCGCCAAATCCACCGATGCATCAAATTTCACATTGGTTATTTCTTTTACCAAAGAAGAGGCTTCTTCCAAGGAATACATTTTATTCCTATCGATTTTAGCAACTGCCTCTTTTTGCTTTTTAGTCAATTTTGCCATTCTAAATTGCTTTTCCGATTAAAAAGGTTTTGGGCCAGAAACCTTTAGTCCCATTGAACGTGCCGTACCGGCCACCATTCGCATTGCAGATTCCACGGTAAATGCATTCAAATCCACCATTTTATCCTCTGCAATAGTTTTCACTTGGTCCCAAGTCACTGAACCGGATTTTACACGGTTAGGTTCGCCAGATCCTTTTTTAATCTTGGCTGCTTCCATCAATTGAACGGCCGCAGGTGGTGTTTTTACAACAAATTCAAACGATTTGTCCTTGTAAACGGTGATAACAACAGGCAATACTTTTCCCTGCTTGTCCTGGGTCCGGGCATTAAACTGCTTACAGAACTCCATGATGTTAACACCAGCAGCACCTAAGGCGGGTCCAACCGGTGGCGATGGATTCGCAGCACCTCCCCTAACTTGTAGTTTTACAACCTTATCTACTTCTTTTGCCATTTTACTTAATTAAATTTGAAATTGTGTCTATTTGGAAGCAACACAATTTTATCTATGTAACAGCTCTTTTATTTTTCTTGACTTTAGATTTAAGACGTGAGATTTGAGATAAATAATTTCTTATGTCCCTCATCTAACATCCCAATTCTTACTATACTTTTTCAACTTGCATATAGCTGAGTTCCAATGGTGTCTTTCTACCGAAAATCTTCACCATCACTTCCAGCTTACGTTTTTCTTCGTTGATTTTTTCAACAGTTCCATTAAAGCCATTGAACGGTCCATCTATTACCTTTACCGTTTCCCCCAATACAAAGGGTATGGCAATATTATCGGTATTTACGGCAAGCTCATCTACCTTGCCCAGCATACGGTTTACTTCGGCTTTCCGCAAAGGCACGGGATCCCCTCCTTTGGTTTCGCCCAAAAACCCAATAACATTGGTAATGGATTTGATGATATGGACCATTTCCCCGCCTAAATTGGCCTTGATCATAATATAACCGGGGAAATAGGTACGCTCCTTATTTATTTTCTTTCCATTTCGTATTTGCACCACTTTTTCAGTTGGCACCAATACATCTTCCAAGTAATCCCCAAAACCGGCACGTTCAACTTCACTTTCTATATAGCCTTTGATTTTATTCTCTTGGCCACTGACTGCACGCACCACGTACCACTTTTTTTCCAACACCTCTGACATCACCTACCCAATTAATTTTTCAAAGTACAACGCAATCAACTTACTAAAAACCGTATCCACTCCCCATGTTGCCAACGCAAACAAGATTGAGAAGACCGCAACAACGACCATTAAATTGGATGCCTGTTCCCGGTTCAACCAAGTAACATTATTTTTCAACTCTTCCCAAGATTCCTTTACGTAAGTCAACATATCAAAAAAATTCTTTGTGGCCCTATGGAAGCTTTCCTTAGCTCAGCGCAAGCTTTTTGCCCAGGACCAACTTTCCGTCCAATTGCTTTTTGTTCTTTCTCCTTTACACGGGAGGAGAGACTCCCTTCGACTTCGCTCAGGGTAAACTTCCCGTCTCTTCTCCAGACTTTCCTTTCTGTTCAGCACGGGAGGAGAGACTCGAACTCCCGACACCTGGTTTTGGAGACCAGTGCTCTACCAACTGAGCTACACCCGTTCATATTTATACTGAAAGGTATCCGCTAAAAAGCGAACACCCTCAGTATAAATTTGTTATATCAAAAAAATTAATCTAAAATTTCAGTAACCTGACCAGCTCCCACTGTTCTACCACCCTCACGGATAGCAAAACGCAGACCTACATTTAGGGCAATAGGCTGAATCAAATCTACTGTAATGGTCAAGTTATCACCTGGCATTACCATTTCAACACCGTCAGGAAGGACAATATTTCCTGTTACGTCAGTAGTTCTCACATAAAATTGAGGACGATAGTTGTTATGGAATGGGGTGTGACGACCACCTTCTTCTTTTTTAAGGATATACACCTCTGCTTTAAATTTAGCGTGTGGTGTAACGGAACCTGGTTTGCAGATTACCATACCCCTTTTGATGTCTGATTTTTCAATACCCCTCAAAAGGATACCTACGTTATCACCAGCTTCACCCCTATCCAAAATCTTACGGAACATCTCAACCCCAGTTATTGTGGAAGTCAATTTCTCAGCACCCATACCAATAATATCAACACCATCACCAGTATTGGCAACACCTGTTTCTATACGTCCGGTAGCTACCGTACCACGACCGGTAATAGTGAATACATCTTCAACCGGCATTAAGAAAGGCTTATCGATATCACGTTCGGGTAATTCAATCCATTCATCAACGGCATTCATCAATTCCATTACGGTGTCAACCCACTTCTGTTCTCCGTTCAAAGCACCAAGTGCAGAACCGGAAATTACAGGACCGTTGTCACCATCGTACTCATAGAAAGAAAGTAGCTCGCGCACCTCCATCTCCACAAGTTCCAAAAGTTCGTCATCATCAACCATGTCCACTTTGTTCAAGAAAACAACGATTCTTGGAATACCTACCTGACGACCTAGAAGGATGTGCTCACGTGTTTGGGGCATAGGACCATCTGTGGCAGCAACCACCAAGATTGCACCATCCATTTGAGCGGCACCAGTTACCATGTTCTTAACGTAATCCGCGTGACCAGGACAATCCACATGCGCATAGTGCCTATTCTCTGTCTGATACTCTACGTGAGACGTATTGATGGTAATACCCCTTTCTTTCTCTTCAGGTGCATTATCAATAGAATCAAAGCTTCTAAGCTCAGAAAGACCTGCGTTTGCCAATACCGTTGTAATAGCAGCAGTCAATGTAGTTTTACCATGATCTACGTGTCCAATAGTACCTATGTTAAGGTGGGGTTTGGAACGATCAAAAGTTTCCTTTGCCATTTTTAATGAATTTAATCTTAAGTTTATATTAGTGTCTGTTTTCTATCGAGCCAACGACGGGAATTGAACCCGTGACCTCTTCCTTACCAAGGAAACGCTCTACCCCTGAGCTACGTCGGCGTAAAGTGTTCAATCTACATCCTTATGACAAAGGAAGAGATTTAGCCACCCCATTTGGGGCAACATCGTCACTCTTAGAGCGGGAGACCGGGTTCGAACCGGCGACATTCAGCTTGGAAGGCTGACGCTCTACCAACTGAGCTACTCCCGCTTATTACTATTCAATATTTCAAAAAACCATCCTTTTCAGGATTATTCTGGTCTGCACCCGTGGGGAGAGCAGGATTCGAACCTGCGAAGGTAAAAACCAACAGATTTACAGTCTGTCCTCGTTGGCCGCTTGAGTATCTCCCCTCCTTGATTTTCAGTAAATTACGAGCCGATAGAGGGACTCGAACCCACGACCTGCTGATTACAAATCAGCTGCTCTAGCCAGCTGAGCTATATCGGCTTTTCAGCCACTTTTTTACACAAAAAAAGCCCGTTATTTCTAACGGACTGCAAATGTAGCGTTTTATTTGTTTAATCAAAACAAACTGAAAAAAAATTTTGATTAGGCATGTGCCCTTGTTTTCTCCTTTGTTTTCACCAATTGCCGCTCCAATGAATTGCATGCATTATCAACGGCCTCCTCAAAAGACTTACATTGTTTTTTTACAATAAATTGGTTCCTGGGCACCTTCACCTTGATTTCCACACTTTTGTTCTCCTTGGAACTGGTGTTCTCAACTTTTAAATAAACATCCGAACTAATGACTCTGTCATAGAACAGTTCCAATTTATCCATTCGCGCCTGAATGAATTCAATTAATTTTTTGTCGGCCACAAAATTTACAGATTGTGCATTAACCTTCATAAAAATTTCTCTTTTAGGTCCACTCCAAGGTGGATAGGTTATACATTACAAGGAGTACTATTCCTTGTTTCTAGGATGGGTAGTTGCGTGCACTTCCTTTAGTTTGGCAATACTACTATGGGTATATACCTGTGTAGAAGCCAAACTGGAATGACCCAACAGTTCTTTCACAGCATTTAAGTCCGCTCCTTGGTTCAAGAGATGTGTCGCGAAAGTATGCCTCAACATATGTGGACTTTTCTTGACTTTGGGCGAAACCCTACTAAGATACTTATTTATAACCCTGTAAACAAGGGTTTCGTATATTTTGTGGCCTGTATTTGTCAATAAAAAATGTGTGGCATCCACTATCTTTGGCACAGCCGATCTTTGCTCTAAATAGGATTGTATGGAACCGATCAATCGGGGCATTAAAGGTAGTATACGTTCCTTGTTGCGTTTGCCCAACACCTTTACCGTTTTTCCATTAAGGTCAACATCACTAAGCTTAAGATGAACCAGCTCTGACCTGCGCATACCTGTGGCATACAGTAGTTCTATGATCAATTTGTCCCTAAGGCCCAAAAAGTCATCATCGTATTCCATAGCGTCCAATACCCGTTCCATTTCATTTTCCGAAAAAGGAACCTGAATTCTTTTTTCGGACTTAAGCGCCCTGTGCTTGGCCAAAGGATTGTGTTCGATCATTCCAATTTTCAACAGAAACCTATAGTATGCTTTTAGGGAAGCTATTTTTCGATTTATCGAACGATTGGATACCCCCTGTTCCACCAATGCCACAATCCAACTCCTAATGGGGCCATACTCCACCTTCTGGATTTCTTCAAGTTGATAATGGTCCAAAATGTATTTTTGAAAATCATCAATATCCTTGGCATAGGCCTTAATGGTATGGGGCGAGTAGTTCTTCTCCAGATTCAAATATGAGGTAAAGGCATCCAAACTCATATCCTAAAGGTAGTAATCCTACTTTAAAAAAAAATCCTGCTCTTACAGCAGGATTTTTAATTTTTTCCAGAAAAGGGTCCTAAAGTTCCTCTTTGTCCCTTAAGCTCTGGATATATTGTGCTTTTTGAATTTCAGCTCTACGCCTAACGGAAGGTTTGGTGAACTGCTGTCTGCTTCGTAATTGACGCATTGTTCCCGTTTTATCGAACTTCCTCTTAAAACGCTTCAGTGCTCTATCAATGTTCTCTCCTTCTTTTACCGGTATTATTAACATAGGCTACAACCTCCTTTCTTTTAAATTTTGGTGTGCAAATATACAAATGTATTTATAACCACGGTGGTTATTTGAAAATTTCTTCGTTGGTGTTCACGCTTGTGGAGGCTGGGCGATATTCCTTTTTGTCCACAATAATCTTTGCAATGATTTCCCTGAGAATCTCAGAAGTTCCCCCACCAATTGGCCCCAATCTACTATCCCTTAGCATGCGGGCCATGGGATAATCCTCAATATAGCCATAACCCCCAAGGAATTGCAGGCAGTGGTAAATAACATCATCTGCCATTTTTGTAGACTTCAATTTGGATATGGTGGCCTCTTTTACCACATATTCCCCTTGCTCCATTCGATATACTACGGAATAATTATAGTTTTTGCACATCTCCATATCTGCATAGAGATCCACCAATCTGTGGCGAAGTGCTTGATACTGGTTTATGGGCTTCCCGAACGTTTCCCGTTCGGACATATATTGTAAGGCGTAGTCGATGGCGTGTTCGGCCCTGGCATGGGCATTGATTCCCATGACCAAACGCTCAAGGGCAAAGGCCTCCATGATGAATCCAAAACCAGTGCCCTCCTCACCCATCAGGTTTTTGGCGGGTACGATAACATTATCAAATGCCAATTCCGCAGTATCCGAAGCACGCCATCCAAGTTTGTTGAGTTTGTTGGCGGTCACCCCTTCACTTTTAAGATCAACAATGAAAATGCTGATTCCTTTATTACCCTTGGAAGGACTGGTTTTTGCAGCCAGAATGATATAATCGCCATAAACCCCATTGGTAATGAAGGTTTTTGAACCATTGATAATGTAATGATCACCCTTTCTTACCGCAGTTGTGCGCATCCCTGCCACATCACTTCCCCCAAAGGGCTCGGTTACTCCCAAGCAACCTATTTTTTCACCATTTACACTTGGTGTCAAGTACGCTTCTTTCTGCTCGTGGTTGGCATTTTTGTTCAAATGGGTCATCGCCAAGTAAACGTGCGCCCAAATGGCGGCAGCAAATCCCCCTGAGTTAATTTTTTGAAGTTCCTCCAGCAGAATTACCGTGTAGAACAAATCCAGTCCCAATCCATCATATGCTTCCGGGGTGGCCAAACCAAAATAACCCATTTGACCCAGTTTTTTCCAAATAAAACGTTCAATGGTTCCTGTTTCTTCCCATTTATCCAAATGCGGGACGACTTCTTTCTGCAAAAAATCTTTTAAACTCTCCCTAAATAATTGATGCTCTTCCGTGAAGTACATACTATCCATATCAACTCCTTTAATACGACAAATATAAGGCTATTCTATCTATTTTGTTTATCGGAAACCCCGAAACGTTAAACAAATCTTCTTTTGATGTATACGCTCCATTTTCCTCTCTATATATAACGATATTTTTTGCCACTTTATACTTTAGGTACACCAAAGATGCAATTTCATCTGGATTGGCCGTATTAATATTGATTTTTTTAACCTTTGGAGGATGTAGCACCCGAAATTTTTTTAGGGTCCTTTCCACTACTTGCGGTTCAAGACCGTAAACATCATAAAGCTGCTCATTTACCAGAAAACCTCCAAGCCTCTCCCGAAATTTAATTATTCTGGCAGACAACTTTTCCCCTATTCCATTGACTTTCTTCAAATCTTGGGCCGAAGCAGTGTTCAAATCCAAAATCCTTGGCTTTCGGTTGTTGCTGACTTCGGTTTTTTTTGTTGTCGGCTTTGTAGTCTGCGTCCATTCCGGAAATTTAAAAAACGGTGAGATGCCATTCAGCAAGGAATCCGATATTCCAGTGATTCGTTGAAACTCCTCCGCAGAGTGCACAAATCCGTTTTGTGCCCTAAAGCTATGTAGTCTATCAAGTTCCAAAGGGGACAGGCCCAACAAGTATCCCTTATACTCAGAAATATAATTTGGATTAAAGGGCTTGAACTGTAATTTCGACTTGCGCTCTTCAATACCCAAGCTATCGGTCAGCAACTGGTTTTTTATGTCCAATGAGAATACATCGGTACCATTGGCGGTCGAAAATCGGTTCAAACCAAAATAAGCTAATTGAAATACTGCGATCAATACCAGCAAAAAGAAAATCCCCCTCCGTTCCTGTTTGGTGAAGTTAAAGTAGGATTTCATGGTTTATGTACTACACTTGCTTATTCGCCTTAATGGCGTCCAGATAACGCCGTAATTGTTTTTTGACAATAGGGAACAAGAAATACAAGCCTACCATATTGGGAAACACCATGGCAAAAATCATGGCATCCGAAAAGGCCCAAATGGAATCCATACTGGCAGCGGCCCCAATAATGACAAAAACGCAGAATAATAATTTATAGGTCAAATCCGTGGTCCTACCCCTACCAAAAAGGTACTTCCAGGACTGCAGACCGTAATACGACCATGAAATCATTGTAGATACCGCAAACAGGACAACTGCAACGGTAAGGAACACATTGGAGAAGGGGATGTATTCACCAAATGCCTTGGAAGTAATACCTGCGCCTTCATAGGGCATTCCGTCTATCATCACAACTCCGGAACCATCACCTCCATATTCAAAAAACCCGCCAAAATTGAAAATGACGATTACCAAAGCAGTCATGGTACAGATAACGACGGTATCAATAAAAGGTTCCAACAGCGCAACCAATCCTTCAGATGCTGAGTATTTGGTCTTTACTGCCGAGTGGGCAATGGAAGCCGAACCCGCACCTGCCTCATTTGAAAAGGCCGCCCTTCTAAATCCTACCAAGAGCACCCCAATAACTCCACCAACACCCATGGCCGTTGGATTAAAGGCCTCTTTTACGATCAAACCTATGGCATCATCAATCAAGGGAAAATTACTGAAAATGATATACAGGCAGCATACCACATAGAGAACCGCCATAAAAGGGACTACTTTTTCAGTCACCGAAGCAATTCTTTTAATACCCCCAATAATAATGATTGCCACCAAAACGGCGAGTACTACCCCTATTATGGTACCGGCCATTGTACTTTCCCATCCAAAGAGTTCCTTGACCACAATGGTAGCCTGATTGGATTGTGCTGCATTTCCGCCACCAAAGGACCCACCGATACAGAATACGGCAAATAGTACAGCGGCAATTTTTCCCAAGGTCTTGAAGCCTTTATCCTTAAGTCCCCTGCTAATGTAATACATGGGTCCTCCATAGACCGTTCCGTTTTCATCCACATCCCGAAATTGGACACCTAACGTACATTCCACAAATTTTGTGGACATTCCCAATAACCCACAGATGATCATCCAAAATGTAGCACCGGGCCCTCCAAGGGCAATGGCCAGGGCCACCCCGGCAATGTTACCATTACCGACCGTACCGGATACCGCGGTTGCCAATGCCTGAAAATGGCTTACTTCGCCTTCCTGGCTCTCATCCCGGATCGTATCGGGCAAATCCCCATCAACAATATTTATTTCCGCTTTTTCCACTCCATGGCCTTCGGGATATTCCAATTCATCATATTTGCCCCTGACCACACTTATGGCGGTCCAAAAATGCCGGATGTTGGGAAACTTAAAATAGAGAGTGAAAAAAAGGGCACTTCCTACTAAAAGAATCAATACGAAGGGCGTTCCCATTATTTCAAAGAAGATGACATCATTGAAAAAGTCCGAAACTGGTTGAAAGGCCCTATCAATCCTTTTGTCCAAACCAACTTCCTCGGCTTCCTGGGCCATGGAAAAAAATGGTAATAAGAAAGAGAGAAGGGTAAAAAGTCTGTACTTCATGCTGGTTATTTTGCTTTGTTGAGTAGATGTAAAGCCGACAATATCCTAAAAAAAACCTATGCAATCAAATTTCATCGGTTTTTAACTGATGAATGTGGAACATTTGATTCAGTTTTTGTATCTGCTCCGGGCGGCCCAAAACAATTACCTTTCCTTTGGGCTCCAATTCCAAATCAGGTTCTGGATTAATGATATATTTCCCGTTGGGCTTTATGTAGCCAATAATGGTGCAACCTGTTTTGCTCCTCAAATTCAGGTCACGAATGGATTGGCAATCCACTTGGTCCGTAAAATCGGCAATTTCCACTTCCTCCAAATTGGTTGTACTCTCCCCTTCTATGGAAAGTTGATCCATAAATGTTATTAGATCTGGCATAACCACCAAAGAGGCCATATGGTCCCCTCCTATTTTATCTGGCATAATGACTTTGTTTGCGCCGGCAAATTCCAATTTTTTAACCGACGTGGCTTGAGAGGCCCGACTGATGATGAAAAGATCTTTGTTCAACTGCCGTGCGGATAGGACCACAAAGAGATTTAAGGCATCATCGGGCAATGCGGCCACAAAATACTGGGCCCTTTGGATACCGGCCTGCACCAGGACCTCATCATCATTAACGTCACCTTCAACAAATAACACCTCGTCCTCATTGGCACTGATCACTTCTTTGTCCTTTTCAATGACGACAAAGGGTTTTTTGTACGCCTTCAATTTATGTGCTGCCTGTTGGCCATTTCTGCCATAACCACAGACCACCACATGATTCTTTAAGCCATTAATTGTATTCTTCACCCTTTTCTTCTTTAAAAGTTGCAATGAATTCCTGCTTAGCACATATTCGGAAACCACGGAGATGGCAAACCCAAATATAAAAACGCTGCTAACAATGAGGAAAATAGTAAAAATCTTAGCATTCTGATCAAGTGGCCTTACTTCCGAAAAACCTACCGTGGTAATCGTAATAATGGTCATATATATGGCTTCCACCCAGGTATATGACGCTACCATTTTATACCCAAATACGCCAATGGTAAACACCAAAATCATCAGGGACAATGCCAATACGAGTTTGGAACGGAATAGTTTGATCATAGGTCACAAGTCAAAAACAGAGGTTCTTTTGGTATACACCAAGTCTTTTATCCTTAACCAAAAGGCAATGAATAGATAAAGGGCAAATCCGAAGCCCAGTGTTACAAAGGTGAGGTAAATAAATGTGGTACGCACAACCCGGGCCCTGATGCCCAAACGTTCAGCAATACGTTCACATACTTGGAACCCCCTTTTTTGAAAATAATACAACAGACTGTAAAACCACCGCATGGCTAAAATTAGTTTTTTCTTGCCAATAAATTGGTTCCTACATGACATTGAAGACATTTGTTCACCGTACAATACCCATTGTACAATTGGATCTTCGCCTGACTTTCAAATGCTGATCCCGTAGGAACCCCAATACGTTCAAATCGATTGATTATGCTGTTTTTTTCAGCCGGAACAGTATTTGCCAACTCCAACAATTCTTCGGTATTGTTCCTTCCCAAATAGTTGTCATAACAAAATTTTATGGGGATTATGGTATTCATTAGGACCAAATGCACAAAATCCCTGGAAATCCCCTTTTTTCTTTTTCTGGACTCCTTACCAAAGGTATAGTGGTCGTCCCAATACGCACTGGCATGGACGTCAAAAAGCCTGTAAAAATCGTCCAAATTTGTACACTCCATTATTTTGCTGAACAAGTTGGGGTGCTGGTTATGTACCCTCGCAAGCTGGGACAAACGGATGGTAGGGAAATTGGAGGGCCTCAATCCAAAGAAAATAGGTCTCTCTCCCTTGTATTCCTTTATTTGAAACTTGTTCCGAAGGAAGGTGAACTCGTTTTGAAGGCGCAAAAAATAGTCATCCAGAATTTCGGCCTTGGACAGAAAACCGGCCACTCCAAAAAACAGGCTTTCCAGTTGTAACAAATCCTTGGATACTTTTTTTATCACCGCATAATCCAGATGTTTTGCCATATCCAAAAAGGCTTCGCCATTTTTGTTGAGGCCAAAGTTCTTCATTACCATGGCAAAAAGGACGGCTTCCCAGTCGTTCCTGGTCCCTTCCAATAGTGTTTTGATGTGTTTTGACTTCTGTTCCAAGCGCTCTATGTAGAGCCGCTGTTGCCACTGACCCCAAATGATACTTTTGACACTGTTCGCATCTTTTTCGCAATTGATGAATTTGCGCCCTTTATTGCATACCAAGCTTTTATAGGACGAAAGTAGTTCTTCATTCAAATACTCTTTTAAGGCCAAAGTGGGGATCTTACTACCATCTTTTCTAAACACGCTCAGGTTGTCCTCCCAAACTACATGAAGTATGACATTGTCATAGTTTTGGTCTTGCTCATGTCCATGTGCGTACCAATCAGAAGATTTGGTGTGAATTTCCACATTACCCGCCCATTCCTGATTTTGAATACGTATTCGGGCATTAAAAAAATCGGGGCCACTGGAAGTATTGTATTGCCCAATATGGATAATTTCTATTGGCTCTTGGGAAGAAGTCCGTAAATCAAGGCTTTGAAACTTTTGGGTCTTCCAAACATAATGAAGCAAATCTTCACGCATGCAACGAAAATAGAAATTTGATCACCATTTTCCTGCATAGGTCAAATCATCTTTACTGGAAAATTTTAAATATGCATGATGGATCCGATTTATTTGCCTTATATGATGGTAATCGTGCGCCAACCAATTTACCAGGAACTTTTTGGCGCTTCTTGGCCCTACTTCGGGATGGTCAACCGTCTGCTCCCAATTTGGGTTTTCAAGGGATTGTAGCCAATCTATGGATTGCTGCCTTTCCTTAAGGAAACTTTGGAGAACGGTTGCAAAGTTCCGTTGTAAATAACCACGTTCCTTAGGCCATTCTTCTGGACTGATGGGTTTCAAGGGCTGATTTGGATCCCATAAGACGCTTTTTACCCGTGCTTTAAAATCTTCTACCTCCTCATCCAATAAATGGCAAACAATCTCCAATAGGCACCAAGAATCGGCATTGATCCTAAAAGAATACTGTTCTTCGGTACAGGTTTCCAGCAGATGCCGAAAGACCATTTTGTTGGCCTGCAGTTTTCCGATGATGGTCTTGGGAAGCATCTTACTCGACTACCTCCCCTTCCCAATTGGAAAAGCCCCCTTCCAAATTGTAGGCTCTTTCAAAACCGACACTGTTCATTATGGCGCAGGCTTGACCACTTCGGTTCCCGGAACGGCAATAGACATAGTAGTTTTTGGATTTATCCAATTCCTCCAATCCATCCAAAAAGCCTTGCCCCAAATAAATATCAATATTTGTGGCACCGGGAATATAGCCCTCCTCCACTTCCTCAGGGGTTCTAACGTCCAATATGAAGGCATTTTCGTCATTCGCTAATTTTTCGGCCCATTCTTCTTGGCTCAAATCCATAAGTGTATTGTTTAAATTGCTCAAAAATAAAAGTCCAGAGCATTACTCTGGACTTAAAAACCAAATATTTTTTCAATTACACCTTAATGGAACATCCAATGGCCCTGGTGGTCTCAACTTTAATCTCTTCTCCTGCCAACATGGCGTCCACAGCCTGTTCAACATATTTTTCCTCTACTTGGGAGGCATCTTGGTAATTATCGTCTATGGCCCCTATATAACGGACTACGTTACCCGATTCCTTTTTTTCCAATAAAAAAACGTGAGGGGTGCGTGTAGCTCCGTATTGTGGGTACACCTTTTGACCATCGTCCAGGAGATAAGGAAAGGTAAAACCTTTTTGTTTTGCCCTGGTTTTCATTTCTTCAAAACCATCTCCGGGTTTGGCCTTAGGATTATTGGGATTGATTGCGATAACCGGCACTCCCAAAGACTTGTATTTAGTGTCCAGGGCAATGATTCGGTCTTCATAGGCCTGTGCATAGGGACAGGTATTGCACGTAAATATCACCAGAAAACCCTTGGCATCCTCATAATTGGAAAGGGAAACCATTTTTCCATCAACATTTTTCAACGAAAAATCCGTTGCCATATCGCCAATGCCATACCCCTTAATTGGGTTTGGGGAAAAAGCCGTAATGGAAATCAGTACGACAAGGAATCCCAAATAGTTTAATGTTCGCATTTCTCTTAATTTAAAAATTTTTGAAGTTCCGTATACAATCCGTCGTATGAAAAGCCCTTTTCATAAAAAACCCTTTCCTTTTCATTGTATATCAAGGTGGCCGGTATGCCCCCACCCCAGTCTTTATTGATTTTTGGAATCCACTCATTCATTTTTGGGTCGTCCAAAATAACCAACTTACCTTTCAATCCTTTTTTCTCAACATAGGGAATCAGTCTTTTTTTCCACATGGATGGCATATCCAGACTTACCAAAATCAATTCCACGTTATTGTCGCGCTGTTCCTCATAGATTTGTTGAAAATATGGCATTTCCTCCAAGCAGGGTTTACACCAAGTGGCCCAAAAATTGACAATATAGGTTTTACCATCATTCTTGTTCAACAGCGGTTCAAGGCCTTCATAATCGTAAACTGGAAAAGGAAGTTCCACCGTATTGCCCACAATCACCTTATCCGTCAATTGTGCTTTCTCTTCGTTTTTTAATTGTTTCTTATCCTCCGCACAACCAATCATGAAAAGAAAACAACTACCAAAAACAAGGCTATTTAGCTTCATACCATAGGATTACAGATTAAAAATAACCATTGCACAACCCATGGTTTGATTTTTTAACAAAAAATTATCGATGGACCCTTGTGGTGTTCATGAATACGGCTATACATTTGTATATACAAT
This sequence comes from Muricauda sp. SCSIO 64092, assembly GCF_023016285.1. Taxonomy (GTDB): domain Bacteria; phylum Bacteroidota; class Bacteroidia; order Flavobacteriales; family Flavobacteriaceae; genus Croceivirga. The sequence goes on from NZ_CP095413.1 coordinate 639,601, forward strand.
TATTGTAATGGCATGAATGTAGAAGAAATCATTAAGACCAAGAAAAAATTACCGCTCAAAGTTAGAACGATGATTCATTTCGCTTTGGTCGGAAATAAAATCAATGAAACCTTTGCCGCTACATTAAAACCGTACGAAATGTCCGAACAACAATTCAACGTTCTCAGAATTTTGAGGGGACAGAACGGTAAGCCTGCCAATCTTTCTACCATCAATGAACGTATGGTAACCAAAATGAGCAATACCACCAGACTTGTGGACAAACTCATTTTAAAGGGATATGTGGATCGGGAGGTTTGTGCCTTAAATAGACGCAAGGTGGAAATTACCATTACGGACAAAGGCAACAGGATTTTATCCCAATTGGATAAAATCATGGAACAAACGGAAAATGAACTCTTAAAAAATTTCAGCGATACTGAACTACATCAATTGAATCGATTATTGGATAAATTTTAATATGGACGATACCCTAACAATTAGAAAATGGCGTTATGCCACAAAAAAATTTGATGCGAACAAAAAAGTATCAAATGAAGATTTGGAAACACTGTTGGAAGCAACCAGGCTAAGTGCTTCTTCCTATGGATTACAACCTTATCATATGTATGTAATCTCCAATCAGGAAACAAAAGAGAAGCTTAGGCCCATAAGTTGGGGACAATCACAGATTTCCGATGCATCCCACATCATTGTTTTTGCGAATTCAACGGATTTTGATGAGAATTTGGTAGATGATTACCTGGAAAATGTATCAAGGACCAGAAATATCCCACAAGAAGGACTAAAAGGATATGGTGATTTCATGAAATCCAAATTATTGGATTTACCCTTGGACAGTAAAGGAAGCTGGACAACGAAACAGGTATATCTGGCATTTGGAAATGCCATGCAGGCCGCCGCCGAATTGAAAATTGATACCTGTCCCATGGAAGGTTTTGAACCGGAGAAATACAATGAAGTTTTGGGACTGAACGAAAAAAATCAGAATGCTGCCGTTGTTTTGGCCATTGGGTACCGTTCCGAGGAAGACGAGACCCAGCACTATGCAAAAGTCAGAAAATCAAGAGAGGAATTATTCACTTATATATAAATCATTAACCCATTTTAAAAACAAAAATTAATTCTAAAATCATGAAAAAGAACATTTTAACCCTAGCGTTGACCTTGGTATTTGGAACAGCCCTCGCCAATCCAGTTGATGGTGAGAAAAAAGAGGTAAAGACCGAATCAAGTACCGTTACCTGGAAAGCCTATAAAGTTACCGGCTCGCACACAGGTACCATCGACCTTAAATCCGGTGCCCTAATGTTCGATGAGGGCAAACTTACAGGTGGTGAATTTACTGTTGATATGACCACCATCAACACTACCGACCTAACAGGGGATTATAAGCAAAAACTGGATGGACACTTACATTCGGATGACTTTTTCTCCACGGCTTCCAACCCAACCTCATCCCTAAAATTTACAAAGGTGGAAGCATCCGGTAAAAATTCATATAAGGTAACAGGTGACCTCACTATAAAAGGAATCACCAAACCAGTGACTTTTGATGTTTCGGTGTATGGCAGCAAAGCGACCGCTACCATGAAAATTGATCGGGCACAGTACAATGTAAAGTATGGTTCCGGAAGTTTTTTCGACAACTTAGGTGACAAGACCATTTATGATGAGTTTGACCTGGTTGTCGATTTGGAGTTCTAGACACCTTGAAATTATAGAAAAAGAAAATTAGTTTGAGTGTTTGAAAATCCTGTTGCGGTACCACTGCAGCGGGATTTTTATTTTTTTGTTTGGTTTCATCAAATACATTTCTATATTTGGGACATGAAAGGTAAACAACAAATGAACTGGTGGTGGAACAACTTGCGTATGCTATCGTGAGCTAGTCCTATATATCCAGAACCCATATAAGGCTTGTCATCACGACAAGCCTTACTTTTTTGAATCAATTTGAAATGAAATTTGAACTAAAAACCTATTACAAACAGATACTTGCAGATACCATTACCCCGGTTAGTGTGTATCTAAAAATACGGGATAAATATCCCAATAGTATTTTACTGGAAAGTAGTGATTACCATGCCAACGACAACAGCTTCTCCTATATTTGCTGCAATCCCATTGCGTACATTAAAATTGAGGGCAATTCCATTATCCAACAATTTCCGGATGGGACAGTGGAGGAAATGGAGATTACGGATTCTACGGACGTGACCGCCATAATCCATGGTTTTTCGCAGCAATTTTCCGTGGAAAACCACAATTTCAAATTTATAACCAACGGCCTTTTTGGGTATATGGCCTATGATGCCGTCCGTTACTTTGAATCTGTAGAAATCTCCGAAAAATCCAATTCCGTCAAAATACCGGATATCTTCTACGCGGTGTATCAAAATATTATTGCAATAAACCATTTTAAAAATGAGGCTTACCTATTTGCCCATTGTTTTAATGCTGAAAATAATGTTGACGATCTGGAACAATTGCTTAAGGTAAGAAGCTTTGCAACCTATAATTTTTCAAAACAAGGTGAAGCCAGATCCAATCTTAAAGACGAAGAATATCGGGAACACGTGGAACTGGCCAAAAAACATTGCAAGCGCGGTGATGTATTTCAGTTGGTATTGTCAAGACGGTTTTCCCAAGATTTTAAGGGGGATGAGTTCAATGTATATCGCGCATTGCGCTCCATAAATCCGTCCCCCTATCTTTTCTATTTTGATTATGGGGATTTTAAAATATTTGGTAGTTCCCCTGAGGCGCAACTGATCGTAAAGGACGGAAAAGCCGAAATACATCCCATTGCCGGAACTTACAAAAGAACGGGCAATGATGAAAAAGATGCTGAACTCGCCAAAAAACTGGCCGGTGACGAAAAAGAGAACAGCGAACACGTGATGCTGGTGGATCTGGCCCGAAACGATTTGAGCAGAAATGGTAATCTAGTGAATGTGGAGACCTATAGGGAAGTCCAGTATTTCTCACATGTCATCCATTTGGTCTCCAAAGTCACGGGACATAAGAAACCGGACATCCCAACTTTAAAAATTGTTGCGGACACCTTTCCCGCCGGCACGTTGAGCGGAGCTCCAAAACATATGGCCATGCAACTCATTGAAAGATATGAAAAGACCAATAGGGCTTACTATGGTGGCGCCATTGGATTTATGGATTTCAACGGAAATTTCAACCATGCCATTATGATTCGGACTTTTTTGAGTAAGAACCATCAACTCCATTATCAGGCAGGTGCAGGTTTGGTTGCCGCATCCAACCCGGAAAACGAATTGCAGGAGACCTATAATAAATTGGGTGCCTTGAACAGGGCATTGGAAATTGCAGAAACTATCTAAATGGGACGACAGATTTTAATGATAGACAATTACGATAGCTTCACCTATAATTTGGTACACTATCTGGAGGACCTGGGTTGCGAAGTGGTGGTAAAACGAAATGACGAACTTACATTGGACGATGTGGATAGGTTCCAGGAAATTGTCCTTTCACCCGGTCCAGGAATACCTGATGAAGCCGGCCTTTTAAAACCCATAATCGAGAAATATGCCCCAAGCAAACGAATTTTTGGTGTTTGTTTGGGACAACAGGCCATTGGGGAAGTTTTTGGGGGCACCCTTATTAATTTGGATGAAGTGTACCATGGGGTGGCAACTACCATAACGATTATAGAGGACGATTACATATTTCAAGAAATGTCAAAAACCATGGAGGTGGGGAGGTACCATTCCTGGGTCGTGGACAGCAAGCTCCCAAAGGAACTTACGGCCACTTCGGTGGACGAAAAAGGACAGATTATGTCCCTAAAACACAATACCTATGATGTAAGGGCAGTACAATTTCATCCGGAATCCGTACTTACACCACAAGGAAAACAAATGCTTAAAAATTGGTTGAATAATAATTGAAACTTGTCATTCCTGTGAAAACAGGAATCCAAAAAAATAGATTCCGCATCAAGTGCGGAATGACAAAAAGAAAAAATGAAAGAAACACTGAACAGACTTATCAATCACGAAATCCTGGCAAAGGAAGATGCCAAGCAAATCCTGGTAAATATTGCCAAGGGGCAATACAATACCAGTCAAATTGCCGCTTTTCTGACCGTTTACATGATGCGAAGCATTACCATTGAGGAGTTGGAAGGTTTTCGGGATGCACTTTTGGAACTCTGCCTGGCAGTGGATTTGAGCGATTATAACCCCATTGATCTCTGTGGAACGGGAGGTGATGGCAAAGACACGTTCAACATTTCCACTTTGGCCTCTTTTGTAACTGCCGGAGCCGGGATAAAAGTCACCAAACATGGAAATTATGGGGTTTCCTCCAAATGTGGAAGTAGCAATGTCATGGAATTTTTGGGCATCAAATTCAGTAACGAGGCCGATTTTCTCAAAAAATCCATAGATGAAGCCGGTATCTGTGTATTGCATGCGCCCCTTTTTCATCCTGCCATGAAAAATGTGGCCCCCATACGAAGGGAATTGGCCGTAAAAACCTTTTTCAATATGTTGGGGCCAATGGTGAATCCGGCTTTTCCAAAGAACCAAATGGTGGGTGTATTTAACTTGGAACTGGCCCGAATGTATGGATACCTCTATCAGAATACGGATAAAAACTTTACCGTACTCCATGCTTTGGACGGCTATGATGAGATTAGTTTAACGGGAGCGACCAAAACCATATCCAATGGTTCGGAAGGTATTTTGCAGCCCCGGGATTTTGGTTTGGAAAGCGTAAATGCAAATGCGATTGCTGGCGGTGAGGACGTTGCCGAATCCGCGCAGATTTTTATGAACATTTTACAGGGCAAGGGAGTAGAAGCACAGAATAATGTGGTCTGCGCCAATGCTGGGATAGCCATAGCCACAGTGGAGGGCCTTGCGCCAAAAGAAGGATTTGAAAAAGCGAAAGAATCCTTGCTAAATGGCAAAGCGTTAAAAGCATTAAGGAAATTACAGGAGTTGAGTAATTAGTTGTTGGTTGTTGGTTGTTGGTTGTTGGTTGTTGGTTGTTGGTTGTTGGTTGTTGGTTGTTGGTTGTTGGTTGTTATGGATTTAAAGTCTTTTTTTCAAGAACAACTATTTTGGTTGATTCCGATTGTTTCAACCATCAGGAATTTAGTCAGCCAAAACCTAACAATTGGGATGAATAAAACGGTACAACGTATGTATGACATAAGCACGGTAATAGCACTCGAAATCTTCAATATCAATTTAGCAATGGGGAAACCTCACTCATTTTTTTCTGAATCAATATTCACCAATCCATTAAACCAATAACCGTAAACCCACAACCCAAAAAATGAACATTCTGGAAAAAATAGTGGCCGATAAACGAAAGGAAGTTGCCCTCAAACAGTCTTTGATTCCAACTTTGCAGCTGGAAAAGTCGGTTTTATTTGAGCGGAAATGCCCGTCCCTGGCTTCTACTTTAAGGAACAGTAACACAGGAATCATTGCAGAACATAAACGACGTTCCCCTTCTAAACGAACCATAAATCAAAATACCAACGTAGCCCAGGTGGCAAAGGGGTATCAAAACGCCGGCGTATGTGGAATGAGTGTACTTACGGATATTAAATACTTTGGAGGTTCGTTGGAAGATCTGCTCTTGGCACGGGCATCTGTGGACATGCCCTTATTGAGAAAGGAATTTATGATAGACGAATATCAGGTATTGGAGGCTAAAGCAAATGGGGCGGATGTGATTTTACTCATAGCCGCAGTACTGTCCAAAAAGGAACTAAAAGTACTTTCCGAGCTGGCTAAAAGTTTGGGAATGAACGTACTTTTGGAGGTCCACAACCAGCAGGAATTGAACAAGTCCTTACTGCCCAGTGTGGATATGTTGGGCGTTAACAACCGTAATTTAAAGACCTTTGAAGTGAGTTTGGAAACCAGCAAGTCATTGGCCAAAGAAATCCCGGAGGATTTCGTAAAAGTATCCGAGAGCGGCATAAGTTCAGTTAGTGCCATTAAAGAACTTAAGGAATTTGGCTATCAAGGTTTTTTGATCGGTGAGAATTTTATGAAAACAGAGAACCCGGGAGAAAGCGCAGCAGAATTTATTCAAAAATTAGGGAGATGAAACTTAAAATATGTGGTCAAAAACATAATATTGCCGATGTGGCCGGTTTGCAACCGGATTACCTCGGTTTTATCTTTTGGGAACCCTCGTCCCGTTACTTTGATCATGAACCATCCCCACTACCCCCAGAAATAAAGAGCGTTGGGGTTTTTGTGGACGCCTCCATTGAAAACGTTTTGGAAAAGGTTTCAGCATATCATTTGGATGCCGTTCAGTTACATGGAAATGAAACCCCGGAATATTGCGCAAATCTAAAAAATCGTCATTCGGAACTTGTTTCGGAATCCCAAACCAAAGAATTTGACATCATAAAGGTATTTTCAATCAAGGAAACATTCGATTTTTCCATCTTAGAAGCTTATGAGAATTCCTGTGACTACTTTCTCTTTGATACCAAGGGAAAGCTGCCCGGAGGAAATGGCTACGCTTTTGATTGGGAAGTCCTGCAACAATACCCTTCAACCAAACCCTACTTTTTAAGTGGGGGCATTGGATTGGAGAATGTAAATGAATTACGGAAATTCTTGGATACCGATACCTCAAAATACTGTTATGCCATTGATGTGAACAGCAAATTTGAAACGGAACCCGGATTTAAGGATATCAAAAAACTAAAAGAATTTAAAAAAGTGCTGGAAAATGAGTTATCACGCTAACGAAAAAGGTTATTACGGAGAATTTGGAGGGGCATTCATTCCAGAGATGTTATACCCCAATTGTGAGGAACTTCGCCAAAATTACATCCGGATCATGTCGGAACCTTCCTTCCAGGAGGAGTTTCATCAACTGTTAAAAGACTATGTAGGCAGACCCACTCCCTTGTATTTTGCAGAGCGTTTATCGGAAAAGTATCAAACCAAAATATATCTAAAACGGGAAGACCTTTGCCACACAGGGGCGCACAAGGTCAATAACACCATAGGGCAAATTTTGATGGCCAAAAAATTGGGCAAAAACCGAATCATAGCGGAAACCGGTGCAGGTCAACATGGGGTTGCCACAGCAACGGTTTGTGCTTTAATGGGTATTGAGTGCGTCGTGTACATGGGTGAAATTGATATTGAAAGACAAGCACCCAATGTAGCCCGCATGAAGATGTTGGGTGCAGAGGTCCGTGCGGCCAAATCTGGCAGTAGAACGTTAAAGGACGCTACCAATGAAGCCATACGTGATTGGATCAACAACCCTGTAAATACCCATTACATTATAGGCTCGGTTGTAGGACCACATCCTTATCCGGATATGGTAGCGCGTTTTCAATCCGTAATTTCTGAAGAAATCAAATGGCAGTTACGGGAAAAGGAAGGGAGGGAAAATCCCAATTATGTGGTGGCCTGTGTGGGAGGTGGTAGCAATGCCGCTGGTGCCTATTATCATTATTTGGACACCCCGGAGGTCGGTATCATTGCAGTTGAGGCAGCTGGAAAAGGAGTTAATTCCGGGGAGAGTGCTGCAACATCGGCCTTGGGAAAAGTAGGTATCATCCATGGTAGCAAAACCCTGTTGATGCAAACCGAAGATGGTCAAATTACCGAACCGTATTCCATTTCCGCGGGACTGGACTACCCTGGAGTAGGACCCATGCACGCACATTTGTATAAAAGTGGTCGTGGGGAATTCATTTCAATCACTGATGATGAGGCTATGACCGCCGGCCTGGAAATGGCACAATTGGAAGGCATTATTCCCGCCATAGAAACCAGCCATGCCTTCGCTATTTTCGATTATAAAGAATTCAAGAAGGATGATGTTATCGTAATCAATCTTTCCGGGAGGGGAGATAAGGATCTTCAAACGTACATTGACTACTTTAAATTGTAATTCCTGTCATTCCTGCAAAAGCAGGAATCCAGTTCATGATAAAAAATGTCCATCAATATTATATCTATATCCTTACCAATCATAAAAACGGTACACTTTACATTGGAATGTCAAATGATTTGGAAAGAAGAGTCTTCGAACACAAAAACAAGTTAATTGAAGGATTTACAAAAAAATATGGATTGAATCGGTTAGTATATTTTGAGGTTTATCAATATGTAAATGATGCCATCTTGAGGGAGAAACGGATTAAAAAGTGGAAAAGACAGTGGAAAATTGAGTTAATTGAAGAAGAAAATCCTGAATGGGATGATTTAGCACAAGATTGGTGTGACTAATGGATTCCGCATCAAGTGCGGAATGACAAGAATAGTTCATTGGATATTCAATAATTAATAAGAAATGACCACTCAAGACATTTTGACTGCAATTGGCTTAATAGGAATTGGTGGCTTATTAAAAAGCTTAATCGATTACCTAATATCTAGCAAAAAACAAAAATTCGAAAGTAAACAATCCTATAATCAATTAATTTTTGTGATAAGGAGAAATTTTATAGGATATAAAGACTAAAATTAGAGCAAAGGATTTCATCTTAGAAAAAAAATAACAAATGAACAGAATAAAAGCCAAGCTCCAGGAGAACAAAAAACTCCTCTCCATTTACTTCACCGCGGGATATCCAAAATTGGATGATACCCTTCCAATAATTCAGGAATTGGAGAGGGCCGGAGTGGATATGATAGAAATAGGCCTTCCTTTTAGCGATCCGTTGGCAGATGGGCCTACCATTCAGAAAAGTTCCACAGCTGCACTGGGAAATGGTATGCACACCGAACTGCTATTTGAACAATTAAAGGACATACGGAAATCCGTTTCCATTCCCTTGATCGTTATGGGCTATTTTAATCCAATGCTACAGTACGGGGTCGAGGCTTTTTGTCGAAGATGCTTTGAAATTGGGATCGATGGTATTATTATGCCCGATCTTCCCCTGGATGTCTATAAAGAAGCCTACGAAGCCATTTACAAAAAATACAATCTTATCAACGTCTTTTTGATTACCCCACAGACCAGCGAAGACCGCATTCGTGCAATCGACAATGCCTCGGACGGTTTTATTTATATGGTCAGTTCGGCAAGCACCACCGGTGCCAAGGATGGCTTTGGTGAGGAACAGCGGGAATACTTCCAACGGATTGCCAAACTTAATCTCAACAATCCCCAGATAGTGGGGTTTGGCATTAGTAATGCGAATACCTTTGAGGCGGCCACGGCGAAAGCCAAAGGGGCCATTATTGGGTCTGCATTTATTAAGCATTTAACCGAAAATGGGATTGAAAAGATTGGGGATTTCATCAAAACAATCCGATAAGGGGCAAATTCAATTTCGTTTAATAGCCCGGGTTTTGGACAACATTTGGGTTTAAGTTAATCTCATCGGCCGGTATTGGCCAGTAAAACGTCAATATCCGGGTCGGTTTCTTGGATGGTTTGAACAGGATCTATAACCTCGACCTCCAATGTTTCCGTATCATTTTCCTCAGAAAGGGTTACACTGAATTCGTAAATCAAACCTTCCACGAAAGAATTGGAATCCATGGACAATTCAACGGTAACTTGATAAGTACCCAGTTCCAAATCATTGAACCTAACTGTCCCTTGATCATCGGTAACGAGCGTGCTATTTCCAGGGATAAGGGTTACACTTGCATTTGGTTCCGGAGTTCCATCGGATGTGCTTACCACAACTATTAACGTTCCCGTAATGCTATCTTGAGCTTCATTATCGGAGCCACAACCAGAAACCATTATCGAAACAATTAGCACAAAAAATAGTATGGGGTTGCTTTTTGCACATCTTGACCGTAATACATCAAATCGATTCATCATTCAAAAATACTTTGGCAGTTTAATGTTCATATGAAACAAAAATGGGTAAATCCCATTGCACCATTGACTGCCGTACTCTGGAACAACGGTTACCCCCATGTTTTCATCTTCTTATAGCTCTTAAGTAAGCTATAAATTTCGATGGCAACAAGATTAATCAAAAAAATGATTACTGAACAACACTTAAACCGTGATTTATAGGTATGGACTTAAAAATTTGAATTTCCGCCAATACGCCTGTCTTACTTTTGGACAATTTTAGACGGGCATTATTGTTCTTGAGCATCCGCTTACAGATAAAAAGCCCTTTTCCAGATCCCTTCTCCTTTTTAGTACCAAGGGAACTGGTCACCATTTGGCCAGTATTGATTTTGGAAAGCTTTTCTTCATCTACTGCTTCGGCACTATTATGAACCCTTAAGCTAAAATGGTTCTCATCCTCCATATTATCGACCAGAATCCGTTGGTTTTGTGGTGAGAACTTAATGGCATTGGTAATCAAATTTCGGATTGCCGTTTGAAAGACCTCCTTGGAATAAAACAGATTGAAATCGGTATCCACAGCATTGACCAGACTTAATTCCTTTTCATTCAGGTTTTGTGAATACTGACTGCGTATCTCTTCGATCAGCTCATGGAGGTTAATATCCATATAGGACTTTAAGGTTTCGTCATTTTGCATGGACCAGTTCAATAAATTGTCCAACATGCCGTAGGTCTTGTCTACGGATTGTTGCAATAAGTCCAAATAACTGTTCCTATCGGTTTTTGAATTTGAATTTCTAATAATGGTGGTCAGCATCGAAATTTGATGTATCGGTGTCCTAAGGTCATGGGCAATTATTTTCATAATGTCCTTCCGGAATGAGGTAAGCTCCAATAATTCCTCATTTTGAAGACTGACCAATTGATGCTGTCCCTGCAGCTCGTTCTGCAACCGTATGACCTTGCTGAAGACAAAGAAGCTGACCGCGGCAACGGATGAAATCATAATGAACGCAAGGATGTATTTCCCAATGGACAGATCAGGATATAACATGGCACAGGCTATGATGAATATGGTATTATAACCAATAACCACAAATTGGTGCCATGGTTTTTCAAAAACCGCCAATAAAAGGCCCATCACAAAAACAATCATCTCCACCCTCGAAAAATAGGCCTCAAAGTTCAGATTTACGTCCGCAACCCGAAAAGGTAAATATATCGTGGACGAGAGGATATTGATATAGACCATAATAATGAACAGCAAACTGGTGGTCATCCCCTTTAATTTCCATATGACGGACGAAATCAGAATAATTGAAAACACCACTAAATGCTTTACTGCATATCTGTTAAATCCCCCCAGTTGGTATTCCGTGAAGAAATTGGTGGCCAATCCGGCCAACACCAAAATAATGAGTACATGAAAAATTATGCTCGAGCGATTAATTGCAACAAGCACTTTTTTATCTTTAGCAGATGAATCAAGAGTCGTATTCAAAATGAATGAATTCTTGGTCTATGAACGACAATTGGTGTATTTTCTTACTTTTTTGATTGAAATTTAGATGAAACGCAGCTTTTTTTTTGTTTGCTCCCTGGTGTTGACATTTGGCTTTGGCCAAGAATTGGACAGTACCGCTTTAAAGTCACAGGTAGCCGAGGCGATCAGGGATTTAAGGGATTTTATTGCCATACCCAATGACGCCCTAAATCCCAGTGATATTGACGATAATATCTTTTGGCTCAAAAAGCAATTTGAAAAACGGGGATTCAATACCGCAGTATTGGATACCGACAACCTGCCCCTATTTTTTGCGGCCCTTCCCATGGACGATACCAAACCTTCGGTATTGATCTATATGCATTTTGATGGGCAATCCGTGGATGCCTCTAAATGGAATCAGCCCGATCCCTATAAAGTGGTCCTTAAAAAACCTGATGGTGATACTTTTGAGAAGATGAAATTTGAGGAACTGGGGGAGGACATCAATTACGATTGGCGGCTTTTTGGCCGCTCCACTTCAGATGACAAGGGTCCCATTGTGATGTTGTTACATGCCCTGGACCTCCTAAAAAAAGAGGAAACGGAGCTTCCCTTTAACGTCAAGGTGATTCTGGATGGGGAAGAGGAAAAAGGCAGTAAACCGTTGCCCAATGCCGTAAAGCAGTACAGAGAGCTATTGCAAGCCGATTTTTTATTGATCCACGACGGACCAATGCACGCTTCGGGAAAACCCACTATCATTTATGGCTGCCGGGGGATTACCACGCTTACATTGACAACCCATGGCCCTTTCAAACCCCAACATAGTGGACATTATGGAAATTATGCCCCAAACCCGGGGTTTCAATTGGCCCAACTTCTGGCCACTATGAAAAATGCTGAAGGCCGTGTGACCATACCTGGGTATTATGAGGGTATTTCATTAAATGAAGAAACCCAGACCATTCTCAAAAGCGTGCCCGATGATGCTGTGGCCATTTCAGAGCAACTACAGTTTAAAACCCATGAAAAAGTAGGGAGTTTTTACCAAGAGGCCTTGCAATATCCAAGCCTGAACATAAGAGGTCTCGGCTCCGGATGGATCGGTGAAAAGGTCAGGACCATCGTTCCCGAAAGCGCCACGGCGGAGCTGGACCTGCGGCTGGTACCGGAATCGGATGGCAATCGGTTAAAACGTCTGGTCAAAGACCATATTAAAAAACAGGGATTTCATGTTTTGGACCATGTGCCCAACAAAGAGGAACGCCTGGCCCATGAGAAAATAGTCACGGTTACCGAAGGCGGTGTTACCGATGCCTTTAGAACCAGTTTTGACAATGCCTATGGGAAGTTTTTGATAAACACCTTACGTAGCACTTTTGGCGAAGAAGTCGTACAGATTCGGATTATGGGAGGTACGGTACCCATCGCCCCTTTTATCAACGAGTTGAAAATACCGGCTTTTATAATACCAATGGTCAATCCCGATAATAACCAACATAGCCCAAACGAAAATTTAAAAATTGGACAATTGGCTTATGGCATAAGGGCATTCCATTCCCTATTAAGTCATAGACCGGATAAATAATCCCATTTATCGATACCTAAGATTCCGTAATATGGTCCAAATCCCGGAAATACGTATTTTTATCGAATATTTGTAGGATTTAACCTATATATTTAGATGTGGGAGCTGATGAAAGTAGCTTTAAACTACCCAAATTTAATCCCATGAACTATAAAACGGTTATCATAGATGACTCTTCAGTACATCGCCTAGCTATTTCATTCCTAGTACAAAATCATCCAAAATTGCAATTGATAGGAGCATATTCCGACCCTTATGAAGGTATTAAAGCAATCTACGAGCACAATGTGGATATTGTTTTTATGGACATTCTTTTGGACAATCTAAATGCTTTTGAATTATTGGATCAGATTCAAATACCTGCAGCCATTGTCCTGAATTCCTCCTGGGAAAAGTTTTCGTCCAGGGCCCGGCAATATGGCATCCAATATTTTTTGACAAAACCAATGCAAAAAAGCGCTTTTGAAACGGCAGTTAAAGGAGTCTTACAATCCTTGGAAAGCGACAAAGTAAAAAAGCACGCTACTTCTTAAGCCAACCCATAAAAAAGTGGTGCAAAAGGCCAGCATTAAGATGAAATCATGGCTTGTTCCCATAATTCCATCGCATGCCGAACAATACCCTTGTCAGTATGGTTTTTCTAATGATGAAATGGTACAACGACCAAATAGCTGTTAAACACACCAGCACTAGAAGCAGCAATTTTGGTAAAATGCCCATATCCCATTCCAATATGTAGTATCCCGAGGCCACAATAACCGCCTGATGCGTGATGTAAAAGGGATATACCGCTGTATTGAGATAACTTAAGTTCTTGTTCGAAAAATTGAGGTATTTCATAGCGTAGCCAATGGCAGCAAGGATAATGGTCCAAATATGCAGATCATTTAAAAGGCCATAAACATAAAGGTCCATATCCTGCTCCTTTGGTTTATTGAGTTCCCAGTTCCAGTAGTACCTTGCGAAAAGTACGATTGCCATGGTAAGGGCGACCACTAGGAACATCCTTCGATACTTCAAACAGGTATCCCAGAAATTCTGAATGGCCCCAAGAAAAAACCCCAACACGTAAAATGTAATCGAAGAAATAAAAACATACCAGTCGTTGATAAGACTTCCCTGTTCGGGCCAGTCGATATACAACCAAAAAATATACAGCACAAAGGGGGTTGCCAAAACAAGATGGGCGATGGGATTTCCAAAAATTGGACCGATCATTTTCCTGAACCTGTTGAACCATTTAATTTTTGCCATGGAGAAAATTGGTAGCAATAAAATGGTAAAAACAAACAAATAGGCCACAAACCACATATGGCTCCATGTAAACGAACCATCGGGATAGGGAACTATTTCATAGACCGAAGGGTAGAATTCCATATAACCGGACGTTATCCGGCCCTTTTGCAACCATTCAAAATATACTTGAATGGGAGTAATGAAAAAAATGGCAAAAACGAGTGGAACAAGCAATCGTACAAAACGCTCGCCCATAAACTTGGGGATGCTCCGTTTGCGCAATGAGAACCGCACCCCTACCCCAGATATAAAAAAGAGCATGGGCAATCGCCACTGATGTACCCACCTAATGATCCGTGTTATCCAAGGGGAAGTTTCCGTATTGTTGATTTCCCAGGTATAGTGCTCCACAAAAGGTACCGCACAATGAAATAGAATTAAGGTCATAAAGGCCAGGACACGCAGCCAATCGATATAATGTAGTCGTTCCGGTTTCAAGATGCCAAAAGGTTGGTTCAATACTAAAGACGCATTGCGCCACCCAAGCGTTGCCTTATCCTATAAAATTTACGCTTTTGTTATGCGGAATTACGACTGGCATTGATATTTCCGTACAAGGAACGGGTCACGATCTTTTCGTATAATTCCTTAAGATTGGAATCTTGGGTGATGTGGTACAGCGCATTTTGTTGTATGACCAACAGCGGTAACACAATACGTTCCCGTATACGGACGGATTCCCTTGAAACCACTTCATCCTCCATGAGGATTTTATGCCCGGAAACCTGAAGGAGCATTTTTTTTGATAGTTCAAACTCCTCGTTCAAAATGCTCCAAAACCCACCAAATTCTTGGTCATCCCGCATATAACTGGTCAAATCAAAATTGGTTTTGGCCAGGGACATCATACTGTTGTGCATTAGTGCTCTAAAAAAGGGAACGTCCCTGTACAATGCTTTTACTTCCCCAAATCGACCTTCTTCCTTTAGCTTTTTTATGGCTGTTCCCAATCCAAAATAACCCGGTACGTTTTGCTTCAGCTGGCTCCAGGAGCCCACAAAGGAAATTGCCCTTAAATCGGAAAGGGTCAGTTGTTTTTTATTGCCGCGTTTTCCAGGTCGACTACCAATATTGGCCCTGGTATAATACTTTAAAGTGCTCCGCTGTTCCAGATATGGAATGAATTTTTCGTGCTGTTTTAACGCTTCGTACTTCTTGTAACTGAGTTCAGAGAGTTCTTCGATCAATTTCCGCTGTGCAGTGGGAATTAAATGTTCCTTCCCAAAAAGATTGTTGCTCAATCCTGCGGTCAGCAATTGTTCCGCATTATGGATAAACTGCTCTTTGGTCCCATACGTACTGGTAATGGTCTGTCCCTGGATGGTCAGCTGGATTTCATGATTGGCCACATCCTTGGTCTGTGCAGCATAAAAACGATGGGTTTTTCCCCCACCACGCGCTGGTGGGCCTCCCCTACCATCAAAGAAAATGGCCTTGATCCCATTTTTCTTACAGATTTTACTGAGGGTCTCCTTGGTTTTTAAAATGCTCCAGTTGGCCTTTAGGTAGCCGCCATCTTTGGTGCCATCCGAAAAACCAAGCATTATGGTATGTGTCTCGTTTCTACGTTTTAAATGATTCCTGTAGATTGGAGTATCAAAAAGGTTTTGCATTACCGCTTCCGAGGCTTCCATACCCTTCATCGTTTCGAATAATGGAATGATATCAAAGGTAATCTCTTCGGTCTTCCAGCCACACCATCGGAACAGACCAAACACAAACAATACTGCAAAAATGTCCTCGGAGTTACTGATGATATAGCGATTACATCCATCTTCACCATTCCTTTCCTGGATTTCCTTTAACTGCTTGATATTAATTATGGTCTCTTTGACGATATCTTCGCTAAAATCATTGGGATCCAAAGAAACATCCCCCTCCAATAACCATTTTACCAATTCGTTTTGGGAAAGCTCGTCCAGGGAATCCGTTATTGCTCCTTGCTGCCTTAAAACGGTCTCCACGGTCAAATAATGCTTGCTATGGTCCTGGCGAATGTCCAAAGCCGCAAAATGGGTCTTGAAAATGTGTACTTTATCCAATAGGGCATTCAATTCATCCAAGTACAGGGAATGGTAATCGGTAATGAGTGTCTGTCTGATTTCGGTCAGCTTTTCGGCAATTTCCGCATACGACAACAAAAAGTTCTCTTGAAACATGGCTTTATAAAGCTTCAGGTTCAAGTCGTTTAAAGACTCTTGGAGTCCCTTGAAGGTGAGTTTTCTCCGCAAGACCTTTAAATCGTTATAATAGCATTTCATTAAGGTCAATCGAAGCTCGTCTGCGACTTTTCGGGTCATATCGGCAGTAACAAACGGATTTCCATCCCGATCCCCTCCCGGCCAAAAACCGAGTTTTATAATATTGTAATTGTCAAAATTACTGTCCCGAATATTACTTTTTACATATTGAAAAAGTTCCCCAATGGCCTGGTAATATGTGTTCCGGAGAATATGGATAATATTCTTGGCCTCATCCAAAGGGGTAGGCTTTTTAGCATTTATCAATGAAGTAAGGCCCAATTGCTGTAAGGTCAAATCAATATCATCAATACGATTTTCATCAATCAGCACGCGCATATCCGCAATAATATCCAAAACCGAAGGGGAATAGAATTGCGTTGGGTGTGCCGTTAGTACGATCCTGGCACTGAATGATGAAAGTTTCTTTGCGATTTTATCCCAGTTTTTGTTTTGATCTACCAATTCAAAATAATCCTTTATGGAAAGGGAACTGGTATATTCCTGTAGTTTGGGAAAGGCGGCATCCTCCACACTGTCGTAGAGGACCACTTGGCGTTCCACATATTGTATAATGCGGAACATGAAATCTATTTGTGCCTGCTCCTCTTCAATCCCTACAAATTGTGTGAAAAAGTCACTCAAAATATCCTGGGGTTTTTTACCGGACTTAAGTCCTTTCTTGCATTGCTCAAAAAGAAGGGGCACCAACATGCCCACATTTTCCATATCCGTATAGGGCAGACTTAGAAAAAGACTATTGTAAATCTTAAATTTATTGGTGATCGATTTTTTGAACTCGTCCAACTTTTGGGACCGTTGCATTTCATTCATGCGAAACCCTATTTGAATTGATGATGGTTAAAGGTCGTTATAAACCCCTGATTTTTTGGTATAATTTACCCAAATCACAAATTACGCCCGTGACCCTGCAAACCTAACAAAGGATGGGAGCAAATCAAAAAAACTTTTGATATTGGAGCACCCTGAAATCCAACGTATTGAATTCAGGATTTTCGTTTTTAAGTTCTTTGTATTCCCTTAGGCTCCCTACTGCCCTGTTGGCCGCTCCGGACGGGGCAATCAAGGAAACGGTCGTAACGCTTTTCTGTGTGGCAGGATGTAAGAATTTATGGATCCGGGGTACCTGATCGGATACGCGTTCCAACTGCAGCCCATGTGCCTTTAGGTGTCTCCTAAAGAAATACTCGGGCCCATTTTTACTATTGCCCCCGGTGAACAAAAGGGTGTGGACTGTAGGAAATCTTTCGAGATACCCAAGCATATCCCGAAGTTGCACATTCTGCATACCCAAATCCGAAGCATCCACCTTTTGACGTTCTGCAAGTTCCACAATGTCACAAATACCGATCTTATATTTTCTAAGAAATTGTTTCCGTTGATGGATTGCCTTATCCGTAGTCTCAAAAACCAGCCCCAATTGAAAAATCCTGTCCAGAATGGGCCATAGCTGTCCGTCCCTACTGCCATAGCAGAAATCCACATCTCCTTCCTTTAGTTTACGCGAAGTAAATCTGGGGGGAGGTAAGGTCCCAACTATTAATTTTTCCACACCCCTGAACAAAAATGGGGGATATGGGTGCTGATGTAAAAACATAAGGCATAAAGGTAATGGAATCCCCCATTTTTATTTAACCATTGATTTTTCTTAAATTAAGGGAAAAACGGAATACCAGATTCCGGGCCAGTCGGTAACAATAAACAATACAAATCATGGGAAAAGGGGACATTAAGACCAAAAGGGGAAAAATTGCGAACAAATCTTTCGGGGCAAGAAGAAAACGGAAAATAAAAAAACGAACTTCAGTAGAGGAAAAGGTCAGTACGGAAAAGGCAAAATAAACTGAGGCCTAATCTATCTTAAAATTAAAGATCAGTTCCCCTTCTTGATCAATATCCAATTGATAGGTATACAGACCAATGGGCAAAGGACTTGTTACGGTATCCGGGACAAAATTAAATACTGTGGAATCCGCTTCAACCCTTAAGGTATCCTGCTGAAATGCCAAATCAAATTCCATGTAGTCGGAAAAGCTATCTGCAGCAACATTCTCATAGAACAATGTATCTACCCGGACCTCCACACGTGAGAAATTTTGGCCGCTCCTATTTTGAATCCTAATGTTGGGACCGGTTAGGTTATCATCACGATCATCACAGGACTGGGAAACCAGGACAAGGGAAAATAGCAATAGGGACCGTACAACATTTTTCATGGCAAAGCACTTTATGTAATCAACGCTATTGCCGCTAAATTATTCTATCGAATAAATACGGGTTCGTTCTCCTTCACCGTATGTTCCTGACTAAATTGGTAATCATCATAATCAAATCCTTTGATATCATCCAGGGTATGGGCATCGTTGTCCAGAATGTATCGGACCATGGAACCACGTGCCTTTTTTGCAAAAAAGCTAATGACCTTTAATTTATCATTCTTCCAATCCTTGAATACCGGCGATATCACGGGAACTTTTAAGGCCTTGGCATCAATGGCGCCAAAATATTCATTACTTGCCAAGTTTATAAAAAGTTCACCGTCCATAAGTTCTGCATTTAAATGCGCGGTCAATGTTTTTTTCCAAAACTCATAAAGGTTCTTTTTACGACCAACCTTTAACTGGGTACCCATTTCAAGCCTATAGGGTTGAATCAAATCCAAGGGTTTCAAAATTCCGTAAAGACCGGACAGGATTCGCAATGTGGATTGTAATTGTTCCAGTTTGTTTTCGGGTATGGAATAGGCATCCAGGCCTTGATAGACATCGCCATTAAAGGCATAAACCGCAGGTCTCGCATTTTCTGTGGTAAATGGGATGGAGAATTGTTGGTTCCTTTCCCAATTCAATTGGGCAAGATTGTCCGAAATTGACATTAATTGGGACAGTACCTTGGGTTTCTTTTTTACCAAGACCTTATTTAGTTTTTCCGACAATCCCAGGAATTCAGGTTGACTAAATCTATCCGTGGGCAGATCAGAATCAAAATCCAGCGATTTGGCAGGGGAAATAACAATTTTCATCTTAAGCAATTTAATGCTTCAAAAATAACACCTAAATCAAAATCTTATTCAGCAATGCCCAATATGTTTTCAATGATGGAATTGAAGATGTCTATACTACCCATCCAGATGCTTGGCATATCCTTCCCATTTCTCGATACATTTTGCAATATCATCAGGGATTTGAGAATCAAAAAGTAGTTGCTTCCCCGTGGTGGGATGAATAAATCCCAAGGTCCTGGCATGGAGTGCCTGTCTTGGCAGAATCTTGAAACAGTTTTCCACAAACTGTTTGTATTTGGTAAAGGTGGTTCCTTTTAAAATTTTATCCCCTCCATATCGCCCGTCATTGAACAAGGTATGCCCCAAATGCTTCATATGCACCCGAATCTGATGTGTTCTGCCCGTTTCCAATTTACAGGAAACCAAGGTCACGTATCCCAATCGTTGCAACACTTTGTAATGTGTAATGGCATCCTTACCCTGTTCCCCTTCCGGGAATACCATCATTTGTAATCTATTTTTGGGATTACGGGCAATAGGTCCTTCAATAGTGCCTTCATCTTCTTTTAAGCTCCCCCAGACCAGGGCAACATATTCCCGTTCGGTGGATTTTTCAAAAAACTGTTGTGCCAAATTGGCCATGGCCATATCCGTTTTTGCGATGACCAATAAACCAGAGGTATCCTTATCAATACGATGTACCAAACCAGGTCTTCCAGAGCTATTGTTGGGTAAATCCTTAATGTGATGTACCAAGGCATTCAGCAGTGTTCCCGAATAATTCCCATGTCCCGGATGGACTACCATTCCAGCAGGTTTGTTGACCACTAAAACCTGATCGTCCTCAAAAACCACGTCCAATGGAATAGCTTCCGGCGTCAACAAAAACTCGTACGGAGGGTGTTCAAAAAGTACTTTTACCTGGTCCCCGGCCTTTACGCGATAATTCTGTTTTACTTGCTTGTTGTTTACCCAAATATGACCCTGTTTGGCCGCTTGTTGAATCTTGTTTCTCGTGGCGTTCTCAATGAAGTTCATCAAAAATTTATCCACCCTAAGCGGTTCTTGCCCCTTTGAAGCCTCAAATCGGTAATGTTCAAAAAGCTCATCTTGTGATAGATCGGAGGTATCAGAATCCATCATTGGTTTTGGGATTCTGCTTTTATGATGGCACGTCCAGGGATTGTACCGTTCCCACAAATCAATTCTACTTTGGAAGTTCTGGGCAATTTATCCCCAGGATTCATCTCTTTGCCTTTGTACCTGATATAGTAGACCATATCCTTTCCCAATTGGTCTATGTAGGTAACCCCTTGTACATCCAACCCAACTGCCCGTAACATGGAAGTGGCATTACGACGGGTAACCTGAATAATTTTGGGGATGGTCACCTTTTTATAGCCCGAAGGGTTCACGGTAAAATAGATTTTTCGGTTTTCCTTGACCTTGGTCCCGGCGGGGGGATCCTGTTCAAGAATGGAAAACCTAGGATAATTGGGGTCATAGTTCGTGGAATCCAAAACCTCGTAACGCAGGCCGGCATCCTCGGCGGCTTTTCGCATATCCATTACGGACATTTTTGAAAAATCGGGCACTTCAACAAACTCCCCATGGTTGGTGCTACCTTTTAACCAGCGTAATGTCATAAAACAAATGGCAATAAAAACCAGGACTGCCAAGCCCAATTGAATCAAAAATGTTCTGCTCCGCAGAAAATCCAGGAAATTCCTCATGCCAAATGGTTTGCCGACAAATATAGAAAAACAGCCCTTTTTTAATTACTTTGGTGGCGTTTAATCGACCAAAGTGAAAAAGAACATTGCCATTATCATAGGGGGTTATTCCAGTGAGTACGCAATATCCGTGAAAAGCGGTACTGTGGTCCAACAGCATTTGGACAATGAAATATTCAATACGTACAACATAGTTATTGGACCTGATAACTGGTACCACGAACTGCAAACTGGGGAGAGGGTTGAAATCGACAAACACGATTTTAGTTTGAGCCTGCCCAATGGAAGAATAAAATTTGACTGTGTTTTCAATGCCATACATGGAACCCCAGGGGAAGATGGTCTGCTACAGGCCTATTTTGAACTCCTGGGCATACCACAAACTTCCTGTGGTTATTATCAAGCAGCTTTGACCTTTAACAAAAGGGACTTGTTGAGTACTTTAAAACCCTATGGCATAAAATGTGCAACCTCCTATTACGTGAACAAAGGAGAGGAAATAAACACCAATGAAATCGTTATAAAAGTAGGATTGCCCTGTTTTGTAAAGGCCAATAGGGCGGGAAGCAGCTTTGGCATCAGCAAGGTGTATTTGGGGGAAGAATTGCCATCTGCCATCCAAAAGGCATTTGAGGAGGATGATGAGATCATCATTGAATCCTTTTTGCATGGGACCGAAGTCTCCGTTGGGGTAATTACCTATAAGGGAAAAGTCAAGGTTTTACCAATGACGGAAATAGTAAGTGAAAATGATTTCTTTGATTATGAAGCCAAGTACCAAGGGAAGTCCCAAGAAATTACACCGGCCAGAATCTCCGACACGCAGTATCAAAACGCGGCCCGTATTGCAAAAAAAATCTATAGCGTATTAAAAATGACCGGCTATACCCGAAGTGAGTTCATCTTTCAAGGGGATGAGCCCTATTTATTGGAAGTAAACACAACTCCCGGCCTTACGGAGGAAAGTATTCTTCCCCAACAGGCAAGGGAAGCCGGAATTTCACTATCCGAATTATTTGAAAGTGCAATTGAAGAAGCTTTGAAATAGCAAATTCTGTGTATTTTTAGTCAAATTCCTTCCACACATGAGACGAGCCATCTTTCCAGGTTCCTTTGATCCGTTAACATTAGGGCATTACGATATTATAAAACGGGGCATCACCCTTTTTGACGAACTCTTTATAGCCATTGGCATCAATGCGGACAAGAAATACATGTTCACCTTGGAAGAACGCCAAAAATTTATTGTGGAGGCCTTTAAGGATGAGCCAAAAATAAAAGTGGTGACCTATGAAGGGTTGACCGTTGACTTCTGCAAGGAAGTTGATGCGGATTTCATCCTTAGGGGCCTTAGAAATCCCGGGGATTTTGAATTTGAAAAAGCCATTGCCCATACCAATAGGAAGCTATCGGAAATTGAAACGGTATTCCTACTCACCTCCTCCGGAAAATCCTATATCAGTTCCTCTATTGTTAGGGATGTAATTAGAAATGGTGGCAACTATAAAGGGCTTGTTCCGGATACCGTAGTCGTTACAGGTCACCGAAGCTAAAATTGGATTTAACGTTAAAAAATAACATTTCACCCTCACTTCCTTACCAAAAAGGGAAAGCAAACAACATGTTTCCGCACATACACAACATATATTTAAAAATATAGTGATATACTATTAAAATTGTAGGAAATTACATATGTGTTAGGAGTCCCATATCTTAAAAACCTACAATTTGAAAGCTTTAAAGACCGACTCATTTAGTTATTTTGTAAGGCAATTACCCCAACCCATAGCTTTTGTGGACACTTCTTTTAGGTTGGTTGGTATTTCCGACAAGTGGTTGGAATATTTTGAATTCCCCCAGCAAAAAAAAACAGGAACTTCCATTTTTCATCTTTATGGGGAAAAAATCAATACCCCTTGGAAAAATAGTTTTGAGAGCTGTCTTAACGGAAATACTGAGTACGGTATTCAAACCAGGATTACCAGTACTGGGAAGGAAAACTGGTACGAATGGACGAACATTCCATGGTATGACGAGGAAGAAAATGTAATTGGGGTTATCGGTAAAATTGAGGACATCACCAAAAAGGTGGAAAATGAAATGAAATATGAAAAACTGGAAAACCTTCTTAAGGATCAATCGGAAATTACCAAAGTAGGGACCTGGGAGTACAACATTGGAACGGATACCTTAACATGGTCTCCCATGACCAAAAAAATTCATGAGGTTACCATGAACTATAAACCCAATGTAGAAACGGCCATTGACTTTTATCAACAAGGGCATTCCAGAAATACCATTGCCATGCTGATCCACAATGGGATACACCGTGGGGAAAGTTGGTCCAAGAAACTACGGATAGAAACGGCCAAAGGAAACGGAAAATGGATTATTGCCGCCGGAAAACCACTTTACAAAAATGGAAGGATAACCAGACTAATTGGGACCATACAGGACGTAACCGAGCAAGTTGAACAGGAAACCAAAACCAAAGAGAGTGAAGAATTGCTAAGGACACTCATTGATAATCTGCCCTTAAACCTGTATATAAAGGATTTGGAATCCAGAAAAGTTTTGGTGAACAAATCGGAATGTGATTATCTGGGTGTGCAAAATCAGGAGGAAATTATTGGAAAAACGGATTTTGAATTATACGATGAGCGTATTGCCCAAATATCCAGGGATGAAGATTTGCACGTGATAAAAACCCAAAAACCCATTATTGGAAAAAGAACGATCAGTATAAAGAGGGATGGAACCGCTACTTCCTTCCTGACTTCAAAAATACCTTGGCTCAACGGCAATGGGGAGAGCAAGGGACTCATAGGAATCAGTATTGACATTTCCGAACTTGTACAAAAGGAAAATCAACTTAGCAATTTAATCAATGTTACCGCCATCCAGAACAAAAAGCTCATCAACTTTGCCCATATTGTTTCACATAACCTACGCTCCCATGCAGCAAATTTTTCCATGCTGTTGAATTTCCTGGGAAAAGAGGATGAGGAAACCGAAAAGAAAAACATTTTGAAAATGCTGACCAAGGCTTCGGACAATCTAATGAATACCCTGGAAAACCTGAACGAAGTCGTGCATATCAGTACAAATGTAAATTTGGAAAAGAAACCCATTAACCTAAATGGGCAAATTACCAAGGTACAGGAAAACCTTGCTGTTTTTTTACAACAGAAAAACGCAAAGATCGTGAATACCATCTCTGACAAGGTCTATGTGAACGCAGTACCGGCCTACCTGGAAAGTATTCTCCTGAACCTGCTTACCAATTCCGTTAAATACAAACATCCCGATAGGGATCCGGAAATTATACTATCGACCAAAAAAGAGGAAGACCAAATTGTTTTTAGTGTAAAGGACAATGGACTGGGCATTGATATGGATAAATATGGAAGAAAGCTCTTTGGAATGTACAAGACTTTCCATAACAATTCGGACGCCAGGGGTATTGGACTTTACATTACCAAGAACCAGATTGAAGCCATGGGCGGTTCCATAGTTGCCCATAGCCAAATAAACAAAGGATCGACGTTTAATGTATATTTTAAAGATGAAACTTAATAAAGTCTATATCGTTGATGATGATAGTATCACCATTTTCGGATTGAGAAAGCTTCTGGAAAAGTTCAGCAAGGAACTTTGCATTGAAGAGTTCAGAAATGGAAGGGAAGCCTTGGATGCATTATCTTCACTTTTGAAAAAGGGGGCAGCGTTGCCAGAGGTCATTTTTTTGGATATCAACATGCCCGTCATGGATGGTTGGACGTTCCTGGATGAATTCTTAAAACTTCCAAGTGTTTCAGGAGTACACATTAAGATCATCACCTCCTCCATAGATGTTAGGGATCGCCAAAAATGGAAGTCCTACGTAAAAAAAACCGGGCATCACATCGATTTCATCACCAAACCAATCTATGAATTGGATTTACGGGATGTTACCCACAATATGAATTTGGCTTCCTAGCAGTGGATCTTCTACTTTTGACTACACCGTAGTCAAAATAACCCATGAAGTCGCGCTATCTGGTCTTTTTACTAATTCCATTCCTTTTTTCCTGTAAGGATTCAATCCAACCGGATGAAAAGACCTTTTCCACAATTTTTGAGGATTCCAACGGGATGCAAACTGCAACCTATGATCAGGTAATTGAATTCTATCTCCTACTTGCCAGGGAATTTCCAGAAATCAACGTTCAGACCATAGGGGATACCGATAGCGGTCACCCTTTGCATTTAGTGACGTACAATCCTAATGCCGATTTTAATTTTCAGAAAATACGACAGGAAAAAAGCATTGTCCTGATCAATAATGGAATCCACCCTGGAGAACCGGATGGCATTGATGCCACCATGCTTTTGTTCAGGAATTTGGCCCAAAAGAGGATTGACGCTCCAGAAAACGTGGTCATAACCTCCATTCCCGTTTACAATGTAGGGGGAATGTTGAATAGGAACAGTACCAGTAGGGTCAATCAGAATGGTCCCGAAACCTATGGGTTTCGGGGAAACGCCCAAAACTATGACTTGAATAGGGACTTCATAAAAATGGACACGCGAAACGCTTACACTTTCGTGGATATTTTCCATTTGTTGAAACCGGATATATTCATAGACAACCATGTGAGCAATGGTGCCGACTATCAATATATTTTGACCCATCTATTTACCCAACACAATAAACTGGGTGGGGAATTGGGAAATTATTTGCATCAGGAACTCATGCCTTCCCTGGAAATGGAACTACAAAATAACGGACTGGCGATCACCCCGTACGTCAATGTATTCAATAGGCCTCCCGATGGTGGCTTTTCTCAGTTTATGGACCATCCCAGATATTCCACAGGGTATACTACACTATGGAGTACCTTGGGAATGATGGTCGAAACCCATATGTTAAAACCTTACAAACTTAGGGTTGAAAGTACCTATGAGCTATTGCGGCAAATGGTGGATATAACGGATAGGGACTACGAAAAAATAAAATCCCTTAGGACCAAGGCCAATGAATCGGCCCTAAAATTGAAAGGATTTCCATTGAATTGGGTATTGGACACCACTAAGGTTACAAAATTGAATTTTAAGGGTTTTACCGCAGATACCCTTTTGAGCGAGTTGACCGGTATGCCAAGATTACGATACGATAAAACGAAGCCCTTTGAGAAGGAAATCCCCTATCATGATCATTTTTATCCCAAAGATACCATTGAAGTGCCGGAAGCCTACCTTCTGAAAAAAGGGTGGCAGAAGGTCATTGATCGTTTGGCTGCGAACAATATTGATTACTTTGAAGTGGAAAAGGATACGCTTCTAAGTGTTGAAAGTTATCATATTAAATCCTATGAAACCTATTCCAGACCATACGAAGGACATTATCCGCATTACAACACCCAGGTGACCAAATCCCAAATAGAGGTCCGTGTGCAAAAAGGGGATTACGTAATTCCCACACGGCAAGAGGGGATCCGCTATGTATTGGAAACCTTGGAACCGGAAGCGGTCGATTCCTTTTTTAACTGGAACTTTTTTGATACCGTGCTGCAACAAAAGGAAGGTTTTTCCCCTTACGTTTTTGAAGATTTGGCCCTCAGGATTTTAGGGGAAAATGTGCTTTTAAAAGACAGTTTTGAGCTTAAAAAAGCAAAAGAAAAGGACTTTTCCGAAAACTGGTATGCCCAATTGGCTTGGATTTATAAGAACTCCCAACATGGTGAGTCCGCCCACTTGCAGTATCCCGTTTACCGCATACTAAAGGGTAGTGAAGGCGCTCTCCTGTTAAAAGATTAGATTTTCCTCAAAAAGGATCCTTATGTTTCGGTAGGAATTTTTAAGGGCCTTTTCCGTTTTTTTGGGCCCTTTCCATTTTACTTTGGTTATGCCCTCCTCTTCCTGGGCAACAAACTTGCCCGAATAATCGGTATACATTTCAAACCAGTACACTTTTTTTAGTTTGAATTTATCACCTCTCCTAAAAATATGGTACGTAGTCTGCAAATACCGTTTTACGCTAAGGTTTTCTACCCCGGTCTCCTCTTCCACTTCCCTTACGGCGGCAGCCTCTATGGATTCCCCTTTGTCCAGCTTCCCTTTGGGCAAGTCCCATTTTCCTTCCCTAAAGATAAAGAGCACTTTTCCTTTTTTATTTTTTACCAATCCTCCTCCGGCAACGATCATAGGTATTTTACTGGTAAACTTCTCAAGGATATCATTGCCCGGTTCAAAAATATAGGCGGTATCCAAAAGGTTTTTGGCAAGAGCGGTTATCGCGTAATTTATGGCATTGTCCTCAAGGGTAAAAACATTTCCCAAAGAGTTGTCCGGTTGTTGATTGGTCAAAATCAACGGAGACTCATTTACAAAAACTTTATACATTTGCGCAATGATTTTGGACAAGAACAGCGCTAAAAAAACAGCTGAGCTGTTGCTGCAAATTAATGCAATTAAGTTGAGTCCTGAAAGTCCATTTACATGGGCTTCCGGTTGGAAATCCCCAATTTACTGTGATAACCGAATAATTCTGTCCTATCCACAGATTCGGAATTTTGTCCGCGAGGAAATGGCCAAACAGGTTGAGGGAATTTATGGAAAGCCCGATGCCATTGCCGGAGTGGCGACCGGCGCCATAGGTATTGGTATCCTGGTCGCGGAATCCCTTGGGTTACCTTTTGTTTATGTGAGGCCCCAACCCAAGTCGCATGGAAGGCAGAATCAAATTGAAGGCCATTTGGAACCCGGACAAAGTGTGGTGGTCATTGAAGACCTCATCAGTACGGGCAAAAGTAGCCTTAATGCGGTGAATGCCCTAAAATCAGCCAAACTGGAGGTAAAGGGCATGGTGGCCATTTTCACATATGGCTTTGAAACGGCGACCGAAAATTTTAAAAATGAACATGTCCAATTACATACCTTAAGCGATTACGGGCATTTGATCGAGCAGGCTGCCCAAACACAGTATATCCGAGAATCCCAATTAAAAACGCTAATGGAATGGAGAACGGCTCCGGACCAATGGCAACCTTAAGTAAATTATGTATATAGAAGCACCTAAAAAAAGTTTGAATACCAGTGCAAAAGAAGTCTTTGACTTTCTCTGTGACATCCGGAACTTTGAAAAGCTTATGCCTGAAAACATTGATAAGTTCGAGGTTTTGGACGAAAACACTTTTAGATTTGCCCTAAAGGGAATGCCTGAAATTGTGCTGCGCCTAAAGGAGAAATACCCAAATTCCAAAGTGATTTATGGAGCGGCCAGTAGCAAACTTTCATTTACCCTAACCGCAGCTATTCAAGAAATGGATGGGGATACCAGTGAGGTCACCCTAAGTTTTGAAGGGGAATTCAACGCAATGATGGCAATGATGATCAAAAGTCCCATTACCAATTTTATAGGGACCCTCTCCTCCAATATGGACGTGATCGGTCAATAAATAAAGGTTACTTCCTTAAAATTAAAGTGTTCCATTTGGCCGTTTTCCCGCTCTATTTTTAACTGGCCACCTTCCGTAACGCCCTTGATCGTGCCTTTGAATGGTTGCCCTTTTCCCACACGAAATGCCGCTTTGGCTTCCATCCGAAACAGAACGGCTTCATATTGTTGTATGATTTCCTGAAAATTCAGTTTTTCCAAGGATTTCAAACGAAACTCGATGTAGTGTAAAAGCCTGCTCAATAATTCATCCAAATCATGGTCCCTTCCTGTGGCCAGCTTTAAGGAAGAAACGTTTGCAAGTTCCCCAAAATTAGTTTGGTTCACATTAAGTCCTACACCGATAATACTTTGTTGCACTGTTGTGCCCTGAAGCGTATTTTCAATTAAAATGCCACATATCTTCTTATTTACTGACATAATGTCGTTAGGCCATTTAACCCTAACATCAGGAACTGACAGTTCCTGTAACACATCAAAAATAGCTAGGGAAACCAAGCAATTTAGACTAAAACCCTGCCTGGCCCCAAGGTTGGAAAATCGTTTTAACACACTCAAAGTAAGGTTTTTACCTTCTTCCGAAACCCAACTGTTCCCTTTTTGTCCCCTACCACTGGTTTGATGGTCACATACCACAACCGTTAAATCCCCAAGGTCTTTTTGCTGTGCCAATTGTTTCAAATAATCATTGGTCGAAGCGATGGCATTAAGTTTGATTATGTGCATGTAACTATGCTTTTTACCGTTCAATGTTATGTTAAAAACACCGTCGGTCAAAACAAAAAAGTAATAACTTTGTAGAAATTAAATTTTTTGGATGCAGAAAAACAAAGCTAGCGCAGATGAACTAATTACCTTAATCATAGCGGGAATTGAAGAAGTAAAGGGGATAGATATAAACCTCTTGGATTTAAGGGAAATAGAAAATACAGTTTGCGATTACTTTGTAGTATGTAACGGAACATCCAACACGCACGTCAACGCAATAGTATCTTCCATTCAAAAGACGGTCAGCAAATCAATTAAGGATAAACCTTGGCATATTGAAGGCGCAGACAACGCAGAATGGGTTTTAATGGATTACGTTAATGTTGTTGTTCATGTTTTTCAAAAGCATACTAGGGAATTTTATGATATCGAAGGACTTTGGGGTGACGCCAAAGTCACTATGGTAGAGAGCAGCTACAATTAAAAAAATGGCAAAAGAAAATTCAAATACCCCTAAAAAACCCAGGTTCAGTTCTTGGTGGATCTACGGTGTAATTATTGCCCTTATTCTGGGTTTTCAATTTTTTGGCAGTGCAACATTCTCCAATACGGAGAAGACCACCACTTCCGAAATGCAGGAATTTCTTAGAAATGGGGATATCTCTAAAATTATAATCATTACCAATACCAGACAGGCAAAAGTCTTTTTAACGGATGAAGGTCTTAAGAAAGATGTCCATAAGGGCGTTGCGGACAAACCTATGCTCCCTACGACCGGTTTGGTGCCCCAATATATCTTGGACTATGGGGATTTACAGATATTTCAGAATGAAATCAGCGAGATAAAAAAGGAAAACAATCTTGATACCATCGTTGAATTTGATACGGAATCCAATGTCCTTGGGGATTTGCTGCTATCCTTGCTACCCTTTATTCTCATTATTGGGATTTGGATTTATTTGATGCGCCGAATGTCCGGTGGTGGCGCTGGTGGCGCTGGAGGTCAAATCTTTAATATTGGAAAGTCCAAAGCCAAACTCTTTGATGAGAAAACGGACACAAGGACATCATTTAAGGATGTTGCAGGTTTGGAAGGTGCAAAAGAGGAAGTACAGGAGATTGTGGAGTTCTTGAAAAACCCGGACAAGTATACTTCCTTGGGTGGTAAAATACCCAAAGGGGCTTTATTGGTCGGTCCTCCGGGAACAGGAAAAACGTTATTGGCCAAAGCAGTGGCAGGAGAGGCCAAAGTTCCCTTTTTCTCCCTTTCCGGTTCAGATTTTGTAGAGATGTTCGTTGGTGTCGGTGCCTCCCGGGTGCGTGACTTGTTCAAACAGGCCAAGGACAAATCTCCGGCCATTATATTCATAGATGAAATCGATGCCATAGGTCGTGCCAGGGGAAAGAACAATTTCACGGGTTCCAATGATGAACGTGAAAACACCCTAAATCAATTACTGACGGAGATGGACGGTTTTGGTACCAATACCAATGTTATTGTACTTGCCGCAACCAACCGTGCCGATGTCCTGGATAAAGCCTTGATGCGTGCTGGCAGGTTTGACAGACAGATATATGTGGATTTACCGGACATTAGGGAAAGAAAGGAAATTTTTGAAGTCCACCTACGGCCCATAAAGACCGCAGAAACTTTGGATTTGGATTTCTTGGCCAGACAAACACCTGGATTTTCAGGAGCGGACATAGCCAATGTTTGTAATGAAGCTGCATTGATTGCCGCAAGAAAAGAAAGAAAGGCAGTGACGAAACAGGATTTCCTGGATGCCGTGGATAGGATTGTAGGGGGGCTGGAGAAGAAAAACAAAATAATCACCCCGGAAGAAAAGAAAACCATTGCATACCATGAGGCAGGTCACGCAACGGTAAGTTGGATGTTGGAGCACGCAGCACCATTGGTCAAGGTTACCATTGTGCCCCGTGGACAATCCCTGGGCGCCGCATGGTACCTTCCAGAGGAACGATTGATCGTTCGCCCGGAACAAATGTTGGATGAAATGTGCGCCACCATGGGTGGACGGGCCGCAGAAAAAGTCATTTTCAATAAAATATCCACTGGTGCTTTAAGTGATTTGGAAAAAGTTACCAAACAAGCACGGGCAATGGTCACTATTTACGGACTGAATGATGAGTTGGGTAATATTACCTATTACGACTCCTCCGGACAAAACGAATATGGTTTTACCAAACCGTACAGTGAAGAGACCGCCCAAAAAATTGACGAGGAAATCTCTAAAATTATCGAGAAGCAATATACAAGGGCCATTTCCATTCTTGATAAAAACAAGGATAAATTAACCCAATTGGCGGACAGGTTGTTGGAAAAAGAAGTAATTTTTAAGGACGATCTGGAAAAAATCTTTGGAAAACGTCCTTTTGAAAAGGAAGAAGAAGGGGCGGAACAACCCAAATCCAACGATACTGAAACGGAAGAAGTAAAGGAAAAAACCAACTGATCCTTGCTCGCTTCCCGTTTCCTGGCCTAAAAGAAATATGAGCCTATTTGACAAACTTTTTGGAGGAGGTAAAAAAGTTTCTAAAGAAACTGCGGAAACTAGGGGCGAACATATGCCAGATTTAAAAATCCCCATAGATGAAAAGTTTACCATTTATTTTAAAAAGAACGGGGGGAAATTTATCTACTGTGAAGATTTTACCGAAGTTCAAACCGCTCTGGCCAATATTGTTTCGGAAAATAACTGGCAAGGTCATTTTTTCTACACCTTGAACAAAAGAATCAATGAGCGATTTGCCTCAGAAAAACTGTCGTTCACGGACAACAGGAACGAAAGCGATATTTTCTTTACCACTTGTGAGCACCTCATAGCCCACAATGGCTCCATTTTAGTATGCTCACATCAAATAAAAGAGAAAAAACTAAACGAATTGCCCAGCAATCTAATTGTTTTTGCCACAACAAGCCAATTGGTGGATTCCATTAGTGAGGCCCTAAAAATCATTAAGAAAAAGTATCCCCAAAAAATCCCCGATAATATAACCACCTTAAAACATTTTCTTCCCACACCAGAAAACAAAAATGATTTTCTCTCCTACGGTAGTGCTTCAAAAAATGTCTATCTTTTGCTTTTGGAAGACTACTAACTAGTGTATGAGAGAACTTCTGCGTAGGTCACTTACCGGAATTGTTTACGTTTTTTTATTGTTATCCGCCGTTTTTCTGAGTTCGGATGCCTTTGATTTTCTCTTTATGGCCTTTGGGCTGGCTTGCCTTTATGAGTTCAAAAGACTGATGAAAATAACCGGATATTATGTTTTTATTGCCTATTTGGCGTTGTGGTGGGCTTTTATCTACTTGATTCATGACTTTGCCATGATCAAAATATTACTGGTTTTAACCATTACCGTGGACTTGGCATTGCTGGTGTATTTGTTTTCCCCCCCCCAAAATGCATTGACCACAGTCCAAAAATATGTGATAGCCACATTCTATATAGGCGGGGGCTGTGTTTTCCTCACCATGATTCCCTATCAAAACGAACATTTTGCAAAGCTCCTGATCATGGGGGTCTTCATTTTGATATGGGTGAACGATTCATTTGCCTATCTGGTGGGCAGAACTTTGGGAAAGCATAAATTATTTCCAAGAATTTCTCCCCAAAAAACAATTGAAGGTTCTTTGGGAGGTCTTATTTTTGCAATGGTTGCCGCATACATTATTTCTAGGTATGAACCAATCATCACCATGGAACAGTGGTTAATTTTAGCCGTTGTTATCGTAATTATGGGTAACCTGGGTGATTTGCTGGAATCAAAATTCAAGCGAATGGCCGGTGTAAAGGATAGTGGTGCCATTTTACCGGGCCATGGTGGAATATTGGATCGATTGGATAGTTTGGTTTTTGCAGCACCATTTGCATATTTGACCTTAATTTTGTTTACCTATGTTTCATAAAGAAGGTAAGAACATTATTCTTACTACCTTTTTTTTGGTGGTTGCCGTGATAATTCTGGCGCAATACTTTGTTGCTTTGGAATGGCTCCGTATGCTTTTACAGGTGGTTTCCCTGGTACTATTGATTTTGATCCTACAGTTCTTCAGAAATCCCAAGAGACCTTTGACCCCAAACTTTAATGAAATCCTGGCCCCAGTCGATGGAAAGGTTGTCGTAATTGAAGAGGTGGAGGATACCGAATATTTCCAGGGAAAAAGAAGACAGGTATCCATCTTTATGTCCCCTTTGAATGTTCATGTTACAAGGTATGCCGCAAGTGGTACGATTACCTATTCCAAATACCATCCCGGAAAATACTTGGTTGCTTGGCATCCCAAGTCAAGTACGGACAACGAAAGAACCACGGTTGTCATCCATACCCCAAAATTTGGCGAAATCCTTTACAGACAAATTGCCGGTGCCATGGCCAGAAGGATCGTGAATTATGCCGAAGAAGGGGAACAAGTGGTGCAGGGTGATGACGCTGGTTTTATCAAGTTTGGCTCAAGGGTGGATGTGTTGCTTCCCCTTGACTGTAAGGTCTGCGTGGGATTAAATCAAAAAGTTGTGGGTGCAAGGACCTGCATTGCGATGTTACCGGAACAAGATGGTTGACAAAAGCTTACAAAATAAGTTCCAAGAAGCCGTTCAATATGTGAACAACTACGTAGAGCCCATCCCGGCAGATATTCTCCTAAAGCTGTACGCGTATTATAAAATTGCCAACAAAAACTTTGACAATCCTGGAAGCAAAACACCACTGATCAATGCCTTTAAGGCCAATGCACTTATCCAGGCCCAAAATATCAACAGGAACGAGGCAATGGCCAATTACATTGAATTGGTCAATAAGGAGCTAAAACCCGATTAAGCTGTGACATTTACTTCAGGTTTGGTTGAATTTTCCAAAAAAGTGAAGTACCATCCCCCAAAAACAGTGATTCCAAAATAAAACAAAATAGCGGTACTCCCCCACTTCCAATAGGCATTGATTCCAAACCAATCACCGGTAAACCAAATAAGCAAGAAGCCCATAACACTTCTCACAAATTCTATCCAAAAGGCATGGCGCTTCCTATCCATTAATGAGGTATACCCATAAATGCCCACAAATACAAATGCTCCAAATAGGAGAAGGTTGTTAAATCCTATTTCAGAATAATTATAGAACATAAAAAGCATCAATCCGGTATTGAACAATAGCTGAAAAATAGCATACCCTTTTAAGGATGGGGAAGCTAGGGGCTTATACTTGTTGAAAGCATAAACATTTTCAATTTTTGATATGGGATATTTTTCATTGACGTCATTTGGCCGCCATCCCGTTGGCATGAACCATATACGCAATTTATCCTTCCAGTTCTTGGTACGCCATGCATCTTTCATCAGTCTCCAAACATGTTGAAAGTTGATGATGATCGGATTCCAGGTAGCCGCTGGTTTTAAAACCCCATATTGTGGTGGCACATCATCCAACTCTTCCTGGAAAGTTCCAAACATACGGTCCCATATACAAAGTATCTGACCTAGATTTTTATCAATGTACTCTGGATTAATGGCGTGATGCACCCGATGCTGGGATGGGGTTACGATTACATATTCAAGCCAGCCCATTTTACCAATATGCTGGGTGTGGTACCAAAATTGGGCGAATAAGTGGATAGGGGCCAAAATGGCAATGACCTCATTGGGTACCCCCAGTAAAGCAGCCGGAATCAATAATAGTGCAAAGTACCCTATTACATTGGAAATGGACTGTCGCAATGCACAGGCCAAATTAAACTCCTCACTGCTATGATGGATAACATGTTGATTCCAAAAAATATTGACATGGTGGCTTAATCTATGGTTCCAGTACCCTGCAAAATCAATACAAAGAAAGGCCAAAAGCCAAACCAACCAAGTGGATTCAATTGTGAACAATGCCAAATATTTCAACAAAAATGGATAGCCCACCAGTACCAAAACGAGACCCAGGGAATCCTTTACAATATTGGTAAGACCAGAGCTTAAACTGCTCACCGTGTCCATAACATTGTGTTTTTGGTCCTTTACCAAATACCCATATCCTATTTCCAGGAGTACCAACCCAATGAAAAAGGGAATGGCATATAATAAAGCGTTCGCATAAGTTTCCATACCTTTAAATTAAGCAATATTTGGAATCCTAAGGATAAAACCCTTGCCATGGACATTCTCAATTTTAAGGGTATCGTCTTTTTTTAAGTAATTGCGCAATCTGGTAATGAACACATTGAGGCTTTTCCTGTTGAAATAATCATTATCCCCCCAAAGCTTGACGAGAATTTCCTTATGCGTGCATAAATTATTTTTGTTGGTGGCCAGTATCCTTAGCAATTCCATTTCCCTTGTGGTAAGTGTAGTGAAATCATCCCCAAAAATCAATTTTTGATTCTTACAGTCCAATTGATACTGCCCTAAAATCAGGATTTCCTGTTCCATGGAACGGCCTTCCGGAATCAATCGGGACAAAAGTGTATGAATACGTACCACCAGTTCCTCCTCGTCGATGGGTTTCTTTAAATAATCAACCGCGCCCAGGGCAAATCCCTTAAGGACATCTATTTTGAGCGATCTTGCCGTAAGGAACAAAAATGGCAACTCCATAGCATTGATCCGCATCCGTTCGGCCAGGGCAAAACCATCCATTCGGGGCATCATCACATCCAAAATGGCCAAATCGTAGTTTTTCTTCTCCATAAGTTCCAAAGCTTCCTCACCATTCTTGGCCCATGTTACCTGAAACCCTTTCATTCCAAGGTATTCAGAGAGAAGATACCCTAGGGATTCTTCATCTTCTACCAATAACAATCTTTTTTTATTGGATTTCATACAGTGGAATTTGTACAGTAACCGTGGTTCCTTTAAGGGGTTCGCTTTCCAGCTTGATCCTTCCTTTATGTTGCCTTACGACCGTCTTTACATAATTAAGTCCCAATCCAAAACCCTTAACCGTATGGACATTGCCCCTATTGGACCGATAGTACTTTTCAAAAACCTTTCCCTGCTCCTCCTTGGCAATCCCATATCCATTGTCCTTTATTTCAATATACAAGCTTTTTGCTTTCTTGCAAGCCATTAACTCCACCTTAGGGGAATCGGCATATTTTTTGGCATTGTCCAAAAGATTATTGACCATGTTCTGTAAATGGAAGGACTCCCCTTTTATGGGAAAAGGACCTTTCTTCAACTCAAAGGAAAAGTCCACTTTTTCAAGGGCTGAAAGTGCTTTGTAATCCTTGCAGACTTTTTCCAAATACGGGTAAAAATCAATGGGCATCGATTGTATTACCGCTTTTTTTCGCTCCATGGTAGCTAGTTCCAATACCTTTTCGATATGATTTGACAAACGTTCGGATTGTTGATGTATAATCGTTACAAAGGTCTGTGCGGAATCATCCACTTTATCCTTCAATATTTTGGAAGCCAAGCTAATGGAAAAAACGGGTGTTTTAAGTTCGTGGGTCAGGTTATTGATAAATGCGTCGGTGGTAGTGATGACCCTGCGTTGCCAGTAATAGGTCCGCAAAATCCAAATCACCACAACAATGATTCCCAATAGAAAAATAATACTGGGGAGGGTAAGGCCATTCAATTGCGAAAGGAAATAGCGATTTAAATCCCGAAATTTAAGGTTCAGCACAAATCGCTGTCCAAAGAGATTGGGGAGATAACCATCCAACAGAATAGGATAGGAATTGCTCTTTTCACGTTTCCCGAACACATTTGGGGATTTAAGATAGTATGCAGAATCCCTGGTCGTCAAGGTATAGGTGAAATCTGCCTCCACGCCGTTCTGAATCAAACTTTCCCTTAAAAAATCATTTAGAAAATAACTCGAAGCATCCAAAACACTATCCGGACTGGTCCTAAAAAAGGATGTGTCCCGACGCATTGCACTGACCATCAGGAAAGTAAGTTCATTCTCTGTTCCAAGGCCCCTCTTTATATCCTCCATGGACCTTTCCACCTTTTCACTGAATTGAATCTTGGCAAGATTCAAGCCTATTCTAAGATATTGATATTGTACAAAAGCCAATCCAAAAATGGAAACCACAAAAACGATTATGAAAAGGCTTCTGTTTTTCAATGGAACAATGCTTAAGGATTTATGGCACAATATACGGTGTTGTATGGTTTTGAAATAGCCTTAGAGCCTGTTTGGGAATTTGTCAATTGTTTTTCTATGTCCCTTTTTGCGGCCAGCGCACCATCTGGCCCCTCTTTCAAAGGCCAAACCGTTGGCCTTTTCTTTCGGTCCTGTTAAAATTTTGGTCCATAACCATAGCTATGCTTTTCCATCGCACCAGCTCGCCCATAGCTTTCGCTATGTCGTGCCCCGTTCCGCACTAAAAATGTCCTATTACAATTCCAATCACAAATTCCCAAACAGGCTCTTAATCTTTCATTAACCATTTTGATCTTTTGTTATCCCAGTGCTATTGGCAAGAACGCTAGTTTTGTCCTAGTTTAGTTTTAATTTCTTTTCAAGTATTATAAATAAAGAGAGGTCTTAATGGGCCTCTTTTACATTTTCAGTCAAAGAAAGTGGCAATATCCGATGCGGAGGTCAAATCCGGAATCTTTTCTGAGCGGGGAATACACAGCATGCTTTGGGGAAATTCCTTGACCATATTTCGAACAGCCTCAGGTAGCTCTTTCTCCTTTCTTACGGGATGAATGGGGCAGTCTTCCAAAAAAGGGTAAATGGTCGCTCCATGAAAATTGAAAATATTCATACTTACCCAAAGCTTCCCATGTCTTTTGCGATAATCCTCCAACACGGGACCGGTCGGTTTCTCCAAAATATCCGTTACAAAACCAGCATCATTGAAATCCAATAAAGCAAATCTGGCAATTTTTTCTTGGGAATGGCCCAGACCCTCCCCATCATAGCCAATCAATGCATTGGTGACTTTTCTTTCTGCCATTAACGCCCTAAACGCCCCTACATCATAGAGGTTATCCCCATTACAGACCGTGAAGTTTTCATCCAGTAGATTTTGGTGCTGATGTAAACACTGTTGGAGTGCATCAGCCGTGCCCAAGGGCTTTTCCCTATGGGAAGGAATATGTTGAACGGCGACCTTCACCTCCAGTCCACGAAATTTTTCCATGCTCCCCCAACTCGGTTATAAAATCCATAAAAGCTTCATTTTCCGGAGAAGTAATCAAATATATCGTCCGTATACCGGCCGTTACGGCATTCCGAATCAGGTAGTACAAAAGGGGTCTGCCCATTTTACCCAGGGGAATAAGACTTTTATGTAAC
Source organism: Muricauda sp. SCSIO 64092 (assembly GCF_023016285.1). Taxonomy (GTDB): domain Bacteria; phylum Bacteroidota; class Bacteroidia; order Flavobacteriales; family Flavobacteriaceae; genus Croceivirga. The sequence continues at coordinate 678,189 of NZ_CP095413.1, forward strand.
TTTTTAGCGGTCTGAATTATCGTACTGGACAAATTCGAATCTTCCAGGCTCTTTTTCATTCTGGAAGAAGCCCCCCCGGCCATAATGACCAAACTATTGTTTCTCATACTTTGGGATATGTAAGTTTAACTTCGTAAGCGGCTTTTGCCCCATTGTCCAAAAAAGCGGTAATCACATCTTGTTTATGGGTATCCTCCACCATGGCGACCATACAACCTCCTCCCCCCGAACCAATAATCTTTGTTCCATTTGCCCCCGCTTTCCTGGCCGCATCCATCATCATGGCCATTTCCCTGGGGGTGTTCCCAATATGGTCCTCCAATATTTTTTGATGACGGTTCATGAGTTCCCCCAACTGCATCAGGTCGGGGTTTTCGTTTTTTAAAAGCCTTTTCGCCTTTTGGGTAATGTCATAATTGTGTATGGTGGCATACCAGTATCTGACATACTTTTCTGGAATCACCCCCTTGTATTTTTCATAATCCATTACGTTGGCATCCTGAATTTTAAATTCCGGATTTTGGGCCTTTATCCGATATAATGCACTTTGTTGATAGCTTTTCGCATTTTGAAGCACATCCAAAGTCCTTTTGGCCATTCCGGACTCCGCTATCACCAAATTTCCCCATCTTCCTTTTAACCTCTCCGTTTTTCCATGTTGCGTATCAATAAAAAGCAGTCCCTGCTGTGCAATGGTATATTGATCCATTAATCCGCCCGGTTGATCAAAAAAGCGTACTTCTGCTTCATAGGCCCAACGTCCTATATCCGAATCCGTAAAACGTATTCTCCCTTCTTGGATGGCAACCAAAAAACGAATCCATGCAACGGTTAATGCGGAAGAGCTTGAAAGACCAGCATTTATCGGAATATTTCCGGATATTTCAATTTTGTAGCCCTGCCTAAAACGGAAATCTTTTTCCAGCAAAATAGCCATTGCGGAACGAATGTAGTCCCCAGGGGCCACCTTTTCCCCGTTTGTATCCAAAGGGACGGTTCTGAAGGAGTTTATGTCCTTGAGTTCCAATTGAAACTCATGTGACCGAATCGGTTTGGCCTTCAGCTGCATATATCGGTCAATGGTACCGGCAATTACGGGTAGGCCCAAATAATCCTGATGATCTCCAAAAAAACAGATACGGGCCGGGACCCTTATTTTAATCATGGACTAGGAAACGATTTGAAGTGGTTGGGTATGTTTCCAATTTCCCCGTGTAAAATCTGGAAATGGTTGCGGGTAACCTCCGCTGGCTACGGACCGTTCACTCAAGGGGGCCACGGCACTCCAAAAGCAACCTTCGTATACATTTTGGTCCAGGGGCAATCCCTTTTGTAAACATTCCACAATTCGGTACACCATAATCCCATCCATTCCCCCATGGCCACTTTCTTTGGCAGCATCATTTAACCTTTTGTACAGCGGATGGTCGTACATATCATAAAGTGCTTGAAGTTGGTCTCCCTGCACCCACGAGTGATGATCTTTGGTAAGTCCCTCTACCCCGTCTTCCAAAGCTACCCGAGTTGGGAAGCCGGCCAAAGCCCCTTTTGTTCCTTGAACCAAATTTAATCTTGAATAAGGTCGGGGACTGGTTTCGTCCCATTGTACCATAATGGTTCTGCCAAAATGGGTTTTAATGATCGAGGTATTCAAATCACCTCCCTTAAAGTCCAATTGGTTCCATTTATGATCCTTCGGATACTTTTTTTTGGCGTATGCTTCACGTCCCAACCCAGGACTCGAGAAAGAGACCAAACTCCCAAAGGTATCTTCTTGCCTTCCCAAACTCATATATTGGGCTATGGGGCCCAATCCATGGGTTGGATATAAATTTCCGTTTCTTTCGGCATAATGATAGGTCCTCCAAGAACCTGTTCCCCTGTCCTGTTCTTCCATTTGCCACCGTAATTCATGGATATAAGCTGCTTCTCCGTGTAAGAGCTCACCTATCACTTCCTGTCTGCACATATGGAGAAACATTAATTCGTCCCGACCATAATTCACGTTCTCCAACATCATACAGTGTTTTTGGGTCATTTCGGATGTATCTACGATATCCCACATTTCCTGGAGTGTCAACGCAATGGGAACCTCAACAAAGGTATGGGCGCCCTGTTTCATACTCTCAATGGCCATTGGGGCGTGATTTCGCCAATTGGTGGCAATGAACACAATATCCGGTTTGACCTCCGTCAGCATGGTTTTCCATCGATCCTCATGCCCATGGTACAATTTGATGTTTTGATGTCTGCCTTGATCGGCAACTTCCCGCACCCATCCCTCTTTTTCCATGACCAAATCCTCATACAGATCACATATGGCCACAACTTCGGTTCCAGGCAAGGAAGCCAAAAACTTGAGATGATATCCACCTCTTGCCCCCACACCGATAAAAGCCGCTCTAATATTTTCCAGTTTTGGTGCGGCAAAGCCTCCCATATAGGTGGCAGCGGATGGTCGCTCTGTCTGCCCTCTGATATACTCCGGAAACAAGGATAGCGCACCCATGCTTGCCGTTGCCATGGAGGTCTTTTTGAGGAAATTTCTTCGGTTAATGTTTTTCATGTTTACAGTTAGTCCAGGAATACAAACAAAATGTGTATTGAAAATAGGAAAAAAGTAGTTAACCCAGGGATATTGGCCACAACGGTTTTCGTCATTATTGAATAAAATACAAAGAACCGAGGGGTATCCCTCGGTTCTTGCAACAATAAAACATCAAACACTAACTGAAAATGAAGTCGTTATTGTGGCTGAATCTCTACTCGAACAACATTATATCCCCCTCTTGGGTCCTGTAAATAAACCACCCCGGGGCCACTGCTGATAAGTCCCTTTCCAAATTGAACATCTTCCAATTCACTTACCCTACGCACCGTGGTGTTTGCATCGGCAGGGCCTTCATTGGGTCCTCCCTGTCTTGGGGCCTGATAAATACCAAAGCCTACGGCTTCGTCCACTTCCGTTCCAGAATCGTATAGGTATGATTTCTCGCTGGCACCGAAACCGGATGCAGGCGTACCGTTTTCATCAAAAAGTGGATAACCGGCATTGTTATAGGCAATAAACCAATCATTGGTTTGAACGTACATGGTGGAAAATCCAAACTTAAAGTTTTGATCTTGGGGCACCTCCAAGGTAAAACTTAGGTATTCCCCAGGACCAACAGGTGCTGTCTCATTACTGGCCGCAACGGGCAAACCTAGACTTTCCAAGTAGGCCACTGCCACGGAATTATCACCATCTTCGGCCAATTCCTCAAGTCCGTTCCCGGGATTGTTGGTTTCCCCCTGTAGCACCAGTGGATCCCTTTCCCCATTAAATGCGTACACAAGCCCTGGTGAGAAAACGCTTAGCGATGATGCCAAACGCAATGGCGCGCCCTGTGAACCGGTTTCTTTGAACCAGTTGTACAAAGGCATTACATTGCCATCTTCGGCAATGGCTTCCAAGCCAACACCCCTATCCGCTTGTCCCAAAGTGAACAACGGTTCCGGTAGGGCATGCAATACTACCAATCCTGGAGTCACAACAAAACCGTTGTTAAACGTATTTGCTCCGTTATCAGAACCAAACGAAGGCGTGGAAGTCTCTGTCCAATTGGCAAATCCTGAGGCAATTCCATTGGAAATAATGCTGTTTGTTGGTGCTGCAACGGTTGGCAAATAATCACCTGCGGTCCAAAGACCAGCTGCTACGGCCACATTCTCGCGAGCACTACCTGCGGCACCCCATTGTACAAAATCCACCATGGCATTGGAATCCGTAAAGGCATTTGAACTGTACAAGCCCAATCCTTCAGAATCACCCATTTCAAAAGGTAATGTCAACGCTTCACCCGCAGCTAGGTTTATCGTTCCATTTACGGGAGTAAGGGTACCTATTCTGGCATATCTTCCCGGGCCCAAACACAACCAATAGTTATTTAAATCCAGGGTAGTTGAACCTGTATTTAGAATTTCCACATAATCAGCTCCTTGATACTGCACTTCACTAAGAATGGCGCCGCGGTCAGTAGCCGGCTGTGGGGCCATTATGGCTTCGATGGTGAGAGTAAACGTTCCGGCCGAGGTTGCGGTACCAGGGGCATAATCCAATACAGCGGTAATATAGGTATCACCCCTACGACCACCACGGTCCACAAGGCGTACTGCGGCATTCGAATCCGCAGGGCCAACATTGGCGCCAGCTGGTGGAAAATAGGCAGGATCATTGTCCGCTTCCGTACCTAAGTCATAAAGAACGAGCTCATTGGCAATGTCCACACCACTAAGTGCCTGACCGTTGGGAAACAAATCGATACCTGCCAAATCCTCAGGTGCCAAAAACCAATCGTTACTGTTGCCCATCATGGTAATGGGAGTGAATTTGGTACCACGCACTGCCTGAAATTGAATTTGATATTGGGCTCCATTGGTCGTCAATGGACCAGGTCCCGAAGCACCTACCGGAGTAGTGAAGGCATGGACATTCAAATAATTGGTAACATTACTAATGGTAATATTAAAAGCTGTTGTCCTGGGAGCGGCATCGTTTGCTTCCCCTAGGGAAGGTATGGCTTCCGGGTTCCAGTCCGCAGCAGTATCACCCTCTCCATCATACTCAATACTTGCGGAAAGTCCTACTGTGGGAACATATTCCCCTTCGGTCCAGATACCAGCTTCAACGGCAACATTTTCACGTGCACTCCCCGATGCACCCCACTGAACGAAATCTACGATAGCTTCTGCGTTTGTAAAGGCATTTGTGGAGTAAAGACCCAATCCACCTTGCGTATCCGGCAGGGTCACCGGGAGCACCAAAAATTCTCCTGCCGGCAACTCAATATTACCCGTTTTAGGGGTGAGCGTTCCAATTTGGGTATACTGCCCAGGACCCAGGCATAACCAATATCCACTAAGGTCAACGGCCACATTGCCATTATTGTAAATTTCCACATAATTAAGGTTCCCATATTGAACCTCATTCAGAACAATGGACTGTCTGTTGGCCACGGGCATGGTCAATACATTGTCCGCTCCAAACGTTGGGGTACTAGTTTCTGCCCAATTGGCCACACCATTACCATCCCCGTCAAAAATAATGCTGTTGTCCGCACTACCTAAAACGGGAACAAATTCCCCAGCGGTCCAGATACCGGCTTCTACGGCAACATTTTCCCTGGCGCTACCAGCTGCGCCCCACTGTACAAAATCAACCAACGCTTCCGAACTAGTGAATTCGTTACTGGAGTACAAGCCTATGCCGCCCTGCTCCTGTGGCATTTCAAAAAATATCGTAAGGTATTCCCCTGCGGCCAAGTTAACATTACCCTCTGTGGTAATAGTACCAATTTGCGCATACTGCCCTGGGCCTAAACACAACCAATAGCCACTAAGGTCACCCGCAGCATCACCATTGTTAAAAATTTCAACCCGGTCCCCCAGGTATTCCACCTCATTGAGTACAAAGGATGCCTTACCTGCAGTCCCTCCTCCATTATCGGGTGGATTTACTACGGGACCATCCGTGTCATCGTCGGAACATGCCAGCGCAAAAAAGGACAGCGCAGCCATTTTTAAAAAATTCTTTTTCATAATACTATATTTTAGATTTGAATTTGTTGATGGTACAAATGAACCCAGGAAACGGGCCCCTTCCCTATTAAAAGTGGGTGAAACGGAATTATGAGGTTTAAAACGGAATTATCCCATAAACCTTAAGGTCCAGTATTTATGAGGGATATCCTGGAATGGGTTTTGGAAAAGCCAACCATGCGAGGTTGTATATAGGTTTTGCAATTTCTTTAAAAACCAATAGGGATAACTATATTTACAGGTATCCAATAACCCCACTATCGGGAATACATCCATCTATGCGAAAAGACAGACTTTACCTCTATACCTTTTTGGCGATTACCATTTTATTTGTGCTCATAGGTGGTGTGGCAGCAAAGTATTTTGTTCAGTTGAGTGCTGAACAAATGCTGGATACCAAATTAATGTCCAGTAAAAGGGAGGCCAAGGAAGTGGCTTTATTGGTGGGGAGCCTTTTTGAAGCTGAAATATCCAAGGAAAAAATAAGGGAGCAGGTACAGCAAAGCATTCAAAACACCCACAATGGTACTAGTTTTGTGAGCATTATGGATTGGTCCGGCAATAGGGTCTGCTATCCGGACATCACCCTTGTGGGTACTTCAATTTCCAAAGAAACGTCCGAAGGCTTCACCATGAACAGCGAAATAAATCCTTCGGATTTTTACGAATTGATCACCAACAATCCCACATCCAACCAAAAGGAAATCCTATCCTTGACCCCCGTACCGAATTCCGATTGGATTGTAGCTGCCTATGCCAACACCGGAAAAATTGCCTCACGATTGAAAAATATCAGGAATCGATTTTATACCATTTTTAGCATCATGGGCTTTGTTATTGTCCTGAGCAGTGTAATTACGGTTCGGCTGATCGGAAGTTTATACGAGAAACAATTGGAACGTAAAAATGAAGCTTTGGAAACCGAGGTCATTGGCCTGGCAAAATTAAACAGTGATTTGGGTGAGTATCAAAAAAGGGTCAGTGAAAACCTGTCCATGCAAAGGCAATTGGATTCCCAACAGCGTACAAAGGAAAAAACTACTGCCAAGGAAACCGGTAAAAAAAGAATCCTGACCTATTTAAGGAACGAACTGTTGTCCATTGCCATAGAGGAAATTGCCTATATCTATACGGAAAATACAATTACTTATGTCGTGGATTTCAATGGAAAGAAATCAACCACCAATTCCAGTTTGGACGAATTGTATTCAGGATTGGATTCCAGCTTTTTCTACCGGGCCAATAGACAGTTCATTATCGCCATTTCGGCAATTGAAAAAATCATCCGGTATGGCAATAACCAATTAAAAATAGTGGTCAGTCCCAATTCCGAAGTCGATATCATTATCGGCAAAAATAAGGCCGCGGAATTCAAACAATGGTTAAATCTGTAAGGACCTTACTTTTTTAAGCTTTCGGGATTTCGTTTTTTCAAGTGTAACACATAGGTGGCATTGACACCAATATGTAATCCCCCGGGCCGAAAGTGAAAGTTATTTGGATTGAAAAGATAGCTCGAAATGTCATCAAAGCTTTTGGCGTTTGACATGGAAAACTGCATGATCAAATCACCAACCTCCCAATTTACTCCCAAAGAAAACAAATTGAAACCTTCCTCACCCTCGTTCCTTCCGAATAGATATCCATATTCCGAAGCCAAGGATACATGGTTACCCAATTTGTACCTGGCCCCAAATCCCATAAGAAACAAATCCTTCTGGTCGGATACCGGTTGACCACTTCCCGAATGTATGTAGGTAGGTGATACTTGAAAAGAAAAATTCCTATCAAATTTCCTGGCAATGATCGCCTGGGTTACATAGGACAATCGTTCCGAAGAATTTAGGGGTAGACTATAACGAAGGAAATCCCTGCTGAAATAAGAGGCCCCCTGTACCAGGGTAATTCCAATAGGAACGTTTTTATCTTGTCGTTGCCGTACCAGACGGTACTTTGCAAAACCATTCAAAATTCCATCATAGGAAGTAATTCCCCCCCCAAAGGTAAATCTATCCGAAAGTGCATATTGCATGCCAAAATGTCCAGAAAACTTATCAGCAGCAAAACTTTGGCTGTTATCGTTATTGGGGATATTCCAATATCTGGTACCCAAGATGAATTCCAAGGTGCCCTTTTTACGTGTTTCCACGGACTGTGTCAGGACCACCCTGTTGGTTTTAAAAATCGCTTGGGTATATATGGGCATTTTGGGGGATTCCTTTTCCAAAATATCCAATAATTCCTGGCCATTGACCCCAACCATAAAAAAGAATGTCAGACAAAAGGGTACTAAAAACAATGGTTTACTCTTCATAGGGCACATATTCAAATCGGAACATAACTTGTATCTCTTTGGAAATATTCGGGACCAACAACGGTGGTACTTTAATGTCGAAATCATCTATGGAAACATTGAAATCACCGGAAAGTACCAAGTTATTGTTTTCATTTTCAATACTGATCTTTAGCGCGATCGTTTTCTGGACACCATGAAAATCCATAATACCATCCACAAATTTAGGGGCGGTCGTCTCCCAAACGCCATCAAAGTCATTGATTTTTCCTGAAAATGTCAGTTTTGGATAGGTATCGGATTCCACATAGCTCTCATTGAAATGCTCTTCCATTAGGGCCTTTTTAAATACAAAGGCGCGCATAAGCATTTGCACAGCAATTTCCCCACTGTTTTCATCCACAATGCTGACAACTTGATTGTTGGTCGCTTCTATATTTTCAACGGCCGTATACGAAAAGAAGGAGACCTTTCCCTGTCTGCATATAAGGTTGCCGCTATACTGACCGTATAGGCCCAAATGCAGCAATAAAATGAGAACCAGTGTGCTATTCTTTTGGTTTTTCATTGATCGGTACGCAATTTAACATTATTACATCTAGCAGGTATCCCTTACAGATACCCCTCAAGGTTATGGTATCCCCAACGGCAAGGTTTTCTATATATAACCCTTGGGGGGACATGTCACACATAACAAAACTTTTGGTTGAATTTTTACTTTTTAGTAGTATGGTATGCCTATTGTTCAGAAAGGAAATCCCTTGGATTACTCCTTTGACTTCAATTACTTTTTCCACTAGTGTAGCGGTGGCGTAACTTTCGTCGCTTTGAAACATTCCTATTAAATCATCGGTGTTGAGTATGGTTGCCTTTTCCAAAGTGGAAACTTGAACTTGGGCAGGCTTTTGGATTTCATAATAGACATAGACAGCGCACAAGAAGACAATTGCCATCAATCCATACAAAACTATTTTGAGCTTTACCTGTGTCCGCACTGTATCAATTCTTTAAAAACGGGTAAGGCCATTATGTTGACACTTACCCGCTTCTTCATAGCAACAATGTTTCCCATTGATGCCACAAATGAAGCAATACCTTATACAAAATAAGACAAGAAATTGGTTGAAAAGGAATCCTGGGGTTTAAAAGTGAATAGGACTTCCTTGAATCAAATGTGCCAATTGCCCCATATACCTATTAATCCGCCGATTTATAGATAAACTCCACAATCCTATCCGGACCAATGAATCCAGTTCCATGGGTGGCGTCCCATTCCTTTGAAAGACCCATTTTTTGGGTCTCTTCCAAGGAATTTCCATCATTTCGTGCTTTTATTATCCGCTCCCTCAAAGCGGTCAACACATTTTTATAGCTTTCCAAATCATTCTTACCGGCCACTTTTCCATGCCCTGGAATAATTTTGGTTTCCTCGTCCACCATTCCCAATACCATACTCACATTACTGATCAGGCCGTCAATATCACCACCGGAATTTAAATCGATATAGGGATAGCGACCTTCAAAAAAGTTGTCTCCCATGTGCAGTACATTATCTTCCGGGAAATAATAATAGGAGTCCCCATCGGTGTGGGCATCGTTGACGTGCATGGCATACATGGTTTTCCCATTCCCCAAATGGAGCGTCATTTTATCGTTAAAGGTGATAACCGGAAGGGCATCTTCCGGTGAGGGTTCCGAAATACGTCCACCCCCCCTATCTTGTTTGGAGGACATCCGTTTTCGAACATTGTCATGGGCAATGATCAATGCCCCCTGCTTGGCCATATTTCCATTACCTCCCGTATGATCTCCATGCCAATGGGTATTTAGCACAAATTTTACAGGTTTCGCCGTGATGCTTTTGATATGGGCAAGGATTTTATCGGTCAACGGGCCAAATTGATCATCAATGACATAGGCATGCGCTTCCCCAATGGCCAAACCGATATTGCCACCGGAACCAAAGAGCACATGGATATTGTCCGAGAGTTTTTCCGAAGTAATCTCAACTTTGCTAAAATCCCGTTGGGCGTGCATTAAACCCATGAAAAAAAGGAAGTAAAAGGTAAAGGTCAATTTCATTTTAGAAGAATTAGCTGTTCCCTAAAATAGCATTATTTGACCGTTTTTGGACGTATTTGCCCCTAACCTTTTGGTTGGCTCAAGATAAACTTGCCAAACTCTTCTCCAAAGTGCTTATTTTGGCCGTAGCATCGGCGGCTTTTTTACGTTCCAGTTCCACCACTTGTGGAGGGGCGTTGTCCACAAAACGCTTATTGGAAAGCTTTTTTTGAACCGATTGTAAAAATCCACGGGTATACTTAAGCTCTTCATTGATCTTTTGAATCTCCGCTTCTACATCAATGGCCCCGGAAATGGGTATGAAGTACTCGTTACTTCTTACCCGAAAGCTCAAAGCACCATCCACAGTGTGGCCCACAGTTTCAATTTCTTCAATATTTCCCAGTTTTCTAACGATGGCATCCAGTTTTCCGGAAGTATCCGAAGTTGTCAGTTCCATCAATTTCAGGGCATCTTTATTGGGAATATTTTTTTCCTTGCGAATGGTTCGTATACCTACGATTACTTCTTTGGCATAATCAAATTGTTCAATGATCTTTTTATCGGATTCGAGTTTCTTTGGCCAATCCGCAATACAAAGGGCCTCTTCAACACTGCGCTCCTTCATATGTTGCCATACTTCTTCCGTCAAAAATGGCATGAATGGGTGCAACAACTTTAGGTTCTGCTCAAAAAGTGCAATGACCATGTCCAGGGTCTTCCTATCAATAGGCTGTTGGTAGGCTGGTTTAACAATTTCCAATAGCCAAGAGCAGAAATCCTCCCAAACAAGTTTGTACATGGACATTAGGGCATCTGAAATACGATACTTGCCAAAATGGTCTTCAACTTCGGCCAATACTTGCTGAAAACGTGCGGTATACCACTTCAAACCTATTTTAGCTGCCTGGGGCTGGTCCATATCGGCCACTTCCCACCCTTTGACCAATCTGAAGGCATTCCAGATTTTATTGGCGAAATTGGCCCCTTGCTGGCAAAGATTTTCATCAAATAACAAATCATTACCTGCGGCAGAACTCAACAAAAGTCCTACACGAACACCATCTGCACCAAAATTTTCAATCAATTGTAGGGCATCTGGTGAATTTCCCAAGGATTTGGACATTTTTCGGCGTTGTTTGTCCCTGACCAATCCCGTTAAATAGACATTTTCATACGGGCGTTCCCCTCTAAATTCGTATCCTGCCACAATCATTCGCGCTACCCAGAAAAACAGGATATCCGGGGCAGTGACCAAATCATTGGTAGGATAGTAGTAATTCACTTCGGGATTGTCCGGTTCCAAAATGCCCCCAAAAACACTGATAGGCCACAACCACGATGAAAACCAAGTATCCAGGACGTCCGGGTCCTGTTTCAAATCGGATTCCTGGATATCCGGTCTTTTGGATTTGGCAAGCTCAAAAGCCCGCGCCTTTGTCTCCGCAACGACAAAATCGTTTTGTCCATCGCCATAATAATAGGCTGGAATCTGCTGTCCCCACCATAACTGACGGGAGATGTTCCAATCCCTAATGTTCTCCATCCAGTGACGATAGGTGTTTTTAAATTTATCGGGGAAGAGTTTAACCTCGCCAGTTTCCATCACAGCTTTCAAGGCAGGCTTGGCCAAATCTTCCATCTTCAAAAACCATTGATCGGAAAGTCGAGGTTCTATAACCGCTTTTGTTCGTTCAGAAGTGCCCACCTTATTGGTATACGGCTCAGTTTTGACCAAAAAGCCCTTTTCTTCCAATTCTTTGGTAATTTCTTTTCGGACCACAAATCGATCTTTACCTTCATAATGCAGCCCATAGGAATTTAAAGTGGCGTCATCATTAAAGATATCTATGATTTCCAGGCCATGTTTCTCGCCAAGATTCTTATCGTTTTCATCATGGGCAGGAGTAACTTTTAAACAGCCCGTTCCAAATTCCAAGTCAACGTATTCATCCGTGATGATTGGAATTACACGATTGCAAATGGGCACAATGGCGTTTTTGCCTTTAAGGTGATGGTATCTCTCGTCATTGGGATGGATACAAATGGCCGTATCCCCCAAAATGGTTTCCGGCCGGGTGGTCGCAATGGTTACTTTTTGGTCCGAGCCTTCAATAGGATAGGTGATGTAATACAGATGCCCTTGCCGTTCCTCATAAATGACCTCTTCATCCGAAAGGGTGGTTTTTGCTTCGGGATCCCAGTTGACCATTCGATTTCCCTTGTAAATCAGATCTTTATTGTACAAATCCACAAAAACCTTGATGACGGAGGCCGACATGTCGTCGTCCATTGTAAATTTTGTACGTTTCCAATCACAGGAAGCACCTAACTTTCGAAGTTGCTTTAAAATGACCCCTCCATATTGATCGGTCCAGTCCCAAGCATGCTTTATGAACGTTTCCCTTGAAATTTCGGCCTTGGAAATCCCTTCTTCCTTAAGTTTTGCAACTACCTTTGCTTCCGTAGCTATGGAAGCATGGTCCATACCAGGTACCCAACAGGCATTCTTTCCTTCCAATCGGGCTTTCCGTATTAAAACATCTTGAATGGTATTGTTCAACATGTGCCCCATATGGAGTACCCCGGTAACATTGGGAGGGGGAATTACAATGGTGTAGGGTTCCCTATCATCCGGTTTTGAGGTGAAAAAATCGTTTTTTTCCCAGTATTGGCACCAATGTTCCTCAACTTTTTTGGGCTCGTATTTGGATGGTATCTCCATATAGTGGTATGGTTTTTGTCAAAACAAGAAAGGATTGGTATATTTTCGAAAGCCATTGATTCATATTGTATTAAGCTTTCATGAATTACCAACCCAATGAATACGAAACAAAAATAAGTAACGTTATTACATTACAAAAAGAATTTTGGATCTAGGTTGAAATGACCTACTTTTGAACTTACCCAAATACTAAAAAAATGAAAAGAGGAATACTTTTATTGTTTGTAGGGCTCTTTACCTTAAGCCTTAGTGCCCAAGAAAAGACAGCGAAGATTGAATTCAAGAACGAAACCATTGACTACGGCGAAATTGAAAAAGGAAGTGATGGTGTCCGCGTGTTTGAATTTACCAACAACGGTGATGCCCCGTTGGTCATTAGCGATGTGAAGTCCAGCTGTGGATGTACCATTCCCAAAAAACCCGAAGAACCTATTATGCCAGGAAAAACCGGGGAGATTCAAGTTAAATATGATACCAATCGTGTAGGCCCCATCCGCAAAGCGATAACCGTAATTTCCAACGCGGATACGCCAACAAAAGTTTTAAAAATAAAAGGGACCGTTAAATCCGAAGGGGCGAAATAGTTTCCTTAACAAATTGACTTTAAAAAAGCCTTGATTTGATTATCAGGGCTTTTTTGTTTTGAACAGATCTTTCAATACAAAGGAGTAAAGAATATCCCTATTGTAACGTTCAATAAGTACACGTACCCTTTTTCCTTCCCGTTGGTTCAACATTTGCAGTATTTCCTGGAGCTTATAGTTGTGTATTCTTTTACCGTTTACGGCCAAAATAACATCACCTTCCTTTAATCCCGCTTCCGCCGCAGGACTCCCTGCGCGAATACTGGAGACCACGATTTCGGGAACCAGGCTTAATCGTGTGCTGTTTCCAAGAATGATCTGTACGTTTCCAAGTGAATTCTTACTATGTTCGGTTTTGACCACACCCCTGGGATCGGTAATACTTTCCGAGATATAACGTACGCCATTATGCTGGAGGTCTATCCCTGCCAGATTGTACTGAAAAGGCGCATTGAAATTGGAATTTTTGCTCAGGGACAACTTATTGTTGGGATAATCAAATATAATGTTGAAGCGCTTTAGGACCTCTCCACCAACACTACCGTTTCTGTTCCCTAAATTCTTAATGGCATAAAAAGACTCCTTATAAGGGAAGGCCACCTTGGCTTCATTGAACTGAAAGCTACCAATACGCATACCTTTAAGTTTGGTACGCTTTCCAAAAATATTACCATTTAATCCCTTGCCCAGAAAATCCTCATAATTCTGATTGGGAATTTCCAACCCTTTTTCGGGATCATGGAACAACCAAAGGGCATCACTACTTCCGGTGTCCACCAATAATTTTACAGGTATTTCGGTATCATCCTCACGTGTTATTGCGCCATCTACAAATGCTTTTTTTCCATCTACTATCAATGGGATGGTTTCAATTTTTTTGGAGTCCTTGTATTGGTAATCCTCAGGATTGTACAACTTCAAATGTCGTTTTGCATAATTGACCTCAACCACGAAATCCTTAAAAACATCGTACCCAATAATACCGTGGATGGGAATGCCCAATGAGGTCGAAAAATTCAAATCCTTGTCAAGCACCACATAGAGCATTTGATTATGGGAGACGGCACCACCGACTTTAAACTTATTTCTAGTGGACTTAAGGGCTTCGATAGGTTCCCCATCACCCAAGCCCCTCAACAAGATTTGGGAAACTTGGTTGACCTGTATGGAATCTTGGGAGGTAAGGTTGAAAAGAATGGGACTGCTGACCCCCGTATCCAAAATGAATTTCAGTTTTGAACCGTTCAATTCCACTGGGACCACCATCAGGTTATTGATCAATTCAAACTTTACTTTTTCAAACTTTTTTTTGTTCGTGATATGGAAACGTTGGCCAAAACCAAACGAGGAAATCGCAAGGGCAAGAAGGAGCAAATATCGTATCTGTTTATTCAAACTGTTAGTTTAGAGATGATTGACTTTCTTAAAGATAGTGAATAATTCGTGTGAATCCCATCAGTTTAACATTCGCTTTAGAGGTAGATTACCCATTGGTTGGGTTGTTTTCTATGGCTACTTTCACCATTTTTGTCAAAAATAGTTTCCATGCCAAAGATTTCCTCGAAAGGTCAAAACATGCCCGCATCGCCCATAAGAAAGCTGGTTCCCTATGCTGAAGCAGCCAAAAAAAGGGGCATTAAGGTAATCCATTTAAACATTGGACAACCGGACATCAAAACCCCAAGAGCAGCCTTGGACGCGGTTAAGAATATGGATATAGAGGTATTGGCCTATAGCCGTACGGAGGGTTCGGAAGCATACCGTGATAAAATTGCCGACTATTATGCCAAACACGGAATCCACATATCCGCTTCCGAAATTATTGTGACCACAGGTGGTTCAGAAGCACTGTCCTTTACCATGGGAACCATTTTGGACAATGGGGATGAAATCATAATTCCAGAACCTTTCTACGCCAATTATAATGGTTTTGCCCAGGCAAATGGGGTGAATGTAGTTCCCATCGCTTCTTCAATAGCATCCAATTTTGCGCTTCCGCCCATTTCAGAATTCGAAAAGAGTATTACGCCACGCACCAAGGCCATTCTAATTTGTAATCCAGGAAATCCAACGGGATATCTTTATACCCATCATGAAATAGCACAATTGGCTAAATTGGTCAAAAAACATGATTTGTTTTTGGTTGCCGACGAAGTATATCGGGAATTCGCTTATGATGATAAACAGCACCATTCCATACTTAGGGAACCAGGATTGGAACAACATGCCATAGTGGTGGATTCCGTCTCAAAAAGGTATAGCATGTGTGGGGCACGTATTGGTTGTGTCGTTTCAAAAAATCCATCGGTCATTGAATCCGTGCTGAAGTTTGCCCAAGCAAGACTGTCCCCTCCCACCCTGGCACAAATTGCCAGTGAGGCCGCCTTGGGCACCCCCCAGTCCTATTTCGATGAGGTAAAACAGGAATACGTTTCCAGAAGGGATGTCCTGGTCTCCGAACTGGAAAAGATAGCTGGCATAAAAATAGCCAGGCCCAGCGGTGCCTTTTACTGTGTTGCCGAGCTTCCCATAGCGGATGCCGACCATTTTGCCCAATGGCTTCTGGAAGAATTTGAAATTGAGGGGGAAACCGTCATGGTGGCCCCGGCCGGAGGTTTTTATGCTACCCCGGAACTTGGAAAAAATCAGATTAGAATTGCCTACGTATTGAAAAACGAAGTCCTAAAACGTGCTGTACATATTCTTAAGGAAGGCTTGAAACAATACGCTGAAAGTGGAAATTAAAGACAATATTTCACTTAAACCCTACAATACTTTTGGTATTGATGTTATTGCCAAACATTTTGTGGAAGTCACTGGTTTGGCACAACTTCAAAGACTTCTGCAACTTTCTGCCTATCCCGACAAATTTATCATTAGCGGTGGTAGCAATATGTTGCTCACCAAGGACATTGAGGCACTTGTCATGCATATCAATCTTAAAGGGATACGTATTGTTGAAGAGGACCAGGAAACGGTAACCATAAAAATAATGGCAGGCGAAAATTGGCACGATCTGGTCCTTTGGACCTTGGACCATGACTATGGAGGCCTGGAAAACCTGTCATTGATTCCGGGCAATACGGGTACCGCACCAATCCAGAACATAGGCGCTTATGGCGTGGAATTAAAGGACGTGTTCGTAGGATGCGAGGCCATGAACGTTCAAAATCAGGAACTGCAGGCGTTTTCCAAAGAGGATTGCCAGTTTGGGTATCGCGATTCCATCTTTAAAAACAAGGCAAAAGGGAAGTACATCATTACTTCGGTCATGTTAAAATTGACCAAGGCAAATCATAAGTTGCATACCTTTTATGGTGCCATTGAGGATGAGCTTAAACAAATGAACGTAGTAACACCGACCATTAGGGACATTTCCAACGCAGTGGTTTCCATACGCAGCAAAAAGCTTCCAGATCCCAAAGAAATAGGAAATAGTGGAAGTTTCTTCAAAAACCCTGTAGTTTCAAAAAAGACCTTTGAAAAGCTTCAAAAAAAACATCCAAATGTCCCATTCTATAAAATGGATGACGACACCTACAAAATCCCTACAGGTTGGCTCATTGAGCAATGTGGATTTAAAGGAAAACGCTTTGGTGACGCAGGAGTTCATGAAAAACAGGCTTTGGTATTGGTAAACTATGGAAATGCCAGAGGAGTGGAAATTCTGGAGCTGGCCGAAAAAGTTCAAAAAACCGTGGCAACAAAATTTGGTATACGGTTATTTCCAGAAGTGAATATCATAAAATAACCCCGGTCTCAAAGTTGAAAACCGGGGTTATACCAAACCAAACTAACCAAACTTATTTATGTTGTAAACTTAACTTCAATCTTGAAGGCTTCCGTTATAATCAATTTTATACTTTAGCGTTATTGGATATACGGACAAAATGATGATTTGGATTTTTCCAATAACATTTTCCCTGGACTGACATCCAAATTATGAGCACACTACTTGAAAAACATATTGTGGAATTACTGCAGGAACGGAATGAAAAGGCCATTTCCCTGCTCTATGACAATTATGCGGACACCCTTTATGGAGTTGCCTATAAAGTGGTAAAGGACGAAGATTTGGCACAGGATGTAGTTCAGGAAAGCTTTGTAAAGATTTGGAAAAAGTCGGATTCGTATGATTCCACCAAGGCCAAATTGTTCACATGGCTATTTCGAATCACCAGAAATACGGCGATTGATAAATTAAGAAGCATCAACACAAAATCCGATAAGGAAATCCAAATGGATGTTTCTGACGTATATAATCTAGGTGAGCAGAGCATTAGGCCAGAGTTTATAGACGTAAAGAAAAACTTGGGCAGGCTGGAACCTAAATATAGGATTGTCCTGGAGGCCCTTTTTTTTGAGGGTATGACCCAACAAGAGGCCAGTGACGAGTTGGACATTCCTTTGGGGACCATAAAATCGAGACTTAAGATAGGACTTCGCGAAATGCGAAAGATTTATGGAACGATTGCGCTACTGCTGGCTTTAAATTTAATGGTATGAAGGAAAAAATACGCATATTTTTAGATAGTGACCTTTTGGAGAAATATCTACTTGGGGACACTTCCACGGAGGAAACACTTCAGGTGGAGCGTTACATAGCCATGTATCCCGAGGTCCGGGATTCCTATAATGAGTTGCAGGAAAACTTGGAATCTTTTGCAAAATTGCACGCCCTAAAGGCCCCTGAGGGCCTAAAAGAGCTTATTTTAGGTAAAATACGTCAAGAAAAACGCAAGGGCAGTAAGTTTTATAGATATGCCATCGCCGCAAGTATCGCTGCATTGATTTTTGCCGGTTCGTCCTATTTCTTCTATAACCAAAATCTGGACCTTCAGGAGAGAAACTCCATTGTGAACAATAAAATAAAGGATTTGGAGATGGATATGAAGGTGCAGTTGGAGGACTTAAGAAACCAATATATTGTGCTCAACAACCCCAATACCAAAAAGTTTACGGTCAATGGGAACAAAAAAGCAAAGGAATTAAAGGCAATAACCTACATAAATCCCGTAAAAAAGCTTTCCTATATCAATGTTAGCAATTTACCGCAACTGCCAGAGGATCAATGCTTCCAAATGTGGGCCGAGGTGAACGGGGAGTTGGTCAACCTTGGGGTTATCAAAAACTTTGAGAACAAGGAAAAGTTATTGGCACTTCCCTATGCGGATAAAGCTATTGGATATATAACCATTGAACCCAAGGGCGGTAACGACACCCCTACTGTTAAAAATATTGTGGCCAATATCACGTATTGATAGGCTAAAGAAGTCTTAATTACCTACGCACTTCTTTGGTCGTTTTGTACCTTTGTCCAAATTTTAGCGATGAAATTAGTACTGCTTACCGTGGGGCTATTGGCCCTGGCATTTTCTGGGATAGCTATAAAGATATGGTCAAAAAGGGACGGAAGGTTCGCGGGTACCTGTGCGAGCCAAAGCCCTTTCCTTAACAAAGAAGGGGAAGCATGCGGTTTTTGCGGAAAGCTTCCAGACGAACAGGACTGCAAAAAGGACACAGTCGTTCAAAACTAAAATCTTGGATGTAAGTCACAATTCATTTGAACAAACCGGTTGATTTACTAGAAACCATTGCCAAGGCAAAATCGGGCAACCAGATTGCCTTTAGCCAACTTTTGGACCGCTTTTGGAACGATGTTTATGGATTTCAGTTATTGAGGACCAAAAACGAAAATGATGCCGAGGATATTTCAATACAGACCTTTGCCAAGGCCTTTGATAAGATACATACCTATGACGATACCTATGAATTCAGCACTTGGCTCATTACCATTTCAAAAAACATTCATGTCGATTTAATCCGAAAAAGAAAGAGAAATATTCTGGATGGCAAGGAATTGCATAAATCTGAAGAAATCAATTCGGTTCTGGATGAAACCCCTACTGTGGAAGATGCATTGATCATAGAGCAAAATTTAGCCTCCCTGCTCTCGGACATCAAAAAGTTAAAGCCCAACTACCAAAAGGTCATTAACCTGCGTTATTTCAATGAAATGACCTATGCGGAAATCGCCAATGAACTGGGAGAGCCCATAAACAATGTTAAAGTAAAGCTTTTAAGGGCCAAGAAACTCCTGGCGGCCATCATCGCCAATAAGAAGCATCGGGAAAACTGACCTAAGAATACCATTTTGTATATTTGTAAGCTAAAAAAATGTTATGTCTCAAGCCGTAGCCGAACATGTTATTCCCCAGAGTAAAAGCAAGCCAAAATGGCTAAGGGTAAAGCTTCCAACAGGTAAAAAATATACCCAGTTGAGGGGTTTGGTGGATAAATATGACCTCCATACCATATGCACTTCGGGCAGTTGTCCCAACATGGGCGAATGCTGGGGTGAGGGTACGGCCACTTTTATGATTCTGGGGAACATCTGTACGCGTTCCTGTGGTTTTTGTGGGGTAAAGACGGGAAGACCGGAAAGTGTGGATTGGGAAGAACCGGAAAAAGTGGCCCGTTCCATAAAGATCATGCAAATTAAACATGCCGTACTTACCTCCGTGGACCGGGATGATCTTAAGGATATGGGTTCCATTATTTGGTCGGAGACGGTAAAAGCCGTCCGAAGGATGAACCCCGAAACCACACTGGAGACCTTAATTCCCGATTTCCAAGGAATAAAAACCCATTTAGATCGAATTTTGGACGTAGCACCAGAGGTGATTTCCCATAATATGGAAACGGTAAAACGATTGACCCGTGAAGTTCGCATCCAGGCAAAATATGAAAGAAGTCTTGATGTCCTCAAATACCTGAAGGAACACGGGGCAAAACGCACCAAATCCGGTATCATGCTGGGATTGGGGGAAATGGAGGAAGAGGTTCTGGAAACCATGGAAGATCTGCGAAAGGCAAATGTGGATATCGTCACAATAGGGCAATACCTTCAACCTTCAAAAAAGCACTTGCCCGTTAAAGAATTCATTCTTCCGGAGCAATTCCAAAAATATAGGGAAATTGGATTGAAAATGGGCTTTAGACACGTAGAAAGCGGTGCTTTGGTACGCTCTTCCTACAAAGCGCACAAACACATCCATTAATTTTTCCCATTCTCAATGACCGCCTATGAAGAAGGTCAACATTGGCATTAATGGTTTTGGAAGGATTGGCAGGACCTTATTCCGCCTTTTGGCAAATCATCCACAGATACAAGTTGTGGTCATTAATGACATTGCCGACGCCCATACGCTTTCCCACTTGCTGAAGTACGATAGCATCCATGGCATTTTTTCTTCGGAAATCAAGCCAGTGGGCAATTCCATTTTGTTCCAGGGAAACCCTATCCCCGTACTCAACGGTACCCACCCCAGGGAAATCCCCTGGTCCGATCATGATGTTGATATTGTTGTGGAGGCGTCCGGGAAATTTAAAACAAGGGAGGAGTTGGAATTTCATCTCAAGAACGGGGCAAAAAAGGTTATACTGTCCGTGCCGCCTTTGGACGATTCCATAAAAATGATCGTTTATGGCGTAAATGAGCACCTATTGGAATCGGAGGATTCCATAATTTCCAATGCTTCATGTACTACGAACAATGCCGCACCCATGATCAAAGTGATCAAAGAACTATGTGGTATTGATCAAGCGTATATCACCACTGTACATTCATACACCTCGGATCAGAGTTTACATGACCAACCGCATAAGGATTTACGCAGGGCCCGGGCGGCCAGTCAGTCCATAATACCCACCACCACCGGAGCGGCCAAGGCACTGACCAAAATATTTCCGGATTTATCCAATGTAATAGGAGGTTGTGGTATTCGGGTTCCCGTTCCCAATGGTTCGTTGACAGACATTACTTTCAATGTTCAAAGGGAAATCTCAATTTCGGAAATCAACCATGCTTTTAGCCAAATTTCACAAAGTGACCTAAAAAACGTACTTTTCTATTGTGAAGAACCCATAGTTTCCGTTGATATAAACAATAGTTGCTATTCTTGTACGTTTGATTCCCAGATGACTTCCGTAATTGGTAAAATGGTAAAAGTCATAGGATGGTACGACAATGAAACTGGATACTGTTCAAGATTAATTGATATAATATCATTGCTTATAAGGAACAAATACGTTTAATGTTGAAGCATTTTCACAAGACCAGTATTATCTCTGTGTATGTTTTCGTAATGCTTTTGTCCGCACCTTGGATAATGGCACAGGGAAGTATTGGTTCTAAGGACTCCTTGGAATACTATTATGGGCAAGCATTGACATTTAGGCATCAGAACAAGATTTCCATGGCCATGGAGGCTTTGGACAAAGCGGCAAAGCTATCTGAAGAAAAGGAGGACATTAAAGCCCTGTTGGACACTTTCCACAAAATGGCACTTCTTTACTTGGAATTGGACAATAGGGAAACCACCATTTTTTATTGGGACCGGGCAGGAGTTTTATTAAAGGATATCGAATATCCTTATGGCGAAGCGGTCCATAAGTTTATTGATGGTACACTCTTATATCGCTCCGGAAACAACTTCCAGGCATTGAGCCTTCTGGACGAAGCCAAAAAATTGACCAATGACAAGAATCTTCTCAACAATATGCTTCTTGCCGAAGCCAATATCTTTTTGAATATTGAAAAATTCGACAACGCCTCTACCAACTATTATGCGCTTTTGGTCAACTCGGATGAATTTGAAAGGGCATATCTGGCCACTCTGGCGAATTTAGGTCTCGCTACCATGTATGACAAACAGGGTAAATATGGCGACAGTGCCAAACATGCCGAATCTGCCCTACAATTGGCCCAACAGAACAGTTTCTTTCGAGAGGTTTTAACGGCCAATGATTTTCTTGCCCGGACTTATGAAAAAATAGGGGATTATGAAAAATCCCTCGGTTACAACAAAAACCTAACACAGATCAAGGATTCCCTATTCGGTATCGAAAAGGTAAAGTTGGAAGCAAAAACGGCCAATAAAATAAGGTTCGATCAACAATCCAAGACCATAGGCGACCTACAGGCAAAAAATGAGGAGCTCAGTGCTTCGGCCAACCGTTCGGAAATCACGGCAATCCTGACCTCTGCGTTTTTGACCATTATTTCCATTTTGGCAGTTTCCCTGTATAGAAACAATCAAATAAAACTCAAGACCAATGACCTCCTCCAAACCAAAAATACGGAGTTGGAGCAGGCCAGGGATGCAGCAGTATCCGCCATGGAAGCCAAAAGTAACTTTCTCTCCACCGTTACCCACGAGTTGAGAACGCCACTTTACGCAGTGACCGGCCTAACCCATCTTTTGTTGGATGAAAACCCCGCAGAACATCAAAAAGAGCACTTAAAATCCCTTAAGTTCTCCGGAGACTACCTGCTGAATTTCATCAACGACATATTGCAGATCAATAAAATCGACGCTGATAAACTGGAACCTTTGAATATTGAATTCAAACTTAAAAAAGTACTTACCGACGTTATTGACTCTTTACAGCAAAATGCCAAGGAAAATGATATTAAGGTAGTGCTGGATTATGACAATAATATCCCTTTAAACCTTTTGGGCGACCCCCTAAAGATTTCCCAGGTTTTCATGAATCTGGTCGGCAATGCACTAAAATTTACCAAAGGGGGGCAAGTGAGCGTCCTGGCAAGATTAAAGGAGAGAAGTGAGGACAATGCCACAATACATTTTGAAGTTTCCGATAACGGAATAGGCATATCCGAACAGCAGCAGAAAAACATTTTTGACAGTTTTGAACAGGGCTCCATACAAATAAATCGCGAATATGGGGGCACTGGTCTAGGACTGACCATTGTAAAAAGTCTTTTGGGGCTCTTTAAAAGTAGCATTCACTTAAAAAGTAAACTTGGCGAAGGAAGCACGTTTTATTTTGAATTGGATCTAAAAGTGGACGAGACCGCTTCCCTGGATGAGATTCCTTTTGAACTGACCGTTGAGGATTTTGAGTTTGAAGGATTACATATATTGGTTGTTGAGGACAACAAAATAAACCAGGTCATTACCAAGAAGATGTTGGCCAAAAAAGGAATTACCTGTGATATTGCCAACAATGGTAACGAAGCCATTGATGCGGCCAAGAACAACGAATATGCCTGTATCTTAATGGATATCCACATGCCGGGAATAAGTGGTACCGAGGCAACCGTTCAAATCAGGAAATTCAATCCGGATATTCCAATTATTGCGCTTACTGCAATTTCCATGGAAGACAGTTTGGACGAATTTTATGCTGCAGGTTGTAACGCCGTGGTGACCAAACCTTTTAAACCGGAAGTCTTTTATCAAAAAATAGGTGAAAACGTTTTTAAAACCAATCTTAGCGATAAAGTGTAAGCTCGGAATCTATGAGTTGCATGAGCCTTTTTTCCCCTTGATCAAGGAAATGATGTTCAATCCTAACAAAATATAGGTTTTCCATTTTTCCCTCCAATCTCGTATAGTCCTTTTCCGTGGTAACGATCAAACCCTTCTTGGACAACCTATCAATTTCCAAAGAACTAAAAGAATGGTGGTCATTAAATTCAAGATGTTCAAACACCAGATCGTTTTCCTTAAGGTGATTTACCAAAGGGTCGGGAGTTGCAATTCCGGTCACCAAAGTGAATTCCATATCCTTTAGATCACTAAGCTTAATACTTGATTCCTTGCCATAAAGTACAGGATCGTACCGTAGCGTAGCGAACAATATGGTTTGGTTTTTCCGCTTTTGCAATCGCGTTGCAAACCAGTCCATCTCTTTTTTGTCCAAAATATGGGGACATTTTGTCACAATGATCACCTCTGCCCTACCCGCTGCATATTTTGAATCCCTAAGACTTCCAGTTGGCAAATACCAATCCTTGAATATTGGGTTGGCATAGGTGGTCAAGAGGATGGAAAAAGTCGGGGTGACCCTACGATGCTGAAAAGCATCATCCAAAAGAACCAAATCCGGTTTTATAAGCTTTTCCAAAGATGCCATTCCATTGCACCTATTCCCATCAACCGCAACCGTTACATTAGGGAACTTTTTGTGTATTTGAAGAGGTTCGTCACCGATTGATTCAACCGTTGAATCCGCATTGGCCATTTGGAACCCTTTTGATTTTCGTTTATACCCCCTACTCAGGACCGCCAACCTTTTCGTATCCTGCAACCTTGAGATCAAAAACTCGATCATCGGGGTCTTTCCCGTGCCACCAACACTTAGGTTCCCCACACACAAAGTTGGAGTACCAAATGATCGGGAGTTGAAAAAGTGGACATCATAAAGCCAATTTCTAACACGGACCACACTGCCATAAATGAGTGAAATAGGCCAAGCCATTTTGCGCAAAAACCACATCCAGCGAAAATATAATATTTTATCTTAGGACATTAAAACAGATATATGACAGTAGCAGAGGTGGGAAAGCTGTTGGACACATTGGCTCCCTTACATTATGCGGAGGATTTTGACAATGTTGGGTTATTGGTAGGAAATCCGGATTCGAAAATTACCGGGATTTTAGTGACTTTGGACACCTTGGAAGAAGTAATTGATGAGGCGCTACAGAACAATTGCAACCTCGTGGTCAGTTTTCATCCCATTATTTTTGGAGGTTTAAAAAAGCTGGTGGGCAAAACCTATGTGGAACGGGTTGTCATAAAAGCCATAACCCACAATATAGCTATTTTCAGCCCCCATACCGCATTGGATAACAGTATCCTGGGCGTTAACCATAAAATATGTGAGGTTTTGGGCATTCAAAGCCCAAAAATCCTCATGCCCAAAAAAGGGACCATAAAAAAGTTGACCACTTATGTACCCAAGGATGCTGCGCCTACCCTAAGAAATGCGCTTTTTGCAGCTGGCGCCGGCAACATCGGAAATTATAGCAATTGTAGCTTTAGCACCGAAGGAATAGGGAGTTTCAATCCCGGGGCGAATAGTAATCCCACAATTGGCAGTAAAGGGAATACCCATTTTGAGGAAGAAATACAGGTAAACATCACTTTTGGATCCGCTATGGAACAAAATGTATTGGATGCCCTCTTTAAAAATCACCCTTACGAAGAAGTGGCCTATGAAGTCTCAACCTTGGATAATGGCAATCAGAATATCGGTATGGGAATGATAGGCTCTTTACAGAAACCCATGGAAGAAGAGGACTTTTTACGATCCGTAAAGGCAAAAATGGGTACACCCGTAGTGAAACATAGTAAGTTACTGGGTAAAAAGATAAAAAAGGTGGCCGTCTTGGGAGGTAGTGGAGCGTTTGCCATAAAAGCGGCCAAAAACGCTGGCGCCGATATGTACATTACTTCGGACATAAAATACCATCAATTTTTTGAAGCAGAAGACCAATTGGTCATTGCCGATATTGGACACTTTGAAACAGAGCAGTTTACAAAAAATCTTTTGGTCGATTTTCTTAAGGAAAAAATTCCTAATTTTGCCGTCACTTTATCGGAAAGTATTACTAATCCCATCAAGTATTTTTAATTTATGGCTACAAAGAAAGAAATAACCGTGGAAGAAAAATTAAGGGCGTTGTATGACCTTCAATTAATAGATTCCAGGGTTGACGAGATACGAAATGTAAGGGGTGAACTTCCCTTGGAAGTTGAGGATTTGGAAGACGAAGTATTGGGACTTAAGACTCGTATAGACAAATTGAAGTCAGATGTAGAGACCATAAACTTTGAAATCACTGCCAAAAAGAATCTTATTGAGGAGTCCAAGGCGTTAATTAAAAAATACAACGAGCAGCAAAAAAATGTCCGTAACAGCAGGGAATTCAATTCCTTGAGCAAAGAGGTGGAATTTCAGGAATTGGAAATCCAACTGGCGGAAAAACACATAAAAGAGTTCAAAGGACAAATAGAACAGAAAAAAGAGGTGATTTCCCAAACCAAGGGAAACCTTACGGAAAGGGAAACGCACCTAAAACACAAAAAAGGGGAGTTGGACGCCATTATGTCCGAAACGGAAAAGGAAGAGTCCGCACTATTGAAAAAATCTGAGGAATTCGAGGAAAAAATTGAGGAGAGATTGGTGAAGGCCTATAAGAGAATACGAAGCAGTGTTAAAAACGGTTTGGCCGTAGTACCCGTGGAAAGGGGAGCTTCTGGTGGTTCGTTCTTTACCATTCCCCCACAAGTCCAGGTTGAAATTGCTTCCCGAAAAAAAATCATCACGGATGAACACAGTGGTAGAATCCTGGTGGATCCCACCCTTGCGGAGGAAGAGTCTGAAAAAATGAAGAAAATTTTTTCGTCAATTAGCTAAAAACAACTGAACTCATTTAAAAAATTCCAAGCCATCAGAATTCTGATGGCTTTTTTTATATCTTCCTTGAATGAAATACCTATGGATTTTTCTGTTCTTGTCCATTGGGCTCCTCCAAGCCCAAAATCTGGATAAGTACCTTTGGAAAAACAGGGTTATCCTTCTTTTTGAAAGTAATCGGCACAAATCAGATTACCAAGAACAACTGGAGGTATTACAATTGGAGTCCGAGGAATTGTTGGAGCGTGATATTGTTACAGTTACCCCTAAAAATGGGGAAAAACCCCTGTTTTTGGAAAACCTGGGTTTGGAGAATGACTTTTATGGACTTGTACTGCTCGGAAAGGACGGAGGAATAAAACTCAAGGAAGAATTTGTGGTAAAACCCCAAATTATATTCCGCTTGATCGATGCCATGCCCATGCGCAGGGCGGAAATGCGAAAAAAGAATAGGCCCAATTAATATCCCAATAGCTGCAACATGCGTTGTTCCACCTGATCGGAATCCCATATTTTTTGAATGCTGGGCATCTGCATTATTTCCTGCATTATATGCTCTTGGTGATCCCCAATGGCCAAAGCCTCCGTGTATGGCCTATCCGAAAAAGTAACCCTGCTATAAACAGGAATCCATTTGTCCGGATGTTTTTGGGCAAAGCGCTTTTCAATCTTTTTTTGGAGCATAAAATTCAAATCTGCAGTCTTACTGCTCATTTCAACAAAGTTGCGATAACTTAACTCTGCAATAGCATCCGCATTTGGTTTGCGCTCTTTTTGGTAGCGTTCAAAAATGGCTTCCCAATCATCCCCCAATTCCTCCATTAAATGGTTCAAAACACTGATATCTTCAAAACCCGCATTCATTCCCTGACCGTAAAATGGCACCACGGCATGGGCAGCGTCACCAACCAAAGCAACTTTGTCCCAATAGGTCCAAGGGTAGCATTTCATGGTAACCATGGCACTGGTAGGGTTCTTCATGAAACTTTTGGTCAAACCCTCAATTTCCTTCCGCACGTTGGGGAAGTACTTTTTAAAAAAAGCTTTTGCCTCACCTTTGGAAGTGATATTTTCAAAAGAAACCTCGCCTTCAAACGGCAGAAACAGTGTACAGGTAAAACTCCCATCAATATTGGGCATGGCAATAAGCATAAATTTACCTCGGGGCCATATATGAAAGGAGTTTTTATCCAACCTATGGGAGCCATCTTCATTTGGCGGAATGGTCAATTCCTTATAACCGACATCGATAAAATCCTGGGAATAATCAAATCGACTCCTCCGCTGCATCTTATGCCTGATCCTTGAAAAGGCACCATCACAACCGAAAACGATATCAAACTTGTATTCCTTCCACTTGCTTTTCTCGGATTTACCGGTATAAATCTTGGCTTCTGGAAGTTCAATGTCCCATACTTTTTCATTAAATCGAAAATCTACCCCAAATCCTTCGGCCAAATCGATCATTTTTCGGTTAAGCCTACCTCTTGAAATGGACCAAATTGCCTCATTTTCCTTACCGTATTTTTGAAAGTACAAGGGCGAATCATTAACATGTAGGGCCCTTTGATATAGCGGAATCGCAATCTTCTTTACCTCTTCTTCCAGACCTATTTCCGCCAACGCCTTCCAACCCCTATTACTCATAGCCAAATTTATGGAACGACCCGAAAACTGAACTGTTCTAATGTCCGGCCTTCTGTCAAATATGGTGACCTTATGGCCATGCTTTTTAAGGTAGATGGACAATAGGGAACCAACCAATCCTGAACCAATTATTGCTATGTTTTTGGGTGTCTGCATGCTAGAATCGGATAATTAAATTGCAAATGGTTAACACCCTAAATGTAATAACATTTTGAAGACATTGAAGATTATCAGGAATCAACCCTTTTTGGGAACTGGTCAAGAAAAAAGTGGTTTTACAAATTTTTAACCTTTTTAAGACATCTTAATGGGCCGGAATTGACGTAAATAAGTTATCATATCGCGAAAGCGTCCATATATAAAAAGTCCTTCACCCCACTAGCGAAGGACTTTTCCTTTTTATCTTGTGATGAACTACTCCAGAATACCGTCCACAATTCCATAATCCACGGACTCCTTGGCATCCATCCAATAATCGCGATCAAAATCCTTCATGACCTTTTCGAAGTCCTGACCACAATTATCGGCAAGGATTTTTGCTCCGATTTCCTTGGTTTTAATAATTTCCTTGGCTTGTATTTCAATATTGGAAGCTTGCCCCTGGGCTCCACCACTAGGTTGGTGAATCATTACCTTGGCATGGGGCTGGATGAACCGTCTTCCCTTTTCCCCCACCGAAAGTAATATGGATCCCATTGAAGCTGCCAAACCTGAGCAAATGGTGGATACCGGACTTTTAATCTGCTTTATGGTGTCATATATGGCAAAGCCCGAGGTAACATAGCCTCCAGGACTGTTAATGATCAATTGAATTTCTTTGGTATTTTGAAGGTCTAAATATAACAATCTATCAATCACATGCTTAGCAGAATCATCATTCACCATTCCCCATAAAAACACCTTCCTTTCCTCTAATAGTTTTTCCTGAATCTGTTCCTGTACTTTTCCTTTTTTAGAACTCATTTATATTGAATTTTCGAAGCATAAAAATAACCATTTTCCGTATGGCTTGAATCAAAAAAAAACCGTCTCCCAATTCAAAACCTTTTCCTACAATTCCTACAATTGCGAAATATTTGCCCGATCACCAACAAAACTTCCTGTTTTACAACAATTTACAAACATCGATAAAAGATGTTCGTTTATCTGTATGACAACTTTTAATCGATTAAAACAACACTAACAACGTAAAACTTTAAGGTCAGAATGGATTAAGGGTACTTTTGTAGGACAATTGAACCCAAATCAATTCAAAATCGTGATTCCCAAGCTTGACCTATTGCCGCAATCTGTTTCACAATTCTTTTTTTAGTCGCGCTACAGTTCAAGTCTTTAGGAATTAAGGTTTTACAAAACTTAACCTATGAAGACCAATACTTATACCGATATTATAAAGGGTATCCTCTGTTTGATCCTCATTTCCATTACCACGATTAAACTTAGTGCACAGGTACAGACCCCCTTTTCTCCAAGGTACTCGGAAACTTTGAACGGGGACGTTACCATGATTGCTAATAACGTGTTATCCCGTCATCCTTCCAATGCGTACAACGGTGAAGATGGAAACCATGATTTTAGCAATAACGTCTTTGTAGATATTGACTCCGATGGCTCTACTTTCAATTCAAGCAGTGCCAATTTATTGAATCCCGAACCAAGTTTAAGTTGTTTAAACTTCAAAAAGGTGTTACTCTATTGGGTGGCAGCTGACAAGGAGTATGATAACTATGATCTAACTGAAGGAGAGACCGGTACAGGTACGGGTTCTACTGCCGATGAACCGAATTGGAATTACAATCAACTTAAACTGATGCTTCCGGGTCAATCTGCTTACTCTACAATAACAGCAGATCAAGTAATTTATAGGGGGAGAGATGCTCATTTTATTAACGATCCCTACGTTTGCGTAAAAGACATCACATCCGATGTACAAGGCCTGAGTAATCCCTATGGTACATATCAAATTGCAAACTTAAAGGCCACTGAAGGAGATTTGTACTCACATGGAGGAGGACACACAGGTACCTCTGGAGGTTGGCAAATAGTTTTTGTCTATGAAAATCCTAGTCTGGATGGCAAGAATATTACCTTATTTGATGGATATGTACACATTGCAAGTGGTGCAGGAAATGTTGACTTCAACTTTAATGGATTCCAGACCGTACCCAATGGACAAGTAAATGCTGACATTATCTTAGGGGCATCTGAAGGGGACAGGGACATTGATGGTGATATGCTACAGATTCAGGATACCAATGGTACTTGGCAAGATATTTCCACCATACAACGGAGTGCGGATAACTTCTTCAACAGTAAAATAACATTGCGAGACCAAAATTTCACGGATAGAAATCCTTCCAGTACCAATACCTTAGGCTTTGATGCAGGTGTTTTTGAATTGAACAATACTGGGAATAACCTTATTGACAACGATCAGACTTCAGCTAATCTTAGAATTACTTCTGATCGTGAAACTTATGGGGTCTATCTTATTGGACTTAGCGTGGAAGTTTATGAACCCAGTTTGGATGCCTTGAGTTTAACCGTTGCCACTGGAAGTACCACATTAAACGCAGGTTCCATAGTTCCCATTCGCCTTGAAATGCAAAATATAGGGAACGATAATATTAGAAATCTTGAAATACAAACTACGTTACCCAATCAATTGGATTTTGCAAACGGGGATTTGCTTCCTCCAGGAGTAACCTATTCTTATGATTCAGGGAGTAAGTTGCTTACCTTTTTCATTCCCGATGGCATGACGGATACTGATGACCCTGCCTACAACCTGGACTTTAATGTGGTGGTAAATGATCCCTGTATATCATGCAATACAGACTTCACATTACAAGCAAGTGCCTCCTTTACAGGTGAAACAAATCCCAGTGCACAATCCGTTGTAAGTTCCGGAACTTTTGACGAATGCGGCCTTCCAAATTTTGATCCAACCACATTCACCGTACTTCCCAGTTTTAGGATAAATGATGTCTCTACTGATGAGGGTAATAATTTAACGTTCACCATTACCTCTTCACATATAACCCCTACCAATACCACATTTAACCTAACTTATAACAATATCACAACAACAGATAGTGATTATAGTGGTCCTACTTCCGTTGTTTTTCCAGCTAATGCTTCAAGTGCCACATTCAACGTTGCTGCAATTGACGATGATTGGTTGGAACCGGATCAAACTTTTGATGTAACCATTTCCGATCCTACAAATAATTCACTCATTTTGGATGACCAAGGAGTTGGTACCATAAGGGACACGGATGAGGCCACCATTACCACTAGCAGTTATGATGTGGATGAAGATGCTGGAATTGTTCAATTAAGGGTAGCTCTAATGTCATCCGGAAACAATGTGGGCGTAGAGCAGGCCTTTACAGTTGATTTAACCGTAAACAGTACTGGAATTACATTTCCTGCTACTGATGGTTCAGATTACAATTCCTTAACCACAACAGTTTCTTTTCCTGCCTATTCTCCGGCGGACACTGAGTTTTTTGTTCCACTGACCATTTTGGACGATAACATTGTAGAACCTTCGGAAAGAATCATCCAAAGATTATCCAATGTCTCTTACAATGAAATTAATCTAGCAAGCTCCGAAGTTATCATTAGGATTCATGATAATGATACAGCAATTGTCTCCTTACAGGACATCAACGTCAATGAAGATATTGGAAGTGTTTCCTATGAATTCCGTTTATTGGGTGAAACCCAGGACCCCTTCGATATTTCGTTTAATACTTCCGACGGGACCGCCATTGATCCAAGTGATTATTCCAGTACAAGTGGAACCGTGACCTTCACAGGTAATACCGATGAAATTCAGACAGTATCATTACCCATTATTGACGATACTTTTATTGAACCGAGCGAATCGTTCTCCGTTAACGCATCTTATACTGGAGTAGCTCCTGGATTCACCAATGCACAAGCCCTTGATGTCAGCATTGCCAATAACCCGGGGACGGTAACCATCAACGACAACGACGGGGGCGCAGGGTCCGGGATTGCCGTAACGGGCTTTACCGTCAACGAGGATGCGGGCACCGCCACCTTTGACGTTGCCCTCAACGCCGACGTACAGGGCGGCTTCGACGTGGACTTTGCCATTGCCGATGGTTCCGCCATCGCACCGAACGATTATACCGTGGCCGCGGCCAACGGCACCCTCAGCTTTACCGGGACCAACGGGGAGGTACGTTCCGTCACCGTCACCATCATCGATGATACCATCATCGAGGCGCCGGAGGATCTAAACATCACATTGTCCGGGCTGACCACCAACCTGATCAACATCGTGAACGGCAGTGCGACGGGCACCATCAACGACAACGACGGGGGTGCAGGTTCCGGAATCGCCGTAACGGGCTTCAACGTCAACGAGGATGCGGGCACCGCTACCTTTGACGTCACCCTCAATGCCGACGTTCAGGGTGGCTTCGACGTGGACTTTGCCATTGCCGATGGCTCCGCCATTGCACCGGGCGACTATACCGTGGCCGCGGCCAACGGTACCCTCAGCTTCACCGGGACCAATGGTGAGGTACGCTCCGTGACCGTAACCATCATCGACGATACCATCATCGAGGCGACCGAAGATCTAAGCATCACCCTCTCCGGACTGACCACCAACCTGATCAATATTGTAGGGGGAACCGCCACGGGTACCATCAACGACAACGACGGGGGCGCCGGTTCCGGAATCGCCGTGACGGGCTTTACCGTCGACGAGGATGCGGGCACCGCCACCTTTGACGTGGCCCTCAACGCCGACGTACAGGGCGGCTTTGACGTGGACTTTGCCATTGCCGATGGCTCCGCCATCGCACCGGGCGACTATACCGTGGCCGCGGCCAACGGCACCCTCAGCTTTACCGGGACCAATGGCGAGGTGCGGTCCGTGACCGTTACCATCATCGACGATACCCTGATAGAGGCGACCGAGGACCTGGGCATCACCCTCTCCGGGCTGACCACCAACCTGATCAATATTGTAGGGGCCACCGCCACGGGCAACATCAACGACAACGACGGGGGCGCAGGTTCCGGAATCGCCGTAACGGGCTTCAACGTCGACGAGGATGCGGGCACCGCTACCTTTGACGTTGCCCTCAACGCCGACGTACAGGGCGGCTTCGACGTGGACTTTGCCATTGCCGATGGCTCCGCCATCGCACCGGGCGACTATACCGTGGCCGCGGCCAACGGCACCCTCAGCTTTACCGGGACCAACGGGGAGGTACGTTCCGTGACCGTCACCATCATCGACGATACCTTGATAGAGGCGACCGAGGACCTGGGCATCACCCTCTCCGGACTGACCACCAACCTGATCAATATTGTAGGGGCCACCGCCACGGGCAACATCAACGACAACGACGGGGGCGCAGGTTCCGGAATCGCCGTAACGGGCTTTACCGTCAACGAGGATGCGGGCACCGCCACCTTTGACGTGGCCCTCAATGCCGACGTACAGGGCGGCTTCGACGTGGACTTTGCCATTGCCGACGGCTCCGCCATAGCTCCGAACGACTATACCGTGGCCGCGGCCAACGGCACCCTCAGCTTTACCGGGACCAATGGCGAGGTACGGTCCGTGACCGTCACCATCATCGACGATACCATCATCGAGGCGCCGGAGGACCTAAGTATCACCCTTTCCGGGCTGACCACCAATCTGATCAACATCGTGGGGGGCACCGCAACGGGCACCATCAACGACAACGACGGGGGCGCCGGTTCCGGAATCGCCGTAACGGGCTTTACCGTCAACGAGGATGCGGGCACCGCCACCTTTGACGTGGCCCTCAACGCCGACGTTCAGGGCGGCTTCGACGTGGACTTTGCCATTGCCGATGGCTCCGCCATTGCACCGGATGACTATACCGTGGCCGCTGCCAACGGCACCCTCAGCTTTACCGGGACCAACGGGGAGGTACGGTCCGTGACCGTCACCATCATCGACGATACCATCATCGAGGCGCCGGAGGACCTAAGTATCACATTGTCAGGACTTTCGACGACACTTATAAATATTGTAGGGGGCACCGCAACGGGCACCATCAACGACAACGACGGGGGTGCAGGTTCCGGCATCGCCGTAACGGGCTTCAACGTCGACGAGGATGCGGGCACCGCCACCTTTGACGTGGCCCTCAATGCCGACGTACAGGGCGGGTTCGACGTAGACTTTGCCATTGCCGATGGCTCCGCCATCGCACCGGGTGACTATACCGTGGCCTCCGCCAACGGCACCCTGGGCTTTACCGGGACCAACGGCGAGGTACACTCCGTCACCGTTACCATCATCGACGATACATTGATAGAGACTCCTGAGGATTTGGGCATCACCCTTTCGGGGCTGACCACCAATCTGATCAACATCGTGGGCGGCAGTGCAACAGGCACCATCAACGACAACGACGGGGGCGCCGGGTCCGGCATCGCCGTGACGGGCTTCAACGTCAACGAGGACGCGGGCACCGCTACCTTTGACGTCACACTGAACGCCGACGTACAGGGTGGGTTCGATGTGGACTTTGCCATTGCCGATGGCTCCGCCATCGCACCGGGTGACTATACCGTGGCCGCCGCCAACGGCACCCTTAGCTTTACCGGGAACAACGGGGAGGTACGATCCGTGACCGTTACCATCATCGACGATACATTGATAGAGACTCCTGAGGATTTGGGCATCACCCTTTCGGGGCTGACCACCAACTTGATCAACATTGTAGGGGGCACCGCAACGGGTACCATCAACGACAACGACGGGGGCGCCGGGTCCGGCATCGCCGTGACGGGCTTCAACGTCAACGAGGATGCGGGCACCGCCACCTTTGACGTCACGCTCAATGCCGACGTGCAGGGCGGCTTCGATGTGGACTTTACCATTGCCGATGGCTCCGCCATTTCACCGGGTGACTATACCGTGGCCGCGGCCAACGGCACCCTCAGCTTTACCGGGACCAACGGGGAGGTACGTTCCGTCACCGTCACCATCATCGACGATACCATCATCGAGGCACCGGAGGACCTAAACATCACATTGTCCGGGCTGACCACCTCACTGATCAACATTGTAGGGGGCACCGCCACGGGTACCATCAACGACAACGACGGGGGCGCAGGTTCCGGCATCGCCGTAACGGGCTTCAACGTCGACGAGGATGCGGGCACCGCCACCTTTGACGTGGCCCTCAACGCCGACGTACAGGGCGGCTTCGACGTGGACTTTGCCATTGCCGATGGCTCCGCCATCGCACCGGGCGACTATACCGTGGCCGCGGCCAACGGCACCCTCAGCTTTACCGGGACCAATGGCGAGGTACGTTCCGTCACCGTTACCATCATCGACGATACCTTGATAGAGGCGACCGAGGACCTGGGCATCACCCTCTCCGGACTGACCACCAACCTGATCAACATCGTCAACGGCACCGCAACGGGCACCATCAACGACAACGACGGGGGCGCAGGTTCCGGCATCGCCGTAACGGGCTTTACCGTCAACGAGGATGCGGGCACCGCCACCTTTGACGTGGCCCTCAACGCCGACGTTCAGGGCGGCTTCGACGTGGACTTTGCCATTGCCGATGGCTCCGCCATAGCTCCGAACGACTATACCGTGGCCTCGGCAAACGGCACCCTCAGCTTTACCGGGACCAATGGCGAGGTGCGGTCCGTGACCGTTACCATCATCGACGATACCCTGATAGAGGCGACCGAGGACCTGGGCATCACCCTCTCCGGGCTGACCACCAACCTGATCAATATTGTAGGGGCCACCGCCACGGGCACCATCAACGACAACGACGGGGGCGCAGGTTCCGGAATCGCCGTAACGGGCTTTACCGTCAACGAGGATGCGGGCACCGCCACCTTTGACGTTGCCCTCAATGCCGACGTTCAGGGCGGCTTCGACGTGGACTTTGCCATTGCCGATGGCTCCGCCATAGCTCCGGGTGACTATACCGTGGCCGCCGCCAACGGGACCCTCAGTTTTACCGGTACCAACGGGGAGGTACGGTCCGTCACCGTCACCATCATCGACGATACCCTGATAGAGACACCGGAGGACCTAAACATCACATTGTCCGGGCTGACCACCAACCTGATCAACATTGTAGGGGGAACCGCCACGGGCACCATCAACGACAACGACGGGGGCGCCGGTTCCGGAATCGCCGTAACGGGCTTTACCGTCAACGAGGATGCGGGCACCGCCACCTTTGACGTTGCCCTCAATGCCGACGTACAGGGCGGCTTCGACGTGGACTTTGCCATTGCCGACGGCTCCGCCATAGCTCCGAACGACTATACCGTGGCCGCGGCCAACGGCACCCTCAGCTTTACCGGGACCAACGGGGAGGTACGGTCCGTGACCGTCACCATCATCGACGATACCATCATCGAGGCGCCGGAGGACCTAAACATCACATTGTCCGGACTGACCACTTCACTGATCAACATCGTCAACGGCACCGCCACGGGCACCATCAACGACAACGACGGGGGCACCGGTTCCGGAATCGCCGTAACGGGCTTCAACGTCGACGAGGATGCGGGCACCGCCACCTTTGACGTTGCCCTCAATGCCGACGTACAGGGCGGCTTCGACGTGGACTTTGCCATTGCCGATGGTTCCGCCATCGCACCGGGCGACTATACCGTGGCCGCGGCCAACGGCACCCTCAGCTTTACCGGGACCAACGGGGAGGTACGGTCCGTGACCGTTACCATCATCGACGATACATTGATAGAAGCGACCGAAGATCTAAGCATCACCCTCTCCGGACTGACCACCAACCTGATCAACATCGTGAACGGCAGTGCGACGGGCACCATCAACGACAACGACGGGGGCACCGGTTCCGGAATCGCCGTAACGGGCTTCAACGTCGACGAGGGTGCGGGCACCGCCACCTTTGACGTTGCCCTCAACGCCGACGTACAGGGCGGCTTTGACGTGGACTTTGCCATTGCCGATGGTTCCGCCATCGCACCGGGCGACTATACCGTGGCCGCGGCAAACGGCACCCTCAGCTTTACCGGGACCAATGGCGAGGTGCGGTCCGTGACCGTTACCATCATCGACGATACATTGATAGAGACTCCTGAGGACCTGGGCATCACCCTCTCCGGGCTGACCACCAACCTGATCAATATTGTAGGGGCCACCGCCACGGGCAACATCAACGACAACGACGGGGGCGCAGGTTCCGGAATCGCCGTAACGGGCTTCAACGTCGACGAGGATGCGGGCACCGCTACCTTTGACGTTGCCCTCAACGCCGACGTACAGGGCGGCTTTGACGTGGACTTTGCCATTGCCGATGGCTCCGCCATCGCACCGGGCGACTATACCGTGGCCGCGGCAAACGGCACCCTCAGCTTTACCGGGACCAATGGCGAGGTGCGGTCCGTGACCGTTACCATCATCGACGATACATTGATAGAGACTCCTGAGGACCTGGGCATCACCCTCTCCGGACTGACCACCAACCTGATCAATATTGTAGGGGCCACCGCCACGGGCAACATCAACGACAACGACGGGGGCGCAGGTTCCGGAATCGCCGTAACGGGCTTCAACGTCGACGAGGATGCGGGCACCGCTACCTTTGACGTTGCCCTCAACGCCGACGTACAGGGCGGCTTCGACGTGGACTTTGCCATTGCCGATGGCTCCGCCATCGCACCGGGCGACTATACCGTGGCCGCGGCCAACGGCACCCTCAGCTTTACCGGGACCAATGGCGAGGTGCGGTCCGTGACCGTTACCATCATCGACGATACATTGATAGAGACTCCTGAGGACCTGGGCATCACCCTCTCCGGGCTGACCACCAACCTGATCAATATTGTAGGGGCCACCGCCACGGGCAACATCAACGACAACGACGGGGGCGCAGGTTCCGGAATCGCCGTAACGGGCTTCAACGTCGACGAGGATGCGGGCACCGCTACCTTTGACGTTGCCCTCAACGCCGACGTACAGGGCGGCTTCGACGTGGACTTTGCCATTGCCGATGGCTCCGCCATCGCACCGGGCGACTATACCGTGGCCGCGGCCAACGGCACCCTCAGCTTTACCGGGACCAACGGGGAGGTACGGTCCGTGACCGTCACCATCATCGACGATACCACCATCGAGGCGACCGAGGATTTAAGTATCACCCTCTCCGGACTGACCACCAACCTGATCAATATTGTAGGGGCCACCGCCACGGGCAACATCAACGACAACGACGGGGGCGCAGGTTCCGGAATCGCCGTAACGGGCTTTACCGTCAACGAGGATGCGGGCACCGCCACCTTTGACGTGGCCCTCAATGCCGACGTACAGGGCGGCTTCGACGTGGACTTTGCCATTGCCGACGGCTCCGCCATAGCTCCGAACGACTATACCGTGGCCGCGGCCAACGGCACCCTCAGCTTTACCGGGACCAATGGCGAGGTACGGTCCGTGACCGTCACCATCATCGACGATACCATCATCGAGGCGCCGGAGGACCTAAGTATCACCCTTTCCGGGCTGACCACCAATCTGATCAACATCGTGGGGGGCACCGCAACGGGCACCATCAACGACAACGACGGGGGCGCTGGTTCCGGTGTTGCCGTAACGGGCTTCAACGTCGACGAGGATGCGGGCACCGCCACCTTTGACGTCACCCTCAATGCCGACGTACAGGGCGGCTTCGACGTGGACTTTGCCATTGCCGATGGCTCCGCCATTGCACCGGATGACTATACCGTGGCCTCGGCCAACGGCACCCTCAGCTTTACCGGGACCAACGGGGAGGTACGTTCCGTGACCGTCACCATCATCGACGATACCATCATCGAGGCGACCGAGGACCTAAGTATCACCCTTTCCGGGCTGACCACCTCACTGATCAACATCGTGGGGGGCACCGCAACGGGTACCATCAACGACAACGACGGGGGTGCAGGTTCCGGAATCGCCGTAACGGGCTTCAACGTCGACGAGGACGCGGGCACCGCCACCTTTGACGTGGCCCTCAACGCCGACGTACAGGGCGGCTTCGACGTGGACTTTGCCATTGCCGATGGTACCGCCATGGCTCCGAACGACTATACCGTGGCCGCCGCCAACGGCACCCTCAGCTTCACCGGGACCAACGGGGAGGTACGTTCCGTCACCGTCACCATCATCGACGATACCTTGATAGAGGCGACCGAGGACCTGGGCATCGCCCTCTCCGGGCTGACCACCAACCTGATCAATATTGTAGGGGCCACCGCCACGGGCAACATCAACGACAACGACGGGGGCGCAGGTTCCGGCATCGCCGTAACGGGCTTCAACGTCAACGAGGATGCGGGCACCGCTACCTTTGACGTCACGCTCAATGCCGACGTGCAGGGCGGCTTCGATGTGGACTTTACCATTGCCGATGGCTCCGCCATTTCACCGGGTGACTATACCGTGGCCGCGGCCAACGGCACCCTCAGCTTTACCGGGACCAACGGGGAGGTACGTTCCGTCACCGTCACCATCATCGACGATACCACCATCGAGGCGCCGGAGGACCTAAGCATCACCCTTTCCGGGCTGACCACCAATCTGATCAACATTGTAGGGGGCACCGCAACGGGCACCATCAACGACAACGACGGGGGCGCTGGTTCCGGCATCGCCGTAACGGGCTTTACCGTCAACGAGGATGCGGGCACCGCCACCTTTGACGTGGCCCTCAATGCCGACGTACAGGGCGGCTTTGACGTGGACTTTGCCATTGCCGATGGCTCCGCCATCGCACCGGGTGACTATACCGTGGCCTCGGCCAACGGCACCCTCAGCTTTACCGGGACCAACGGGGAGGTACGGTCCGTCACCGTCACCATCATCGACGATACCTTGATAGAGGCGACCGAGGACCTAAGCATCACATTGTCCGGGCTGACCACCTCACTTATAAACATCGTGAACGGCAGTGCGACGGGCACCATCAACGACAACGACGGGGGCGCCGGTTCCGGTGTTGCCGTAACGGGCTTCAACGTCAACGAGGGTGCGGGCACCGCCACCTTTGACGTCACTCTCAATGCCGACGTTCAGGGCGGCTTCGACGTGGACTTTGCCATTGCCGATGGTTCCGCCATTGCACCGGGCGACTATACCGTGGCCTCGGCCAACGGCACCCTCAGCTTTACCGGGACCAACGGGGAGGTACGTTCCGTCACCGTCACCATCATCGACGATACCTTGATAGAGGCGACCGAGGACCTAAGTATCACCCTTTCCGGGCTTTCGACGACACTTATAAATATTGTAGGGGCCACCGCAACGGGTACCATCAACGACAACGACGGGGGCGCAGGGTCCGGCATCGCCGTAACGGGCTTCAACGTCAACGAGGATGCGGGCACCGCTACCTTTGACGTTGCCCTCAACGCCGACGTTCAGGGCGGCTTCGACGTGGACTTTGCCATTGCCGATGGCTCAGCCATTGCACCGGGCGACTATACCGTGGCCGCCGCCAACGGGACCCTCAGCTTCACCGGGACCAACGGCGAGGTACGCTCCGTGACCGTCACCATCATCGACGATACCATCATCGAGGCGACCGAGGATTTAAGTATCACCCTCTCCGGGCTGACCACTTCACTGATCAACATCGTCAACGGCACCGCCACGGGCAACATCAACGACAACGACGGGGGCGCAGGTTCCGGGATTGCCGTAACGGGCTTTACCGTCGACGAGGATGCGGGCACCGCCACCTTTGACGTGGCCCTCAACGCCGACGTACAGGGCGGCTTCGACGTGGACTTTGCCATTGCCGATGGTTCCGCCATCGCACCGGGCGACTATACCGTGGCCACGGCCAACGGCACCCTCAGCTTTACCGGGACCAACGGGGAGGTACGTTCCGTGACCGTCACCATCATCGACGATACCTTGATAGAGGCGACCGAGGACCTGGGCATCACCCTCTCCGGACTGACCACCTCACTTATAAACATCGTCAACGGCACCGCCACGGGCAACATCAACGACAACGACGGGGGCGCCGGTTCCGGCATCGCCGTAACGGGCTTTACCGTCAACGAGGGTGCGGGCACCGCCACCTTTGACGTTGCCCTCAATGCCGACGTACAGGGCGGCTTCGACGTGGACTTTGCCATTGCCGATGGTACCGCCATGGCTCCGGGCGACTATACCGTGGCCTCGGCCAACGGCACCCTCAGCTTTACCGGGACCAACGGGGAGGTACGTTCCGTCACCGTCACCATCATCGACGATACCTTGATAGAGGCGACCGAGGACCTGGGCATCACCCTCTCCGGGCTGACCACCAACCTGATCAACATTGTAGGGGGAACCGCCACGGGCAACATCAACGACAACGACGGGGGCGCAGGTTCGGGAATTGACTTTGTTGCCACCGACGTGACCGTCACCGAGGGTGCGGGCGTGACCGCTACCTTTGAGGTAAGGCTCAGCGGGGACTTCCAGGATGCCTTTGATGTCGCCTTCGAGACCGCTTTCGGTACAGCCACCGCAACGGACCTTGTCCCACAGGCCGATAACATCTCCTTCGCCGGTAATGATGGCGAGGTACACACCATCGTGGTCGATATCCTGAACGATGACATCATTGAACCCACGGAGGGCTACTTTGTGGACCTCTTGGGCACCACCAATCCCCTTGTGGCCATCAACACGCCACAGGCGACCGGCACCATCCTTGATGATGACCTGGATCCAACCGATGGCCTTGACTTTGTCGCCACCGATGTGACCGTCACCGAGGGTGCGGGCGTGACCGCTACCTTTGAGGTAAGGCTCAGCGGGGACTTCCAGGACCCCTTTGATGTCGCCTTCGAGACTGCTTTCGGTACAGCCACCGCAACGGACCTTGTCCCACAGGCGGACAACATCTCCTTTGCCGGTAATGATGGCGAGGTACACACCATCGTGGTCGATATCCTGAACGATGACATCATTGAACCCGCGGAGGGCTACTTTGTGGACCTCTTGGGCACCACCAATCCCCTTGTGGCCATCAACACGCCACAGGCGACCGGCACCATCCTTGATGATGACCTGGATCCAACCGATGGCCTTGACTTTGTCGCCACCGATGTGACCGTCACCGAGGGTGCGGGCGTGACCGCTACCTTTGAGGTAAGGCTCAGCGGGGACTTCCAGGATGCCTTTGATGTCGCCTTCGAGACCGCTTTTGGTACAGCCACCGCAACGGACCTTGTCCCACAGGCGGATAACATCTCCTTCGCCGGTAATGATGGCGAGGTACACACCATCGTGGTCGATATCCTGAACGATGACATCATTGAACCCACGGAGGGCTACTTTGTGGACCTCTTGGGCACCACCAATCTCCTTGTGGCCATCAACACGCCACAGGCGACCGGCACCATCCTTGATGATGATTTGGTACCTAGCACTGGAATTCAATTTGATAATACCAATATCATAGTCACAGAAGGCACGGACGCTTTTGCAAGGTTCACGGTTTCCCTTATTGGAAACATTGCCGAAAATGTTACCGTTGATTTTGTGAGCAATGATGGTACCGCTTTGGATGGTTCGGATTATAATGCAGATTCGGGTACAATCGTTTTTACCCCAACTGAAAAATCGTTCGATATCGACATTCAAATTATTGACAACAGCATCATTGAACCTACTGAAGAATTTACAGTGGTACTATCAAATATAGTGTCCAACTTTGGGATAGGCTTTGTTGATGGAAATACAACCAATACCGCAACAGGTACCATCCTGGATGATGATAGTAATCCATCACTTGGTATCCAATTCGACATCAACAGTATCAATGTCAATGAGGATGTAGGAACCGTAACCTTAAATGTGGTCCTTAATGTTGATGTTCAAAATGAGTTTACCGTTGAATACCACTCTGTTGACGGAACAGCTACTGATGTTCTGGACTACACAGGCATTCCAAGCGGAAGCCAAACATTGGTCTTTGGGGGTACCCATAGCAATACCCAAACTATTGCCATTCCCATCATCGATGACATCATCACCGAAAATATGGAAGACTTCAACGTCTTACTAAGCAATATTTCAACCACCTTGGTGAACATTTTGGCAAATGACACTGCCCACATCAATATCATCGATAATGATGGTAACGAAGGGTGGCCGGAAGATATAACGCTTGAAGCTTGTGATGCCATTCCAGCTCCAGCCAATATTACTTCGACCAGTACTTGTGCCATAAACGTGGATTTCGAAGAGGTGATTGACGGGGACACGGATAGCTGTCCAACGGAATATACCATCACAAGAACATGGACCATTACCGACTGTGTGGGTAATATACGTGAACATGTTCAGGTAATTACCATTGAAGATACGGTAGCTCCTATATTTGTTGAGCCGCTACCATTGGATATGACGGTATCCTGTGACAACGTTCCCAATGCCGATGTACTCACCGCAATTGATAGCTGTGAACCCAATATGGTGGTAGACTTTACCGAGACAATAACGGGTCAGGATGATTCGTGTCCATCTGAATATACCATCGTAAGGACATGGAGTGTCGCCGATTGTGCTGGCAACGCGGTTTCCCATACCCAAACCATAGTAGTGGAAGATACGCAGGCCCCGACTTTTGTTGAAACATTGCCAGAAAGTATGACCGTTCAGTGCAATGCGGTACCAGATGCAGCTGTATTGACAGCTATTGATAACTGTGACCCAAATATTGTGGTAACGTTTGATGAGGTAATCACCAATGATGCCAACTGTGCGAATGGGTATACCGTTACACGTACATGGTCAACAAGTGATTGTGCCGGCAATGGCGTTTCCCATACACAGATTATTACCATAGCACCAACAGGGCCTATTACCGCAAGCGATTATGAAGAACAGGTTACCGTGCTTTGTGGTGATGCGCTTCCCGAAGTACCGGAACTTACATTCTCCGGTGGCTGTGGTAACTATACCGTAGTGTTCAACGAAGTAACCGAGTTCTCGGATGATACCGATGATTATATGGTCATCAGAACTTGGGATGTAACCGATTCTTGTGGCAACATGGCTTCATTTGAACAGATTGTATTTGTATTGCAGCCAAAATTGGAAGAAGTCTTCATTACCATCTGCGTGGAGGATGATGCCATAGACCTAGTGGAATACCTGCCGGAATCTTTTGATACTTCAGGAACCTTTACCATTGTCCAAGGCGAAGTAACAATGGAAGGAAGTATGTTCAATCCGACTGACCTTGCCGTTGGTGAATATCTTATTGCTTATACGTCTACGGAAGGAACATGTAAATACTATGTGGATTTCACCATAGACGTCAATAGCGATTGCGTACCCTGTGGAAGGAATGAAATTAAGGTTTCAAAAACCGTTACGGCCAATGCGGACACAATCAACGACTTCTTTGAAATTACCGGTGTGGAATACTGTCTGTATACCTTTGAAGTGATGATTTTCAATAGATGGGGTGACAAGGTATTCGAATCGGCCAACTATGAAAATACGTGGGGAGGATTTGCACCAAACAATTCCGTAGGTAACTCCGGTATGCT
Source organism: Muricauda sp. SCSIO 64092 (assembly GCF_023016285.1). Taxonomy (GTDB): domain Bacteria; phylum Bacteroidota; class Bacteroidia; order Flavobacteriales; family Flavobacteriaceae; genus Croceivirga. The sequence goes on from NZ_CP095413.1 coordinate 722,899, forward strand.
CCCTTCGGGCACCTATTACTATGTTATTAAAGTAAATGAAAGACCGGAATTTGAACCTATCAATGGCTTCATCTATCTAGGAACCGAGTAGGAATGTAATTGCTAATTAAGGCCAATCCTGGATTGGCCTTAATTAGTCATTCACCGCTTCCAACCTTCATTTTATCCCAGCGAATTTACCTTTAAACGAAACAACTATCCAACAACGAATAAAAATGGGTTTTGAACGGCTAAATTACTGGTTACCAACAAGTTTTTGTTGCTTTGTATCAGGAATGCAACCCAAGAAATTCCGAAGGAAAACTTAACCTATAAGTCATGAAAACGCTTTGTTATGGTGTATTGGTAATCACAATGTTGCTAACCGTGCAACTAAGTGCGCAACAATTGCCGCAGTTTACACAGTACATGTTCAATCCCATTTCCATAAATCCTGCCTATGCGGGCAGCAGACAGGTATTAAACCTCACGGCCTTACACAGAAACCAATGGGCCGGACTGAATGGGAATCCCGTGACCAGTACATTTTCTGTCCATACACCTTTACAGAACGAACGTGTTGGACTGGGCATTTCCTACATTACCGATCAATTGGGTTTTGAAAAAACGGATTACGTATACGGTGACTTTTCCTATACCATTCCCGTTTCCTTTGAAGCCAAATTGTCCTTCGGATTAAAAGCAGGTTTCACCAATTACCGTCTGGAAAATCCCGATATCAACGATCCTTTCTTTGCCGACAATTTTAACAGTTGGCAGCCCAATATAGGGGCTGGGGTCTACCTAAGTACCAATAGATGGTATGCTGGTATTTCCACCCCAAGGATTTTGAACACGGATTTAAATCAAGGGGAATTTGAGGCCTTGGAGCGCGTAAGTTATTATGCCATGGGTGGATTGGTCCTGGATTTGACCCTGGACATAAAGTTTAGGCCATCCTTCATCACAAAATTTACCAATGGGGCCCCGGCCACATATGATGTAACCGCTGGTTTTCTGTTCTATGAGAAATTTTGGGCAGGTGCTTCCTACCGATTCAACGATGCTTCCAATTTTGGGGCCTATATGGATTATCAGGTATCCAAGGATATACGAATTGGATATGCCTATGACCTCCCCACCGGTATCATTAGACCCTATACCGGAGGGACGCACGAAGTCATATTGATTTTTGAGCCAAGATTGGTCAAAAGTAAGAATCTGTACCGGTCACCAAGATATTTCTAAAATAGTTGAACATGAGATCAAAACCCTTATTTGTCATTACATGCGTTGTTTTGTTGGCAACTTCGTTTTTGACAGCACAGTCCGTAGCTCAGAAAAAAGCTGATATCATGTTCAGCAAGTTTTCTTATGCCAAAGCCATTCCCCTCTATGAAGAAATGTTAGTGAAAGATGACAATGCTTTCCACGCCTTGCAAAGGCTGGCCGAATCCTATCTTTTGCTAAGGGACTTTGAAAAGTCCATTCCTTATTTTGAACGTTTTATTGAAAGTAGGGAAACCCCTTCCAACTACTATTTTAAGTACGGAATGGCCCTTAAAAGTATCGGTAAGGAAAAAGAGGCACTTCATTGGCTAAAACGCTACAAAAAGCTGAACAAAAACGATAAGCGCGTAAAACAGTTTTTAAAGGACGGGAACCTTGCGTCCGTAGTTTTCAACAGCAGGGAACGTTACGAAGTGGAACCCGTTCACTTTAATTCCGAATACAATGATTTTGGCGCCATTGAGTTCAATGGCCGAATTTATTTTAGTTCAAGTAGATCGACCAAAGAAAAGGCGAACCTTTACGAATGGGACAATCAGCCATGGTTGGATATTTATTACATTGAAGAAGACAATGATGCTTTCTCCGGTAGGATGTCGGATTTTGGAGTTATGCCGTTTGATGATGCCATCAACTCAGAATACCATGAGAGTTCCCTGGCCTTTTCAACCGATTATAAAAATGATACCATCATATACTTCACCAGAAACAATTATTTCCAAAATAAAACCGGTTTTTACGAAATAAAACACAAAGAAGAAAAACTGGTCGAAAAACGAAACAACCTAAAAATTTATAAGGCCGAAAAAGTCGATGGTAACTGGGAGGTAACACGAAACCTTAAACTCAATGCCGATCACTATTCCACTGGACACCCCAGTGTAAATCCCAATAGGACCAAACTGTACTTTGCATCGGACAGACCCGGCGGTTATGGGGGAACGGATATTTATTACTGTGACATTCATCCCAGGGGAGGCGTTGGCAAGGCCGTAAATGCCGGTCCAATCGTAAATACTGCAGGAAATGAGATGTTTCCTTTTGTAAACAATGAGGGCAAACTATTCTTTTCCTCGGACGGACATGTGGGCTTTGGACAGTTGGATGTCTTTGCCACCGTAACCAACGAAGAAGATGCCATTGTGGATATTATAAATCTCGGAAAACCGATCAATAGTGAGAAAGACGACTTTGCTTTCTATTCCAACGAGGACGGCACCAAGGGATATATAAGTTCCAACCGAAAGGGAGGTAAAGGGGGCGATGATATCTACAGATTTGATTTTACTCCTTCGCTTTATCTGGAAGGCTACGTTTATGATGCTGTCAATGATCTACCGTTGGATTCCGTATTGATCCAATTGACCAAGGATAATGGCGATACCTTTATCAAAGAAACCACTACGGACAAAAACGGGTACTACCGCATGTTCGTCAACAGAAATATGGACTATACCCTATCCTTAACGAGACGGACCCATCCGAACAAAATGGTGGATTTATCCACATTCAATCTTCCCAGGACACAAAAGAAGGTTGTAAGGGATATCTATATGGAGCCTGTAATGGACGTTAAGGTCCTGGCAGGATTGAATAAAATATATTTTGATTTTGATAAGAGTAACATTCGGCCCGATGCTGCCAGGGAATTGGATAAGGTGGTGAACCTAATGCTCGTCACCTATCCCTATATGACCATTAAGTTGGAAGCACATACCGATCCCGTTGGGAGTCATCAATACAATGACAAATTATCCGAAGCCAGGGCAAAATCAACATATGACTACCTCATCAAAAATGGTATTTCCAAAGAAAGGATCCTGTCGTACAAGGGTTTTGGAAAACGGAGACCCGTTAATAATTGCAAGACCAAATGGGATTGCCCGGCCAAAGTATTGGAGTTGAACCGACGAACTGAATTTCCCATCATCAATATCTTGGGACCGGAAAGTAAAAAAGCCTTGGTATTGAACAAAAGTAAATAGGTAAAAGCCCTCGGTTGAGGGCTTTCTTTATGATTTTAACGTAACTTTTTGGGAAACCACATCCTTTATGGGAACCACTACCTTCCCTTTCGCTGTAGATAAGGTTATGGAGATATTATCAATGGCCTCAATGGTTCCTTCAATACCATCAAATGCTATGGTATCCCCAACCATATAGGTTTTTCTGGCATAGAACATTTTTAGCACATCGGAAAATACTTCCCGGGAACCTAGACCAAATCCTAAGGCCGCTGCAAAGAGGAAAGCCCCTAAAATCAAGGTGAAATTACTGGTAATGATTTCCGTATTGATGCCCGCTTGGTTCAATGCAGTTATGGAGACAAAAAAGGCAATAAGATAAAAGAGTGTGCCGCTGATAAACTTTGAACCCCCAATTCCCATGGAATCAAATAAGGCCAAAGTGGCTTTCTTAACGGCAGAGGCCAAATACAGTCCTCCTCCGAGTATGACTATGGCACTGACCAAGGTAGGCAGGTAACCAAAGATTGAAACGATGCCCTCGGATATTGCCTGAATTCCCAAGACCTCGGAAATGACCACGGTAAACAATAGGATCAAAAGGATTTTGGTTACCCCAAGGATGATCTTTATTAAATCTACCTTGACCTCTTTATCCCCAAATAGTTTGGCCTCCGCTATTTTTTGTGACAAACGGTCTACCTTGGCAGCCTTCAATATCCGTTTTAGTACGAACATGATGATCTTTACCAAAATCCATGCAACAAGAAGGCCTAAAATGCCCAAAATTATTTTTGGTAACATTTGGACCGTACTGGTGAGGATTTCCCCAAGACTCTCTTCCAAAACCTGTTTATACTTTTCCATGATCCTGTGTTTATTGATTTGGTTATTTTCTTTTGTTGGTTTTAAACAATCCTGATAAAATGGAGGAATAATTGGAGGTTACCAAAACGGCCATATCCAAAATCAACTTGGCAATGGCCACGTCGTTCATTACCCTCTGGCGTAATTCAGGGGGTACTTCCCTTAAATCGGTGTTCAGTTGCCTGAACGGGTTTTTGAATTCCTCTGCCATCTAACTCAAGGTTTTATAGATTTCCAACAGTTTTGCCTTGGCACGTTTTAAACGCATCTTTATGGCACTTTCCCCTAATTCCATTAAGTCCGAGAGTTCCTTTATGGAAGCACCATCCTGGTACTTCAACAACAAAATGGATTTATCCTCCGGACTTACCATTTCCAGGGCTTTTTCCAGCCTATTGGCCTTCATTGCATAAATGCTTTCATCCGGTACTTCATCGGTCATTTTATAGTCAACATCATCCATCCGTACCGACCTGTCGCTTAGCTTCCGTTGCTTGTTTCGATTTACATAATTTACACAGAAGTTATAGGTAAACGAATACAACCATGTCGAAAACTTTGACTTCCCTTTAAAACTTGCCAGTTTAATGAAAAGCATTAGAAATACATCCTGCGTTAAGTCCTCTGCTTCATCCTGGGAGCGGGCAAAACCGTAACACTTATTGTACACTACTTTGGAATAGCGGTCATAAAGAACACCAAACAATAGTGTATCGTTTTTGGCAACGATCTTCTCCACTAACGCTTCATCCGTCAAATTACCATACGGACCATCCTTACCCAATGATTGCTTGGTTTGATTTACTAGAATTAGAAACAGTCTTTTGAGTAAAGTCACTTTGCCCTAGTTGTAGGTGAAGGAAAGATAGGGCAAAACAAGGTATCTTTGAAAAAACAACATCATGAAAATCCAACTTACCCTTTTACTGCTCCTATGCCTTTTTATAGGTTGTAAATCCGATAAAAAAGAACTGCCTGCCCCCAAGGAAGTGGAGTTGACCATCTTGGAAAAAGTTGCCAAGGCCCATGGTTATGACAACTGGCGCAATGTACAGGAACTGGCATTCACATTCAATGTGGACCGGGATTCCACACATTTTGAAAGAAGTTGGATATGGCGACCAAAAACCAACCAGGTCACCCATATTTCCGGCACCGATACCCTAACCTATAACAGGGCTACCATGGACAGTGTGGCCTACAAGACCAATGCCGGTTTTATCAATGACCGCTATTGGTTGTTGGCGCCGTTCAATCTACTTTGGGACAGGGACAATTTTACGTTTGACCACCAAAAACAGGAAATGGCACCCATTAGCAAAAAGCCCATGCAGAAATTGACCATAGTTTATGGAAACGAAGGAGGTTATACCCCTGGGGATGCCTATGATTTCTACTTTGGGGATGATTATGTGATCCAGGAATGGGTCTTTAGAAAAGGAAATCAATCAGAGCCCTCAATGACCACAACTTGGGAGAACTATACTGATATCAAAGGATTGAAGTTAGGGCGTGATCATAAGAAGATGGATGGGAATTTTAATTTGTATTTGGACAACATTCGCATAGAACTTATCCAATGATAAGATGGATAGCACTTTGCCTCCTGTTTGGTTCCTGTTTGGTTCATGCACAACAACAAAAATTTGGAATTGTCCTTGATGCAGAGACCAGTTATCCTGTTGAGTTTGTCGATGTTTTTAACGCCTATGACAATACCCATACCAACGAGGACGGGAAATACTTTATGCTCAGCTACGGAGATTCCCTGACTTTTTCGAAAATAGGCTATCAAAAAACAACTTTTCATTTTAAGGATTTAAAAGATACCTTGTGGCTTACCCCAAGTGCCCTAAAGCTTGAAGGGGTTACCCTGGTAAGCATGAAAAGTACCTGGGAGAAGGTCAAGGATTCCCTGGAAAGCAACTATATGCTATCGCCATTCAAAGAACGGTTCTTTCTTAGATGCCTGCTTAGAAAAAATGGGGAAATCGTTAGAATTCAGGACATTGAAGGAAAACTTCGTAGAAAGACCTTGCTCTACCGAAAGGAGATGCCATTTGGCAAAAAGGATTTTGAATTCGAAATATCCAATATGCGTAAGATCGGAATCGAAAAGGATGAAAATGATGTGTACTTTACTGTTTTTTCACTATCGCAACTGTTATTGGAATCCATTAGGCTAAACGCTACCGGACCGGGCTTTTCAATCAGTGAAAAAGCATTCGAAAATGAAGATAGGGTACGTATAAACATTCAAAGTGATTCCACCGCAGGTGGAGTGGATACAAGAGGCCACTATATTATAAACTCAAGGAACAACGCCATAGAATCCGTGGTCCTTAACACTACTATTGATACGGACAACTATTTTAAAAACGGTCCCATACGTTCCAGGACCATAAAACGGAACCAAACTGCGCTTTTTTCAAAATCGGCTAAATGGAACAAATACTTTTTTGGATTGTGCAAAATGTTGTTTTTTATAGAAATCACGCATACCAAAAAGGATTTTAGGGATATCTACACCTGTGAGTACATCCTAAAGACCTTTAATCATGGTGATGATTTCCCATTTTCGCCCAATGTAAACGCCCAAAAGGATATTTTTAAACTAAAACATCCCTACAACGAGCAGTTTTGGACTACTCAAAATAATCTGCTGCTTACCGATGAAATGAAGAATTTTATTGAGACTATTGGAAGTTCAAATAAGGAGTTTAACATCAGGACCAATTTAAACTAGGACCTTTTTCTAATGAATCCAGTAATCAATAGTACCAGTACCGCACAACCCAATAAGGTCAGAAAGCTGATTCGCAAACTATGTTTTTCCGCCAAAAAGCCCAGAATAACGGGACCGGACAAAAACCCCAAATAACCTGTTCCTGCAATAAAGGCAATACCCTGGGCAGAATCCACACCTTTTACCTTGCCTCCAATGCGAAACAACTCCGGAACTATTACGGAAAAGCCAAGCCCGGTGAGGGCGAAACCCAAAATGGCCAGCAGTGTTATTCCAGAGAGCACGCCTGCATAGCCAAAGATGGCTACTATGGCACCAAGCGCCACGATATTGAAAGAACCTATTTTCCCGCTGATGCCATCACCCAAAAATCTCCCTAAGGTCATGGTTACTGAAAATGCCAAAAAACCCGCACCGAACAACTGCTCCGGAGCCAGTGTTACTTCTTTTAAGTAAAGCGCACTCCAATCGACAATGGCGCCTTCGCTCGCAAAACTTATGAACCCTATCAAACCCAAAAAAAACAAAGGTCTGAACAGTCTTAAACTAAAGGGTTCCTTTTCCATGGGAACCGAACGTTGGGCAAAATATTGCTTTCGGAAGGACAGGTTCACCAGCAAGACCAAAATGGCCACAATGGTCATGTGCATAAAAGGATTCCCTATCAATGGGATCATAAAGCTGCCCAAACCGGCCAGAACACCCCCCAAACTGAAAAAACCATGGGCTGCCGACATAAATTGCACCTTATCCTCCTTTTCCAATTCCGTTACCAAAGTGTTCATGGCAATATCCGTGATGCCATTGGAGGCTCCGAACAGGTATAATGCTACGCAGAGCAATTCATAACTTGGAGCGGCCAGGGGCAATAATGCGGAGATCGAACAGCACACCACTCCCCACCACGTGGTCCTACCCACGCCCAATTTATTGATAATCTTGGAGGCGATGGGAAATACGGTAAACACCCCAAGGGCCAGAAAAAAGAGGGCCACACCCAAATCGGCTTTATCAATACCCAGTTTATCCTTGACCGAGGGTATATAAATGGCCCAGGTACCGAACCATATATTTAGACTGGCGAAGACAAATGCCGGAGCAAAATACCTTGGGTTGGACAAGATTAAGTACAGTGATTTCATAATCTTTAGCTACGGGGCAAAGAAAATAACAATCCCTAACAATTGGTAAGTCAAAACATTCAAATTGTATAACAATTTATTCAAAAATTGCAATCCTAAAAACACAAATAGATAGTTTTACATCATTAAAAAACAGAAAATCAACTTTAAAATGAGCAGTATGCACGTATTTGAGCTTAATAACCGAGTAAAAATGCCCCAAATAGGTCTTGGTGTCCTTTTTGCGAAGAACGATGGCCAGGTTGAAAATGCTGTGCTATCGGCCCTGTCCCAGGGCTATCGAAAAATTGATACGGCCTCTGCATACCAGAATGAACAAGGTGTTGGCCGCAGTATACAAAAAAGTGGAATCCCTAGAAAAGACATCTTCCTAACGACCAAGGTATGGAATACCGAACAAGGATATGATAACACACTAAGGGCTTTTGATGATAGTTTAAAACGGCTCCAAATGGATTATATTGATATGTACCTTATACATTGGCCCGTAAGGACAACATATAAAGAAACCTACAAAGCCATGGAACTGATCTATAAAAGTGGCCGGGCAAAAGCGATAGGTGTATGTAATTTTAACATTGAACAATTGGAAGACTTGATGGCACATTCAGAAATAGTGCCTTCGCTCAACCAGGTCGAAATGCATCCTTATCTAAGTCAGAACCCGTTATTGCACTTTTGCAAGGAGCAAGGAATACAACTTGAAGCCTGGAGGCCCATAATGATGGGGGAAGTATTACATATTCCCGAGTTATCCGAAATCGGTAAAACCCACCACAAATCGGCAGTACAGATTGCTTTGCGATGGTTGATCCAAAGAGGAGTGGCTGTAATACCAAAATCGGTAACCCCCAAGAGGATACATGAAAATTTTGAAATATTTGATTTTGCCCTTACTGCTGATGAAATGACCCGTATTGAAAATCTAAATCAAAACAAAAGATTGGGCGAGGATCTGTCCAACGTATTCTAAGCGCCTGTTATGGTATACTGTCCATTATCCTCCTTAAATCCATTTTCCATTAAAAAATGAAGCCAATATATGAATCCATAGTAACCAGTTCAAATACCTCATTTAAGGTTCAGAGCTACGAAGCAGAATCCAATTGTGACATTGCTGGATGGCATATTCATCCCGAGTATGAAATAGTGTATGTAAAAAACGGATCGGGAACCCTTAGGATAGGAAATAAAGTCCATGACTATACAAATGGGGCGCTTGTTTTTTTGGGTGGGAACATTCCGCATTCAGATTTTGGAAATAAACAGCACAAAAATGGTAAAGAAGTCGTGATACAGTTTTCCAAGGAATTTGTGGATCATAAACTGAGTCATTTTCCCGAGCTAGGTATGATCAAAAGATTGATTCATAATTCAAAATATGTCCTCATTTTCGATGACGGTACCAAAACCCATCTCAGCGCCAAATTTGAGCGTTTTACAGAACTGAACGATCAAGAAAAACTGATCAACCTTTTTTCAATCCTCAACTATTTGTCGGTTCAAGAAAATTATGTTCGATTATTCCATCACGATATGTTACATAAATACAGGGAAAAGGAATCTTATCGACTCCGTGATGTTTTTGACTACATCAACAATAACTACCACCAAAAAATTACGACCCAGGCCATTGCAATAAAAGTAGGATTGACCCCAAATTCATTTTCCAGGTTTTTTAGGAAAATGACGAACAGGACCTTTATTGATTTTGTCAATGAATTTAGGATACGAAAAGCCATTGACAAGATAAACGAGGGCGATACCACAATTACGGAAGCCATGTATCAATCCGGGTTCAACAGCCCTTCCTATTTTGCCAAACAATTCATGAAGTACCAAAGGATGACACCTTCGGAATATAGGGGCAAAACCCGGTTATTTTGATAGAATTCCCATTTTCAAAATCTGACCAAATTGGTACATATCCTCAAAAGAGCAATAAAAAGGGGCGGGAGCCAATCTGATAACGTTGGGCTCGCGCCAATCCACAATGACCCCATTTTTCATAAGATACTCAAATAAAGGTCGACCTTCCCCATGCAGGAATACGGAAAGCTGGCATCCTCTCTGCTCGGGCGTAATGATCTCAAAGGTGCTATCCACCTCTTTATCGATAGCGCGAAGGATAAATTCCAAATAGCCCGTCAATAGGCGTTGCTTGTCCAGAAGGGCATCCATTCCAACCGCTTCGAACAATTCCAGGGAGGCCAGATAAGGTGCCAGGGAAAGTACCGGTGGATTACTCACCTGCCACGCATCTGCAGTCTCTATAGGCTCAAATTCGGGCTTCATCAAAAAACGGGTTTCCTTTTTAGTGCCCCACCACCCCTCGAAACGGGGAATATCCTTTTTATCCAAATACCGTTCATGAACAAATATCCCTGAGGCATTTCCTGGTCCGCTGTTCATATATTTATAACTGCACCAAGCGGCAAAATCCACTTCCCACCTATGCAGTTTCAATTCAACGTTTCCTACGGCGTGGGCCAAATCCCAGCCCACTATGGCACCTGCGGTCCTTCCTGCTTTGGTAATGGTTTCCATATCAAAGACCTGACCGTTATAATAGTTTACGCCACCTATTAAAACCAGGGCCAACTCCTCACCAACTTCATCAATTTTTGCACACACATCCGCTGTTCGCCAAAAATGTTCCCCTTTCCTTTTTTTGACTTCCACAATGGCTTCGGATGGATCATAACCATGAAACCTTACCTGACTCTGAAGCATGTACTGATCGGACGGAAATGCTTTTTCCTCACAGATAATTTTAAACCTCTTTTTTGATGGACGGTAAAAGGAGACCATAAGAAAATGAAGGTTCACGGAAAGCGTGTTCATTACGGAAACCTCTTCCGGTAATGCCCCCACGATTTTAGCCAAAGGATTGGCCAACCGCTCGTGATAGTCCCACCAAGGTTTCTGGGCATAAAAATGTCCTTCCACCGCTAAATTTGCCCAATCCTGCATGATATTATCAACATATCCCTTGGCAATTTTTGGTTGAAGTCCCAGTGAATTTCCGGTGAAATAGATCACATCCTTATCATTTATCCGAGGATAATGGAATTTTTCCCTGTAAGGGCCAAGAACATCATTGGCATCCATTCTTCGGGCAAATTCAAGTGAGTTTTCGTAGTTCATAATCTAAGTGTCCAAACGCAAACGCATTTCATTAATATGGCTTGTAAATCCAGTTTTTTCATAGGCTTTTATAGCGGGATAATTTTCGTTGTACACCGTTAGCCGTACTTCACTTAGCCCGTTGCTTTTTGCCCATTCCAATAAAACTTCCACAATTTGCTGATTAACTCCCCTACCCCGATATTCCGGTTTTGTGTACATAAACCCCAAATAGGCATATTGCGTATGGTCCAGATACGTTCTTGCCATTTTTGCATAGGCATATCCCGAACCCACCAACGCTCCCTCAAACTCGGCAACCACCACTTTCACGTGGTCATTTTTCACATATTCCTCCAAATCATAATAGCTTACGGGGTCCGGTCGTATGGTAGGATCAAAAGGACGTTCGGCTTTGATAAGTTCCTGCTCAAATGCCTTTAGGGTAGGTAAATCCTTAAGTTGGGCTTCCCTTATGATAAGTCCTTCCATTAGGTTAAAAATACGGCTTATTTGAATAATTTTGCCAAAAGTACATCATGCACTTCCTTTCTCCTTTGCTGGAAAAATACATCGTCGACAATTCACAGAGCGAACCCCCTGTTTTAACGGAACTCACACGGGAAACGCACTTAAAAGTGGTACGCCCCCGAATGATTACAGGCCATTATCAAGGTCGTGTACTGAGCCTATTGTCTAAAATAATCGCTCCTAAACACATTTTGGAAGTGGGCACCTATACGGGGTATTCGGCAATTTGTCTGGCCGAGGGACTCCAGCAAGGAGGAACACTACATACCATTGACATCAATGAGGAACTGGTCCCAATCCAGCAAAAATATTTTAACCAAAGTGGCTACAAAAGCCAAATAATTCAACACCTTGGGGACGCCATTGAACGTATCCCATCATTCGATATCGTATTTGATTTGGTTTTTATTGATGCCGAAAAGACACAATACGATGCATATTTTGAAGCCGCAATCCAAAAATGCCGACCGGGAAGTATTATCCTTTCGGACAATGTCCTTTGGTCCGGAAAAGTGGTGGAACCTTTGGAAGCCAATGATAAGGCCACGGAAGCCCTATTGATGTACAATGAAAAATTGGCAAATGACCCTCGTGTGGAAACGGTGTTATTGCCCATCAGGGACGGTCTAACCCTGTGTAGGGTACTATAACATACTGATATAATCTATAAAATACAAGGGCAAACAGGGTGCCTACAGCGGCACCGACAATAATGTCCGACGGATAGTGTACTCCAAGGTAAATTCGGCTTGCACAAAACAAAATTGGCCAAAGAAAAAAGAAAAAAGCCCACTTCCAGGTCCTCCGGATAAACAGGAACATCAATACCGTAATGGAAAAAGAACTTGAGGCATGCCCAGAAAAGAAACTATAATCCCTTGGTGTCCTCAAAACGCGAATTAAGGTATTGATTTCCAAATCATTACTAGGCCTTAAACGGGCAAAGGAAACTTTGGCCCAGTGCGTAATAAAGGTGATAAAAATAGCGAGGAAAATCAGGGTCATCACTTGAAAAAATGCCTCACGTTTGGGGTATTTCCAAAACAGTAGAAGAATAAAAAAAAGGAAGAGGGGAAACCAAGTGCGGATTTCGGTAACCGCCGACCAAAATCCATCGTACGCTTCAATGCCCAAATTGTTCAGGAAAATGAGAATCCCTTTATCCCATTGAAGCAATTTGTCCCACATGGTTATTTGGAGCTTCGCCGAATGGTTCCGGTGACATCATCGACGTTTTTCTTGACTTCGTCCAGTTCTTTTCTGATGTCCTTGGTAATATCGGTATCAATACCTTGCTTTTCAGCACTTTTTTGAATCTCCCGTTTAATATCATCGGTGGCATCACGGAGTTGGCGCATCCCTTTGCCCAATCCTTTCGCAATGCCAGGAATCTTATCCGCACCAAAGACCATCACCACGATAAAGAGGATAAAAACGATTTCTCCACCACTAATAAAAAGAAACTGCATAGTACAAAGATAGGTTTTGCTCAGGATTGATTAAAAACAATTATGGAAGTTTCTTCTTCCCCGACTTCATTATCGGCTAAGGTAACAATCAATTTAAAGGTGGCTTCCTGCAAAATTTCCGCCTCATTGCAATCCGAAAATCATATTGGGGAATACGCCAGAAATCATCCTCCGCGGTCCGCATTGCTTCCAGAGCTTCCGTCTTAAAAAACAAAAAGCCCAGTGAAGTCACTGGGCTTAATACTTTTATAAAGGAGGATTATTTTCCTTTTACTTTTTCCTTGAATTGATCAAAGTCTGATTTCTCCTCTTTTTTGGGCCACGCATTATTGGTGGTATCAATATCCGCAGTTTCCAACTTGGGATCCACTACAATACCCACCAATTCCTTTTGTGAGGAAAAAACGCGCTTGACCTCTTCATCGTTCTTTCTCCAAATCTCTGGAGGATATGTTATATTTTCCGTGGTTCCATCAGCATAGGTATATTCCACGATCAATGGCATTGGGATTCCTCCTGGCTTGTCAAAAGTAACTTCATAAAAATATTTCGGCTCTTTGACCTCGGCACGTTCTGCTTCCGTCATATTGTCCATCATGAACTCTTTCAGGTTTTGGGAAACCTCCGAGGGAGCCTTGTCCTTTAATTCTTCACTAAAATCCTCACTATCTTCATCCGCCAGGTATACCAAAGGTGGAAGATCCGCTTCCGTAAGGCCACGGGCATCCATGTATTCCTGCATCTTTTTGGTAACCTTATTGGTCACGTAATACTTTTTGACCCCTTTAACACCAATATCCACATAATCCGTAGTGTAAAACCAACCTCTCCAGTACCAATCCAAATCCACTGCTGAGGCATCCTCCATAGTCCTAAAAAAGTCTTCAGGGGTGGGGTGCTTAAACTTCCAGCGTTGGGCATAGGTTTTAAAAGCATGGTCGAACAATTCTGGTCCCATAACGGTTTCCCTTAAAATATTCAAGGCCGTGGCCGGCTTGCCATAAGCATTGGGGCCCAATTGATACACATTCTCCGGATTGGACATAATTGGTGAAATATAGCTTTGGTCACCCGCCATATAGGGCACTATCTTAGCTGCTTCGCCCCTTCGGGAGGGATACTTGTCATTGGGGGCAACCGCATCCGGATAGGTTTTACCAAATTCCTGTTCCGTAAGGTATTGCATAAACGTATCCAAACCTTCGTCCATCCAACCCCATTGACGTTCGTCCGAGTTCACGATCATGGGAAAGTAATTGTGGCCCACCTCATGAATGATGACACTGATCATTCCATATTTGGTCCTATCGGAATAGGTACCATCCTCATTGGGACGTCCATAGTTCCAGCAGATCATGGGATACTCCATACCCTGGTTCTTTGCATGGACTGAAATAGCCTTGTGATAGGGATAATCAAAGGTATGCTTGCTATAGGTATGAAGTGTTTGCACCACTGCCTTGGTGGAATACTCCTCCCAAAGCGGATTTCCTTCCTTAGGGTAAAGGGACACGGCCATAACACTACGACCATCCATTTTCACCGCTTGCATGTCCCAGATGAATTTTCGGGAAGATGCGAAACCAAAATCACGAACCATTCTTCCAGGCTCTGTTTTAAATTTCCAGGTTTTGGTCTTTTCCGCAAATCCCTTTTCCCTAGCCTCGGCTTCTTCTTGGGTCACTATGATTACGGGCTTATCGTATGATTTTTTGGCCTGCTCATAACGTTTCATCATATCCCTGGTAAAAACTTCCTTTCTATTTTGAAGTACACCGGTAGCATCCAACACATGATCTTCGGGAACGGTAATGTTCACTTCGTAGTTACCAAAGGGCAGAGCGAACTCCCCGCTACCCCAAAATTGATGGTTTTGCCACCCTTCCACATCAGAATAGACCGCCATTCTTGGAAAGAATTGGGCAATAACATAGGCGCGGTTTCCATCTTTTGGAAAAAACTCGTATCCCGAACGTGCGCGATTTACAGTATGATTGGGAATATTGTACCACCACTTTATGGAAAAAGAAATATTCTCACCACTTTTTAAGGGCTTGGGAATATTGATCCGCATCATGGTCTGATTGATGGTATGCGATAAGGGTTTACCGGAGGAATCCTTGACCCATTCAATATTGAAACCACCATCAAAGGGTTCGGTAACATAGGTCTGCGCAAAATTACCGGCCGTGTAAGCAAGATTAACGCCATTTCCATTACGCAATGGGGACTTGGAGTCTTTGGCCCTAACATTCTGGTCCAATTGTACCCAAAGGAACTCTAGATTGTCTGGGGAATTATTGTAATACGTAATGGTTTCCTCTCCGTAAATCTTCGCATTTTTATCATCCAAAGTGATGTCCATTTTATAATCCGCCTGTTGTTGGTAATAATCAGGCCCGGGAGCTCCCGAAGCGGAGCGATAGGTGTTGGGGGTTGAAAACTCCTCGTACAATTGTTTAAATCGGCTTTGGTTGTAGTGCCCAGGTTCTCGCCCCTCTTTTTCTTCGGTTTCCTGCGCAATACCCACTGCTCCCAACAGAAAAAGCATTGATGCAAAACAATACTTGATTTTATTCATTTCTAACAGATTTTCCATTTGGGCAAAATAATTCCTTTTCAAGGAATAGAAGTAAAGAGCCTTATAAGTTTAACATTCCTTTAGCATTGGATTTTGTCAGTATAAAACTCTTTTTGTTCCCTTTCCATTTTATGTGCACCAGATTCTTTTGTTCATCAAATAAATCGGTCAAAATCTCATTGTGCACTTCCACTTTTTTCAATTGGTCCAAGCCAACATTCGGTACTTCCAAATAACAAATGATAACGTCATTGTCATATTTCTTTCCTAAAAAATCGTATGCGGTAATTTCACCATCCAGTCCAATTAAAAATTTGGTGCGCAGGTACTTTTCGATGTAAAAATCAGCCATTTGTGCCTCTTCCTCAGTCCCCAAAAAGGTCTGGACGTCATAGCGTTCCATGAGTACTTCTTCCAGGTCATCAATAAAAATCCTTGTGGTTATCTGTAAGGCGTCGTCCCTTTCATAATAGTTAACATTGGTCACGCTCACATAAAATTTATGGAGCGCCGAAAAGGCCAAAAGAGGCAGTAACAACAGGAAAAGAATCTTTTTCATTTTTATAAAAATCAACTTAAAAAAACCAGGGGCTGTTGACACTAAGCCTAAACAAAGCCCGTGCCATCTTCAATCCGGACCCAAGAATCAAATACGTATTGGAATGCGGTATTATACTCCCAAATTTGCAATCCAAAATCCAACAAACTTACTCCAACCCATTATTTTTTCGATACAATTTGCTTCTATCCAATAAATAGCTCCAAATTTTTAACTGGTCTCTTTCAGAAACCAGTCTTTGGAATTCATCATCCACCTCGCAGAAATACATAAAATCGTCCATTTTGGTCTTTGGAATCTTGAATTCGGCCAAGAAAATGGAATCGGCAAAATCCCGTTGCACCTTCAAGGTTCGTTCGTATTTCCTATCTATTTTGATACGGTTCTTAAGCATTCTGGTCCTTCCGGTAATGGCATTGAGAATAGGGTTTAAAGGTACAATTCCCGCCCCCGTTGTGGCCTCATAAAGCTTTCTCTCACTTTGGGTTATGATTTTTACCTCTGCATTAGGAAGGCCCAAGGCTTCCGCACTTACATCTTCATCCAGTTGCAAGCCGGAGAGGTCTTTTTCTATATCACCGGAAAGCCCAAAAGGTTGCACGGTAACTTCCTGTAATTCATTTACAAACTCTTCCATGGGAATTTGGAGAAAGGGACTTCCCATAAGGGCCCTTGACACGGGCAGTACTTTTCTTTTGAACTGTATGGCCGAGAACACCAAGGTATCCCCTTCCCTTACTTGAATTGAAAAATTCCCATCAAAATCGGTAATTGTTGCCCGTCTTGCGGTGCTGTTCTGTATGGTAACGCCCATAACATCGCCACTTGGGGAGGTAACCTTTCCTTTAAGTAGTTTGGAAGGAGAATCCTGGCCATGCCCAATCGTGCAAAGGAGAAAAAAAATAAGGAGGGGGAAACCTTTACTTACCCTCGGCCAAAAATTTCTTGCTTTGGGTGACCAAAAAGTCAATGAGTTGGAATTCATTTTCTTTTTTCAAAAGGGACTGCGATGGGATTTTATCATCACAATAAATCAGAAACGCATCTATTTTTTGTTGCGGCAGACTTAGGTCAACCACAAAAAATTCATCATCATACACCTGGCGAAGGACCTCACTAACCTTTAATTCAAAAGTTTGTCCCGTATCCTGGTTCCGGGATTGAAAAATGGCCTTGAATATATTCACAAAATTAAGTCGTCCCTCAATCCGATCATTCTGGGAGGTTCCCGCTATATTTTGCACCTCGGTACTCCGGTCAATCTCATACTCGAACCCTTTAAATTTCTCATTCTTCACTTCCAGAAAACGTTTCTGGTTTTCGGGGGAAATAACTACTTCGTCAAGCTTGGTAATTTTTTCGGTGACTTCCACCACCAATCTTTTATTGGCCAAAATGGCATCCGTTATCGTTATGATTTCCAATTGGTAGTTTACGGCGGTAAACACCAATTGGTCCCCAGTTTTTACCTCAATCATAAATCGGCCGTCCTCATCCGTGATCGTCGCCATTTGGGTATTGGTATTGATCACATTTTCGTTGACCACATTGCTACCCCGATACAATACCTGGCCGCGTAACCATTCCCTGGTATCCGTTTGGGCAAAACCGACATAAAACGCTAAGGAAAAAATAAAGGAAAGCAGCCTTTGATCCATGGAAACGAGATAATGTTTTGTTAAAGAAAAACCTTGTGTACCACAAATAAAAATTAGGTGGTGGTAAACTTTTGTTAATTCTCAAAAATAAGACATCCTAGTTATTGAACGTATTGCCTACCCAAAATTACCTTCCATTTAACTTGACAGGATGGCATTTTGACGTATATAATTAGTTTGGTACACTTAGAAAGTTATTTTTGTTGGTCGCACAAAACCTACTTTGTAAATGTCTTACATCATGAGAGCATCGATTTACTCTTTTTTCCTGATTTTATTAGCTTTAACCAGTAGTAAGGCCCAAGTAAAAATAGGAGACAATCCACAAAACATCAATCCCTTGTCCCTATTGGAATTGGAGAGCAATTCAAGTGCTTTGGTCATCACGCGGATAAGTGAAGCCGAAATGACCAGGATGGCACCGCTTCCGGGGGCACTGGTTTATAATACAGATCAAGAATGTGTTTTCTACTACAATGGAAATGAATGGTTTAATTTGTGTGAGGACGAGGGTAGTGTCAATGTTAGCCTTGAGGTCATCAATGATGAGTTGGTACTTACCGATAGTAGTAACAACGCGGTAAGCATACTGCTGGAAGATTTAAATGCCCTTACGTTTACCACTGATGCGATCGTAAACCCTACGCAACCCATAGTTAGGGATAGTACCATTGTTATTACACAAAATGGGACCAATTATAATTTTGAAGTCGGGGAGATTACGGGAGACAATATTGTGGACTCTTCCATTAATGGTTTTTCGGACATTCAGGATGCTTCAATCACTGCCAATAAATTAAGTGATAACGTGGCTGGGGTTGGACTGATCCAGGCGGTAAATGGGTCTTTGAATGTGGACCTTTCCCAAGTCACCGGTACCGGCACACTAAGTTCATCGGGTACCCTAACAATCCTTGGGCAACCGATGAATGCGCTTTTTAACGATATAGCCATTGATGTAGCTGACAATGGCATCACCTCGGCAAAGATATTGGATGGGCAGGTCCAGACCGACGATATTGCGGACAATGCCATCAATAATTCCAAAATCGCCGACAACGGTGTCACGACCGATAAGATAGGTACTGCGGGCGCCGCGGACGCAAACAGCATCCTCGGTACCGATGCCGCAGGGGACCCACAGTGGCAGGATGCCGCGACTCTGGCCGCAAGCCTCGGCGAGGACGTGAGCTCGACCAACGGATCTATCAGTGGAACGGCGGCCAATGCCGCACTCGTCGCAATGGACCTGGAGGTCAACGTGGACGGAACGACCCTGGAGGTCGATCCAACGAACGGCGTCCAGATAGCCGACAACGGTATAACAACCGATAAGATAGGCACTGCGGGCGCCGCGGACGCAAACAGCATCCTCGGTACCGATGCCGCAGGGGACCCACAGTGGCAGGATGCCGCGACTCTGGCCGCAAGCCTCGGCGAGGACGTGAGCTCGACCAACGGATCCATCAGCGGAACGGCGGCCAATGCTGCACTCGTCGCAATGGACCTGGAGGTCAACGTGGACGGAACGACCCTGGAGGTCGATCCAACGAACGGCGTCCAGATAGCCGACAACGGTGTCACGACCGATAAGATAGGTACTGCGGGCGCCGCGGACGCAAACAGCATCCTCGGTACCGATGCCGCAGGGGACCCACAGTGGCAGGATGCCGCGACTCTGGCCGCAAGCCTCGGCGAGGACGTGGGCTCGACCAACGGATCCATCAGTGGAACGGCGGCCAATGCCGCACTCGTCGCAATGGACCTGGAGGTCAACGTGGACGGAACGACCCTGGAGGTCGATCCAACGAACGGCGTCCAGATAGCCGACAACGGTGTCACGACCGATAAGATAGGCACTGCGGGCGCCACGGACGCAAACAGCGTCCTCGGTACCGATGCCGCGGGGGACCCACAGTGGCAGG
Organism: Muricauda sp. SCSIO 64092; assembly: GCF_023016285.1. Classification (GTDB taxonomy): domain Bacteria; phylum Bacteroidota; class Bacteroidia; order Flavobacteriales; family Flavobacteriaceae; genus Croceivirga. The sequence continues at coordinate 742,736 of NZ_CP095413.1, forward strand.
ACGCGGCAGCGATCGCCGCAAGCCTCGGCGAGGACGTGAGCTCGACCAACGGATCCATCAGCGGAACGGCGGCCAATGCCGCACTCGTCGCAATGGACCTGGAGGTCAACGTGGACGGAACGACCCTGGAGGTCGATCCAACGAACGGCGTCCAGATAGCCGACAACGGTGTCACGACCGATAAGATAGGCACTGCGGGCGCCGCGGACGCAAACAGCATCCTCGGTACCGATGCCGCAGGGGACCCACAGTGGCAGGATGCCGCGACTCTGGCCGCAAGCCTCGGCGAGGACGTGAGCTCGACCAACGGATCGATCAGCGGAACGGCGGCCAATGCCGCACTCGTCGCAATGGACCTGGAGGTCAACGTGGACGGAACGACCCTGGAGGTCGATCCAACGAACGGCGTCCAGATAGCCGACAACGGTGTCACGACCGATAAGATAGGCACTGCGGGCGCCACGGACGCAAACAGCGTCCTCGGTACCGATGCCGCAGGGGACCCACAGTGGCAGGACGCGGCAGGGATCGCCGCAAGCCTCGGCGAGGACGTGAGCTCGACCAACGGATCCATCAGCGGAACGGCGGCCAATGCCGCACTCGTCGCAATGGACCTGGAGGTCAACGTGGACGGAACGACCCTGGAGGTCGATCCAACGAACGGCGTCCAGATAGCCGACAACGGTGTCACGACCGATAAGATAGGCACTGCGGGCGCCGCGGACGCCAACAGCATCCTGGGCACCGATGCCGCAGGGGACCCACAGTGGCAGGACGCGGCAGGGATCGCCGCAAGCCTCGGCGAGGACGTGAGCTCGACCAACGGATCGATCAGTGGAACGGCGGCCAATGCCGCACTCGTCGCAATGGACCTGGAGGTCAACGTGGACGGAACGACCCTGGAGGTCGATCCAACGAACGGCGTCCAAATCGCAGCAGGTACCGCAAACCAAATCCTCAGGACCAACGCCGCGGGAACAGGTGTTGAATGGGGCAATTTAACCGATGATTCCGTAGCTGGCTCCGTTATTTTTTCTGATGGTTCCGGGGGAATTGCAGAAAACAATGCCCAGTTTTTTTGGGACCAGACGGGCAATAGACTTGGAATTGGAACCAATACGCCTGCTGTAGGCACGAAGCTTCATGTGGCAAATGGAAATACCAGGACTGAAGGGATTCTAAATTCCGCAGGAACACTTTTAAACCCTTCTTATGGGTTTTCCGGGGATACTGATACAAATACGGGCATGTACTTTCCTGCACAGGACCAATTAGGTTTGGTAGTTGGTGCATTGGAAGCGATAAACGTAAGGGAAATAGGGAGTGATACAGAAACCACAATAAATGGCAGTCTTGAACTAACGGAGCAGCTTTTAGATGAAACGGGTGTAGCTGGAAATGCTGGAGATGTTTTGACAGCTACGGCAACAGGTACCGAGTGGAGAGCACCTGCCGTAGTTGCCATGGGAAAAGCCAACGGGGCAAATTCCATTAGTGTCAATGGGGCAACGGTTGGTGGTGCAGGTGGAGGAATAAATACGGTTACCTTAACTACAGCACGACCAGATGGCGATTACATTATACAATTATCGGTTGTGGGCAACAACAAAATCTTTGTAACTTCTCAAAATGCAGGGGACTTTACAGTTGAAATAAGAGATAGTACAACAGACGCACTCGTAATTGCCAATTGGTACTTCACAGTTCTGGATTTTTAAGTTTTGAAAAAGCTCCTTCATATATCATTGTTTTTAATGGGTCTGCTGGCCACAGCCCAAACCGCCTTCTACAATGCTGGAAATCTTCAGCTCCATGGCAATGTCCAGATTGGTTTCCATACCAATTTGATCAACAATGCCCCTTTGGAGACCACCAATGGACTGGTGGGGTTTTATGGGGACCGGATTATCCAAATCCTGGGTGATCAAGCCCCCACATTTTTTGATATGGAAGTATTTCTGCCCAATGGGCGGCTCTTCCTCTTCAATTCCATCAATGTGACCAACAATCTTAATTTTATTGAAGGTAACCTTCTTAGCGCGCTCAACAACCAACTGGTCTACCTGAATTTTAGGGAGGATGCCTTTTTTACCGGAGAAAATGACCTGAGTAAGGTTACCGGTTTTGCGGCCATCACCAACAAGCAAACCTTTTCCTTTCCGGTAGGGGATCAAAATCAGCTTCGGCCATTGTTACTCAATTCGGATTCCAATAATGCATTGGCCATCTGTGCGTACCTTTTTGAGGATCCGTCAAATCCATCATCGATTTTGGAAAGCTACGACACCGACGAAAAAGTACGTAATATCGGGGAGATCACAAGCAATGAATTCTGGATTTTGCAAACCAATGTGCCCTCTTCCGTTACCTTGGGTTGGAACCCGAGAAGTGGTTTGGGAAACCTTGCCAATTCCATTGAAGATATTATAATGGTCGGGTGGTCAAAAAGCAGCAATCAATGGGTAGTTATTGGCAATACAGCCATTAGCGGGGATTTGGAACAGGGATTTCTCATATCCGAGAAGTTCGTACCCAATGACTTTTCCGCCATTACGTTTGGTACAACTCCACTACCAACCGATACTTTTGCCGTTAATACTCCAACCCTGGGCAATTACTTTGTCTCTCCAAATGGGGACGGCGTCAACGATTTCCTGGTATTTGATAATTTGGAGGATACGGGACCCAATTTTGTATCCATATATAACAGATTTGGCCAAAAGGTATTTGAACTCTCCAATTACAGCAATGAGTTCAACGGAATTTCCAATATCAACAACCTCGTCATCAATAAGCAAATAGGGGTTCCTGAAGGAGTGTACTATTATATTGTTGATTTGCCGGAGCAGGATCTACAATATCAAGGCTTCTTTTTTCTGGATAGATAAACACCATTTTTTATTCCTAATTTTGATAGGGCATGGGTATGCCCATGTTCACCTATAAAATAGCTACATGCAAAGAAGAACGTTTGTCAAGAAAGCCTCTTTGGGTTCCTTAGCGATGTCTACGCTCCCTGCACTTTCCCTAGCCAACGATCCCGAATATTCCATTCTTGAATTAATGGGAAAAGCGGATATAGAATTATTTGGAAAGGGTATTAACCTAAGGAAAGATGCCCACGATGCTTTTGTTGACATGAAAAAAGCGGCTTACACAGCGGGTTTTGATATTAAAATCGTTTCCAGCTATAGGGACTTCTACCGGCAACAGGCCATATGGGAACGCAAATACATCAAATATACCGAAGTGGATGGCATGGAACCCATTCCTGCCATGGAAAAGATAATTGAATACTCAACCATACCAGGTACGAGCAGACACCATTGGGGAACGGACATCGATATCATTGACGGGTATCCAAAAGTGGATGGGGATGTGCTGGTTCCGGAAAAATTTGGCGAGGGAGGTCCTTTTGAAGGTTTAAAAAAGTGGCTCGATGAAAATTCCGAAAGCTTTGGCTTCCATTTAGTATATACGGATAGTTATTTTAGGCGTGGCTTTAAATATGAGCCATGGCATTATAGCTACGCTCCCACGTCCATCCCCATGTTGGCACAGTTTAGGAAAAAGAACATTTTTAGGCTCATTAAGGAAGAAGAGTTCGAAGGGGTTTCGCATTTTACGACCAATTTCCTGAAAAAGTATATCCATGACAACATATTGGATATCAACCCCGATTTGTTGTAAGCTTTTTTTGTAACTTACTTATCGCTAGAACACTACCATTTATGAGAAGTAGGGGAAGTTGGAAAATCCGCATTCTTATTGGTCTTGCCATTGTGGTATTTGCCTTTGTACAACGCTGCAACAATACGAAAGAGAACCCATATACGGGCAGGATACAGAACATTAATATGTCTGCTGAGCAGGAAATTGCCATTGGCCTGCAAAGTGCCCCGGAAATGGCCCAACAACATGGGGGACTTTATCCTGACGAGCGTATGCAAGCTTTTGTGGATGCCGTAGGGCAAAAACTGGTCCGCAACAGTATTGCCCGGGAAACGCCATATAAATACGACTTTCATCTTTTGGCGGATGATCGAACCATCAATGCATTTGCATTACCTGGGGGTCAATGCTTTATTACCTATGCACTTTTCAGCAAATTAAATGAATCCCAACTGGCCGGGGTTCTCGGTCATGAAATAGGCCATGTAATCGGCAGGCATTCTGCGGAACGAATTGCCGAAAGCAATTTTTGGCAGACCCTGACCATGGGTGCCTCCGTAGGTGGGGATATGGGAGGATTGGTCCAAGGGATCGGACAAAATACCCTACTGAAAAATGGCCGTGGGGATGAGTTGGAGAGTGATGATTTAGGGGTGTTGTTAATGATCCAATCGGGTTATGACCCATATGAGATGATCAAGGTTATGGAAATATTAAAAGCCGCGGCCGGTCCCAATAGGGTTCCCGAGTTTCAAAGCACGCATCCGAATCCCGAAAACAGGATAGAGCGGATAAAAGAAGCTATTATACGGTACCAAGGTCGATAATAATTGTCCATTGACCGACATATTCTTGTAATCTATCGGTTTTTCCTATCTTTATCATCCCAAACTTATCTTACATACTTGACCCAACGTAGCTAGTAACACGAGAAACTGCGATATGGGGACAATTCTGAATTTTAAAAGTCTTTATCTGGCTGCATTTGATGATTGTAAGCCTAGATTTTTGGTGATGGTGTTGAAAATCTACTCCGTTTTTAGCGCAATTATGATTTTAATGGCCGTATATGCTTTTTTTTACAGGGCATTTACAGGATTTGAATTTTAATGTATTTTCCTTTTTTCGAGAACACTATATGGAAAATAGAAAACCCTGGCATTACTGCCAGGGTTTTTTTGATTGACTCTTGGGTATGCCCAAAGCAAATGAATAAACTCCCTTTACTTCTTCATAGCGGCATTAATAACTTCCAGCGCTTCCATGGCCTTTGACAATTCTGCGTATTTTTTGACCGTATACCCCTTGTCACATCGTTGCTTAAGATTGGCTCCATGGTCAATCAACAATTGTAGGATTTCCGGTTTGTTGTAACGTGCGGCATAATGTGCCGGCGTCTTACCTAAAGATTTTTGGTTCACATCTTCCCCTAGGGCAATCATCTTTTGTACCATTTCCAAGTCCCCTTTCATAATTGCTTTGCAAAATGAACTAAGCTCAAAAGCTTCAACGGCCTCAAGAGCCTTTTCTGCCTCAAAGGCTTTTCCGTCCAAACGGACATTAGCGAACATGGTCATGGCTACCATAACCAAACTTACGGTTAAAATTGTTTTTCTCATGATGAATGAATTTTTGATTTGTAATTAATCTGATATTCAAAGAGACTCCACCAGTATCTAATTGTTACAGGATTTAACAGACCTCTAACTCTTTTTTAACAACTGCCGATTTAGCTATACTGTTTTTAACAAACGGGTGGAAATTCTGCCTGGAAATGACATTCAGTGAACATTTCATTTTATTTTTGGGACAAATTGCAATTCATGAACAAAAAAGTAATCTTGATGATCTTGGACGGTTGGGGAAAATCACCCAATCCTAAAGTTTCGGCCATCGATCAGGCCAACACCCCTTTTATTGATTCCCTGTATTCCAAATACGCCAATGCAAATCTGCTTACCGATGGCATGAACGTGGGATTGCCCGAAGGTCAAATGGGAAATAGTGAGGTAGGACATATGAATCTAGGGGCAGGGCGCATTGTCTATCAAGATTTGGCCAAAATAAATAAGGCCGTCATGGAGGATACCCTTAAAGACGAAAGTGTATTGCAAGATGCTTTTAACTATGCAAAATCCAATACCAAAAAAGTCCATTTTTTAGGACTGGTAAGTGATGGGGGCGTACATAGCCATATGGACCATTTAAAGGCATTGATCAGCGCCTCCCAATCCATGGGAGTGGAACGATCTTACGTTCATGCCTTTACTGACGGACGGGATGTTGATCCGAAAAGTGGAAAGGGCTTTCTAACCGATATAGCGGAGTTTTGTTCCAATAAAAACACCTCCCTGGGAACGGTTATTGGCCGTTACTATGCCATGGACAGGGATAAACGTTGGGAGCGTGTAAAAAAAGCCTACGATGTTGTGGTCCATGGTAAAGGCGTGCAGTTTACCGATGTGTCCACGGCAATGCAAAACAGTTATGATAACGGTGTAACGGATGAATTTGTAGAACCTATTGTCTTGGACGGGGATGCTAAAATTGAACAGGACGACGTAGTGATTTTCTTCAACTTTAGGACGGATCGTGGTCGGGAATTGACCATGGCACTGAACCAACAGGATTTTCCGGAACAGGACATGAAGAAATTGGATCTGTACTATGTTACCATGACCAATTATGACGACACGTTTAAGGGAATAAAAGTGGTGTACGATAAGGAGAATATCAAAGAGACCCTTGGGGAGGTACTGGCCCGTTCAGGTAAAAAACAGATTCGCATTGCGGAAACCGAAAAATACCCCCACGTTACCTTTTTCTTTAATGGAGGAAGGGAAGAACCTTTTGATGGGGAGAAGCGTATTCTATGTCCGTCGCCCAAAGTGGCCACGTACGATTTGAAACCTGAGATGAGCGCTTATGAAATAAGGGATGCCATAATTCCGGAATTAAATGAGGGTGCGGCGGATTTTGTCTGTTTGAATTTTGCGAATCCCGATATGGTTGGACATACTGGGGTAATGGAAGCTGCGATCAAGGCCTGCGAAACGGTAGATGAATGTGCAAAAGATGTGATCATGGCCGGATTGGAAAATGGATACAGTACCTTGGTCATCGCCGACCATGGCAATTGTGATACCATGATAAATCCTGATGGAAGCCCCAATACGGCGCATACCACCAATCCCGTTCCACTGATTTTGGTAGATGATGGACTTAGCGAAATCACGGACGGTGTATTGGGCAATATTGCTCCGACCATACTTAAAATGATGGGCATACCACAACCTGGGGCCATGACCCAAAAATCCTTGGTATAAAGATCCGCAATCTTTTACAAGGATTCCGATTATCTTTGCCGCTATGATTCATGTTAAGACAACTGAAGAGATTGAGTTGATGCGCGATAGCGCATTGGTAGTGTCCAGAACCCTGGGTATGTTGGCTTCCGAGATCAAACCTGGAGCCAATCCCCTAAAATTGGATAAAATGGCGGAGGAGTTTATTCGGGAGCAAGGTGCGGTACCCGGTTTTTTGGGCATGTACGATTTTCCCAATACGTTAAACTGGAGTCCCAATGCACAAGTGGTCCATGGTATTCCCAACAACGAACCCTTAAGGGAAGGCGATGTGATCTCCGTTGATTGCGGTGCATTGAAGAACGGTTTTTATGGAGATCACGCCTATACCTTTACGGTTGGTGAAGTGGATGAACCGGTCAAGAAACTGCTCAAGGTCACCAAAGAATCCCTATATGTGGGAATTCGGGAATTTAAATTGGGGAATCGAGTTGGTGATGTGGCCTATGCCATTCAAAATTATTGCGAGGGCCATGGGTATGGCGTTGTACGGGAATTGGTGGGACATGGTCTCGGAAAAGACCTACATGAAGACCCACAAATGCCCAATTATGGAAAACGGGGCAGGGGTAAAAAGTTTGTCAATGGTATGGTTGTGGCCATTGAACCCATGATCAATATGGGTACGAGACGGATTAAGCAGTTAAAGGACGGTTGGACCATTTTAACCGCCGATGGCAAACCCAGTGCACACTTTGAACATGATGTTGCCCTAATTGATGGTAAACCCGAATTGCTTTCTACCTTTCAATATATCTATGATGCCCTGGGAGTAACTTCAAATGAAGAGGAGGAGTTCAGAGCTAAGAAAACAGCCTAGAAGTGTCCAGGATTTTTAAATTCGTTTTAAACTTGGTGCCAAGACCATGGCTCATTGGCCTCAGCTATTATATTCGTCCAGTCCTTACGGTCTTCTTGAGGGGAAACCGATACACCGATCCCATTGATGGCAAAAGGTTTAGGAAGTTTTTGCCCTATGGGTATGAGAACCCAAGGGAAAATGTGCTCTCCCCCTCCACCCTCTCCTTGGAAAGACATCGGTTGTTATGGCTTTTCTTAAAGCAGGAAACCAACTTTTTCGCAACTGATCTCAGGCTTCTTCATTTTGCCCCGGAACAGGCCTTTTACAAACGGTTCCGAAAGCAGAAAAACCTGGACTATATCACTACCGATCTAAACTCCCCCCTGGCGGACATTAAAGCGGATATCTGCAACCTTCCCTTTGAAGACGAAAGCTTTGATGTTATTCTTTGTAACCATGTTCTGGAACATATTCCAGATGACAAAAAAGCCATGGAAGAACTCTATCGTATACTGAAAAAAGGAGGGTGGGGCGTGTTCCAAATTCCCCAGGACCTGAACCGAAAAACAACATTTGAGGACAATTCCATAACCGATAAGAAAGAAAGGACCAAAATCTTTGGACAGTACGACCATATTCGAATCTACGGCCGGGATTATTTTGATAAACTAAGAACGGTTGGTTTTAAAGTGGATGAAGTGAACCTTTCCGAAAAACTTTCCGCTGAGGAAATTGAAAAATACAGATTGGCCAAAGGGGAAATCATTCCCTTGGTGCACAAGCCTTAACGACTTACCAGAGCTTCAAAACCTGGGGTCATGAATTCAGCGGTTGCCCCATTATCATCCAGATAAATGATATAGGCTTCCAATTCTTTGTGTTTTTTTAGTAAAAGCTTGGAATCCTCCAAATCCATGGCCATAAAAGCCGTTGCATAAGCATCTGCGGTAGCACAGTTTCCGGCAACCACACTTGTTGCCAACACTTTTGCATTTTTGGTAAATCCCGTTTTTGGATCAATGGTATGTACAAACTTTTCACCGGTTTCCGGATCGACCCTGAACTTTCTATAGTTTCCTGAAGATGCCATCGCCCTATCCTTTAGGGATATGATTTTTTTTAGTGCCCTCCCCTCTTCGATCTGCGGGTCATCAATGCCAACAGTCCATTCCTTTTTAGTTATCCTGTTCTCCCCTTTTGTCAATACTTCCCCCCCTACTTCGACCAAATAATGAGCAATGCCCCTTGCATTGAGCATAGCACCCAACCTATCTATTGCATATCCCTTGGCAATGGCGTTAAAATCAAAAAAGATTGCCGGATGTTCTTTGGAAATTGTCCCAATGGAATCCAGTTTCACCTTATCAAAGCCTACATATTGGAGTAGACTGTCCACCTTGGTACTGTCCATTTCAATTGCTGCGCCCGGGCCAAATCCCCAGGCGTTGACCAGAGTGCCGACCGTGGGATCAAAATATCCTTCCGATTCGTGATATATCGTTTGTGATAGGGTAAAAACTTCCTTGAACATGGTATCCACGACCAAAGTACTATCCCCACGATTGATTTTTGAAATATCCGAATCCGGGATATAGGTAGACATGGATGTATTGATGACCCTAAATACGGAATCCACCTCCTTTTGGAGCTGCAGCTCCTTATCCGTTAGATAAATAATGGAGTAGGTGGTTCCAAGGGCATTACCAACACTATGGTTTCTAACATAGGTACTGTTGTCCTTGCAACCAAATGCCAGAATGCTAAGAAGGGCTATTGTTTTTTTCATCTTGGAAAGGTGCTTTAAAATGAAATCAGTCCATCATAATCAACCAAATAGGGCTTGTTCAGTAAAACGGGAAGACTTCTATCCGATGCATTTGACAGCCCCACCCCAGCATAATAGGTCCTTGCTTCAAACTTGTTGGCATGGTCCTTAACCTTATCCATTAATTTTTGATCGTATGCCTTTGGATCGTTGGGAAAAGGGACATACCGTACCACCACAAAATGTAAAAAAGTATCCTTAAGACATACAAATTGGGGGTCCTTTTTGAACTTGCTGTTTACGGCCATGAATTCGAAGCCATCCTTTTCCAGTTCCTTGCCCACCAGATTCATGGCTAGATTGTGCAACTCCTGTTCAGTTAATTCCCTGCTCATAATTATAAAAAAACCGATACCATTCAAGTATCGGTTAGCAAAGTTTTAGATTTTTTTATTTCCGCTTTGCACAACAAAGCCGTCATAATGACCACAATTTTGTTGCTATCCCCCAAAGTCGTCAAAACGGATATTCTCGTCTGGAATACCAAAATCCTCACCCATTTTTTGTACCGCCTTATTCATTAAAGGTGGCCCACAAAAATACAGTTCGATGTCTTCCGGGGTTTCGTGATGGTTTAAGTAGTTATCAATCACACAATTGTGAATAAACCCGACGAAACCATCCCCTTCCTCATCATTGATATCCTTTTTTACCTGCCAATTGTCTTCCTCCAAGGGCTCTGAAAGTGCCATATAAAATTTGAAATTTGGGAAGTCCTTTTCCAATTGCTTAAAATGGTCTATGTAGAAAAGCTCCCTCTTGGAGCGTCCTCCGTACCAATAGGTAACTTTTCTATTGGTTTTCAAGGTTTTGAACAGATGGTACAAGTGTGAACGCATGGGTGCCATTCCGGCACCACCACCTACATAAAGCATTTCGGCTTCTGATTCATTGATAAAGAATTCCCCAAATGGACCGGATATCGTTACCTCATCCCCCTCTTTTAATCCGAAAATGTATGAAGATGCCACTCCAGGATTTACATCCATCCATCCGTTTTTGGATCGATCCCATGGCGGTGTTGCTATACGTACGTTCAACATGATTTCCCGTCCTTCCGCCGGGTAGGAAGCCATTGAATATGCCCTTTCCACGGTTTCCGAGTTCTTCATGACCAAGGGCCAAAGGTTGAACTTATCCCACTCCGCCTTAAACTTATCCGGGGTTTCATGCTCTTCCGGGTGTGCCGTGATATCCATATCGGAATACTTCACCTCACAAGGAGGGATTTCTATCTGGATATATCCCCCCGCTTTATAGTTCATCATCTCCGGAATTTCAACCACAAACTCTTTGATGAAGGAAGCTACATTAAAATTTCGAACAACCTTGGCATGCCATTTCTTAATCCCGAACACCTCTTCCGGAATGGTAATTTCCATGTCCTGCTTTACCTTGACCTGACAGGCCAAACGCGCACCATGTTGTAGCTCCTTTCTGGAGAAATGTGGCGTTTCGGTAGGTAAGGCCTCACCACCTCCGGAAAGTACGTGGCATTCACATTGAATGCAGGTACCACCACCCCCACAAGCAGATGGCAGGAAAACCTTCTGATTACCCAGGGTAGCCAATAAGGTACCCCCTGAAGCGACCTCAATCTTCTTTTCTCCATTAATGGTCAATGTCACAGGCCCCGAAGGGGAAAGTTTTTCCTTGGTAAACAGTAATAGGGCGACCAATAACAATGTGAGTATCAAAAAAGCCACAATGGTTATTAGAATGGTACCCCCTGTTGATGTAGCTAATATCATTTTCTATTCGTTTATGGCATCGTTATAAGAGATTGCTTTTTCGTCCTTTTCAATCTCTTCTTTAATTTCTTTTTTGTCCGTTGTCTCTGCAGTTGTTGCCGCAGGGGTTTCAGGTGGTTCATTGTCACCCGTTAGCATCCCCCCAAAACTCTGGAAACCAATTCCCATTAAACCTGTAATGATGAAGGTTATCCCCAGTCCCCTTAAGGGAGCGGGAACATTGGAATACCTGATTTTTTCCCTAATGGCGGCGATGGCCAAAATAGCCAGGAACCATCCGATACCGGAGCTGATCCCATAATTCAAGGCCAGTCCAAGGGAAGGGATTTCCCTAGCCTGCATAAAAAGGGAACCTCCTAAAATAGCACAGTTTACCGCAATCAACGGAAGGAAAATACCCAGGGAATTGTAGAGGGCCGGTGAAAACTTTTCAACCACAATCTCCACCAATTGTACCATGGTGGCAATAGTGGCAATAAAAAGGATAAATGACAAAAATCCCAAATTATAATCTGCATACTCGGGTCCCAACCAGGCCAAGGCTCCATCACGTAATAAGTATTGGTCCAAAAGCCAGTTCAACGGCACGGTAACCCCCAAAACAAAAATAACTGCGGCACCTAGGCCCACTGCGGTACTTACTTTTTTGGAAACCGCCAAATAAGAACACATTCCCAAAAACACGGCAAATACCATGTTGTCAATGAAAATGGATTTGAAAAATAATTCTACATGTTCCAACATAATACCAATATTTAAGCTTCCTCAATAAGTGCCCTATTTCTAGAACGTTGAACCCAAATGATAACCCCAACAACGATTAAGGCTGCAGGAGGAATGATCATAAAACCATTGTTTTCGTAACCTATGGAATACAGACCTGTTTTAGCTATGGGATCTCCAAGAACCGGAATTCCAAATAGGGTTCCAGAACCCAAAAGCTCTCTAAAAAAGCCTACTATTATCAGGATGACACCGTATCCAAGGGCATTTCCTATGCCGTCCAGGAAAGACCTCCAAACACCATTTCCCAGGGCAAAGGCCTCAAAGCGTCCCATAATGATACAGTTGGTAATAATCAATCCCACAAAAACGGATAAAGTTTTACTCAGGTCGTAGGCATAGGCCTTAAGCACTTGGTCAACCACAATTACCAATGTGGCAACCACAATCAATTGTACTATGATTCGAATCTTTGAGGGAATCACGTTCCGTAACAAGGATATGACCACATTTCCAATGCCCATCACAAAAATCACGGATATCGACATCACAATTGAGGCTTTCAATTCTGCTGTTATCGCAAGTGCGGAACAGATTCCCAAAACCTGTATGGTAATGGGATTGTTGTCCGCCAGCGGATCAAGGATAAGGTTTGCGTCTTTTTTTGAAAGTAATGCCATTTTAATTCGTTCTAATATTATCCAAATATGGCCTGTAGACCTTTAACGTTTCTTTAATCATAGCAGAAACCCCATTTCCCGTTATCGTAGCTCCGGCAATTGCGTCCACTGTGTTGTCTTCTTTATCCTGGTTTAGGGGATCGTTATTTGTTTTCGATACCACTACGCCTTCGTAGCTACCTCCGTTCAATAAGGATTCCCCTTGAAAGTCATCCATAAAAAAGCGCATTTTGATATTTGCCCCAAGTCCGGCAGTTTCGGCCTTATGATCAAAATAGACCCCTTGGATTACCATATGCTCATCTACGGCCATAAAACCCCAAATCGCGTCCCAAAGGCCTTTTCCATGCATCGGCAGGATATATGACTTTTTCCCTTCCTTTTCCCCAATAAATATGGGCAATCTAGCTTCCCCACCATCTTTAAGGTTGCTCAATTGTTTTTTCATATCTACTAGAAAAGCCTGGTCATCTGCAACCATTTCGCCATTGACCAAAACATATTGTTCCTTAATATATTTGCCAAACTCCCCTTCCACAACGTCCGTTGGAATAAAATTCACCCCACTATCCGGTGTATTTTCATTGATTCCCATGGCATAAAGGATGTTCTGTTGCTTTTCGAAGCGTTCGTTCTCATCAATTCTTGGTCTTAAAGCCGAAGCCAAAAAAGCCAGTACGGAACCAACGACCATCACCATAACAATGGAAAAAATGACAGTATACGAATTTTTCTCAGTGTTCATTGCCATAATTTAAACAGTTTCAGCTTTAAGTTCCGCAGCGGCCCCATCTACCGTGTCCGGTAGGATAGTAGCATTTTTAAGCCGCTTCAATCGTTTATTGACATTGCCCCTAACCACATAATGGTCTATTGTTGGGGCAAATACGTTCATCAACAGTATAGCAAGGAAAACCCCTTCTGGATATCCTGGGTTGAACACCCGGATCATGACCGACAAAAATCCAATCAAGAATCCATATATCCATTTTCCCTTATTGGTTTGGGAGCCTGTGACCGGATCTGTGGCCATGTAGACAATACCAAAGGCAAGTCCACCAACAATAAGGTGTTTCCAAAATTCAAAGCTCATTAGACCGTAGAATTTGCTGTATTCAGGAATCCATCCGAAGTCCACGATCAAATTGAATATCCACCCCATGGCCAATGAACCCACAACGGCACTTACCATTATTCGCCAACTGGCAATTTTGGTAAAGATGAGGAACAGTCCCCCCAGCAAAATCAAAAAGGCCGAAGTCTCCCCAACAGATCCTGGTATAAACCCAAAAAACATTTCGGACAAATCGTATTTGGCATACATCTCTTGGGTATTGCCCTGGGCCAAATACCCCAAAATGGTTTCCCCGGAAATGGCATCGGCCGTACCTGCCCTTTCTACCGCACCATGTACCCACACCTTATCGCCACTCATCCAGGTAGGATAGGCAAAAAACAAAAAAGCCCTGATGGTGAGTGCCGGATTCAAAATGTTCATCCCGGTACCACCAAAAACTTCCTTTCCTATCACCACGCCAAATGCTACGGCTACCGCCAACATCCAAAGTGGGGTATCCACAGGAACAATCAACGGAACCAACATTCCGGTAACCAAATAGCCTTCCTCTACCTCATGGCCTTTAATAACGGCAAAAATAAATTCGATCAACAAACCAACGCCATAGGAAACGATGACCAAAGGCAATACCGTTATTGCCCCTAGGACGAAGTTGTCCCAAGTAATAAAATGTTCCCATATGGAAAAGTTTTCAGGAAAGCCATTGATGGCCGAATAATGTTGGTACCCTGTGTTAAAGATTCCAAATAACAAACAAGGGACCAAAGCCAAAATAACGGTGTTCATGGTCCGTTTCAAGTCATCTACAGCCCTAACATGACCACCGGAATGGGTAGTTTCGTTTGGGGTGTACAAAAACGTATGTATGGCATTGAAGGCCGGAGCCATTTTTTTGCCTTGATACTTCAGCTTGATTTCATGCATTTTTTCTTTCAATCCCATAGCTTATCCTATTTCTTGATACAATAAATCCAAACTATCCCGTATAATCTGCTGGTGTGGTTGTTTTGAAACACAAATGAATTCGGTTAACGAGAAGTCCTCGGGAGCAACTTCATAAAGCCCCAATTGTTCCATTTCATCCAAGTCTTTGACCATGCAGGCCTTGAGCAACTGCAGTGGGTAAATGTCCAATGGAAAAACCTCTTCATAGCCTCCGGTAACCACAAAAGCACGGTGCTCACCATTGGTATTGGTATCCAAATTGTATTTTTTCTTAGGGTTCAACCATGAGAAAGTCAACGCCCTACTTGATGATATTTTGTTGAATACGGGCTTGGTCCAGCCAAAGAGCTCATAGTCATCCCCTTCTGGAATAGCGGTTACCGTATTATTGTAAAACCCTAGGTGACCATCCGGTTTAGTTTTGTAACCTGTAAGTACATCACCATTGATCAGCCGGAATTTTTCTTCCTTCACACCGCTCGCATAAAGAAATGTGGAGACTTCCGCTCCTATTTTGGTGGTGTAGTATTTGGGCGACTTAATGGAGGAACCGGCCAACGCCACTGTTCTTTCCGCATTAAATCTTCCCGTCAATAAATACTCGCCGATGATTACCAAATCCTGTGGGGAGACCGTCCAAACAATTTCCCCTTTATTGATTGGGTCTATCTTATTGATCTGGGTTCCCACCAACCCTGCTGGGTGGGGCCCGGAAACCTTGTGCAAAGTAATTCCGCTGATTTGGCTAAAAGGTGATGTAGTCGTATCCCCCACACCCACATGGACCTTACCAGGGGTGAGTTTACTCAGGCCCGTTATTGCTGCCTGTATTTCCTTTTCCTTTCCTTTGATCACATAATCCACATCTGCAGCCAGCGGTGCCGTGTTATGACCGGAAACAAAGATGGCCTTAGGGGTTTTGACGGGATTTGCAATGATGTCGTATGGGCGTTGTTTAATAAATGCCCAACAGCCGGACATCAAAAGGGTTTCCCGAAGTTCGGCCGCATCCGTTTTATCCAAATCCACAGGTTTGGATTCGTGATAGACCTGTTCTTTATCTGCCAGGATTTTCAGGCTAAGGATCCTTCTTCGAGCCCCTCTGACAATCTCAACAAGTTCCCCACTTACTGGAGAAACAAAGCGCATGGACTCTTCGTTCTTGTTATGGAATATGGGTTCGCCAGCTTTTAGCTCTGCGCCTTCCTTGAGCAACATTTTTGGTGTTACTCCGTGAAAATCATCCAGGTTGAGTGCATAAACGTTACTGGAAACGGCTTGTATGGTGGTTTGTTCTGCTGCCCCGACAAGGTTAATATTTAAACCTTTTTTTATTCTAATGTCTTTGGACATATATTTGAGAGCTTTAGTTAAAATCGCTGCAAATTTACTATTTAAGGAAGAATATTTGTAATTATTAACTAGAATTTTGGGATTACGACGGGCCTTCAATTCGACGGTATGCTTTTTGTTTACCTTTGCCCGAAAAAATTGCCCAAAATGCACTCAATCCTTAAACATATTCCTTTCCTATTGTTTCCAGGTCTAATCCTATCGCAGGTCATGGAAGAAATAAATCCCCCTCCCCAAATCAAGACCATAATCTTTAAAGGTCCAACGGAGGACCAGTTTCCGATAATAACACTGGGGGAGGAAATCTTTTTGACCTTTGACGACCTTAGCGCCAATGAACAGGATTATTATTACAAAATTGTGCACTGTGATTATGACTGGACCCCATCCCAACTTTTAAAGTCCCAATATTTAGAAGGCGTGGACAACCAACGCATTATAGATTACGGGAACAGCTTAACGACGTTACAGCCCTACTCCAACTATAGGTTGACCATTCCCAATAACGAAGTTTCCTTAAAAGTAACCGGGAATTATATGTTGGAGATTTACAATATGAACAACGAGCTTCAATTTTCCAGACGTTTTGTGGTCTATAAAAATCTTATCAGCGTTGGAGGGTATGTTAGGCGGTCCAGGGATTTTGAGTTTTTAAACGAAAAACAAAGTGTGCAATTCACCATCAATACCGCTGGTTTCCCAGTAGTCAATCCAAAACAGGAAATCAAGGTGGCCATTGTACAGAACTATTTCTGGCCAACTGCGATTTACGACATTAAACCTCAATTTACCATCGGCAACGAACTGATCTACAAATACGATCAGGAAACCAGTTTTTATGGGGGAAATGAATTCTTGAACTTTGATACCAAAGACCTCAGATCTCCCACATTTGCCATTTCAAGAATTGAATTCAAGGAATTGTACCATCACTACCTCTTTACAAATGACTATAGGAAAGACCAAAAATACACCTACTTCCCCGACGTTAATGGGGATTTTGTGGTCAGGACTTTACAGGGAACGGACGTGGCCAGGGAGGCAGAATACACCAAAGTTCATTTTAGTTTGCCCTATGACCCCATTTTAGGTTTGGACAATGTCTATGTTTTTGGAAAATATAACAACTACGACCTTTCCGATGAAAACCGAATGACGTACAATGAAGAAACCGGCAACCTGGAATTGGAACATTTTTTTAAGCAAGGCTTTTACAATTACAAGTATGTGGTGGAAAGCGCGGATGGAACGGTAGATTTAAACACGGTCTGCGGAAACTTTCACTTTACGGAAAACAATTACCTTATTTTGGTGTATTATCGGGATTTCGGCGAAATGCACGATGACATTATTGGCATTGGAACGGCCAATTCCCGAAATATCAGCAATTAATCTATCTTTAATCCCAAACCAACCGGGGAAATGGGAAAAGGAAAGGGACTGATCACCAAAGGTCGTTACGAACTTAAGTTTAGAGGTACGGAATGTCGGAATTGTGGTCATATCCTGGATATCAGTGATAAGTATTGCCCAAATTGTTCGCAGGCCAATAGCACCAAAAAGTTGATCCTTAAAGACTTTGTGGACGAGTTCCTTTCCAGTGTCATCAACTACGATTCCAAACTTCTCCAAACATTATACACCATGTTGGTAAAGCCAGGAACCATTACCAAGGATTACATAAGGGGGAAACGGGTCTCCTATACCAATCCTTTTTCGGTTTCTGCTAAGCCTGGCCTTTCTCTATTTATTAATGGTAAGCTACGACAGCAACTTTTCTTCGTTGGATGATTTGGGCCTGGAAGAAAGATTTCAAAGAACGGGACCAATGTCCTTTAGTTTTAATAATGGGGAGAACAATACGGATAGTACCGAAGTTGCCAGACAAACCAGGGAAGCACTTCAGCAACTTGATTCCCTGGAAAATCTAAAGGCAGTTCCCATTCCAGGAATCGAAAGCCTGGACACTTTGCAGACCATTATAAACCAGGGGATAGCAAATGAAGTCAGAAAGGACTCCTTTATGCGGGCCAACCCCAGAGGGTACTTTCAAGAGCTTCAAAACAAAGATTCGGGCAGTCTTACGAAAAGAATGGAGTTTTTCTTTACGTTTCTGCAAAAGGACTCCATAAAAACATTTGAGGATGCCAGGGAAAAATATGGGGTGAACGATACATGGAAAAACAAAATGGCCTTTAACGGCTCCAAAAGTTCCCTAAAGGCAATCGCCCGACCAGGAACCTATTTGAACAACACCATGGCCAAATTGCCTTTGGTCGTTTTCTTCTTTCTTCCCTTTTTCACCATTTTTATTTTGTTGGCCTACATCCGAAAAAAATATACCTATACCGATCATTTAATCTTCAGTTTCCACAACCAGTCTTTATTATTTATATTGCTCATCCTTAGCTGGATAATAGATAGTATTTTTAACACGGCAACGGCATGGATAGCATTCATGGCTTTTTCGATATATCTGTTCCAAGCCATGAGAAAATTTTACGGCCAGGGTATATTTAAAACAATAATTAAATATTTGTTCCTGAACTCAGTGTTCCTCTTTTTAGCCCTAATTTGTGTGGTTCTACTGTTTACGGGAAGTATTTTTACCTACTGAATTATGATTACACAGGTTACCAAAGGAATTAAAGTTTCCATACGAACAACTTTTGAAGGTACTTTCTTCAAAAACTACAAAATGCACTATGCCTTTGGTTATACCATTACCATTGAGAACCAAGGTAAGGAAACCGTACAACTGGTCTCCAGGCATTGGGATGTGCTGGATTCCTTAAAAGAAATTGAAACTATTGATGGCGAAGGGGTTATTGGCAAGAAGCCGGTTATTAAGCCGGGCAAATCCCATACCTATAGTTCCGGTTGTCTTCTAACGTCTCCCGTTGGGGCCATGAAAGGCTACTACATTATGGTCAATCTTTCGTCTTCGGAAAGTATTGAGGTAGAGGTACCCACTTTTAAATTGGCCGCTCCATTTGCGTTGAACTAAACCCCATTTCCTTTTTCTTTCGAAATCGCTTTCGCTACCTTTGTCGGCATTAACAACAATTAAATTTTTCCGATATGGGTAAAGGTTTTTTTCAAGTGCCAACGGCAATCAACGAGCCTGTTAAAGGTTACGCTCCCGGCTCTCCTGAACGAGAGACGGTCCTCAAGCAGTACAAGGCCTATTATGAAGGTCAGGTAGAAGTACCGCTCTACATTGGCCCTGAAGAAATAAAGACTGGAACCACCAAGCCAATGTCGCCCCCACACGATCACAAACATGTGGTTGGCCATTATTATACCGCAGAAAAAAGCCATGTTGAAAAAGCCATTGCCAATTGCCTGGAATCACGTGATGCATGGGCAAATCTTACTTGGGAACAACGAGCTGCAATTTTTTTAAAGGCCGCAGAATTGATTGCAGGACCCTATAGGGCCAAAATCAATGCGGCTACCATGATTGGTCAATCCAAGACCATTCACCAAGCGGAAATCGATTCGGCCTGTGAATTGATTGATTTTCTCCGATTCAATGTGGAGTTCATGAGTCAAATCTATGAGGAACAACCCGATTCTGCGGAAGGCATTTGGAACCGTGTGGAATACCGTCCACTGGAAGGTTTCGTTTATGCCATTACCCCATTCAATTTTACGGCAATTGCAGGCAATTTACCGGCAAGTGCGGCAATGATGGGAAATGTGGTCATCTGGAAACCCAGTGATAGCCAGGTCTATTCGGCCAAGGTCATTATGGACATATTCAAGGAAGCGGGATTACCCGATGGCGTAATCAATATGGTCATGGGAGACCCCGTTATGATTACCGAAACCGTTTTGGCAAGCCCGGAATTTTCAGGAATCCATTTTACAGGTTCAACCCATGTTTTCAAAGAGTTATGGAAGCAAATTGGCAATAACATCCACACCTACAAAACCTATCCCAGAATTGTTGGGGAAACCGGTGGCAAGGATTTTATCATTGCACATCCAAGTGCCAAGCCGCAACAAGTGGCGACGGCCATAACCAGGGGAGCATTTGAATTTCAGGGGCAAAAATGTAGCGCTGCCTCACGTGTGTATTTGCCAAAATCCACAGCTTCGGAAATCTTGAATTTGGTCAAGAAAGATGTGGAAAGCTTCAATAAGCCAGGCTCCCCGGAAGATATGGACAACTTCATCACCGCTGTGATCCATGAAGGCTCTTTTGACAAATTGGCCAAGTACATAGACCGGGCAAAAGCAGATTCCGATGCTGAAATCTTTGTTGGCGGTGGATATGACAAATCCGTAGGGTACTTTGTTGAACCTACGGTCATTGTTACCACCGATCCCCACTACACCACTATGGAAACGGAATTGTTCGGCCCTGTGGTCACCGTGTTTGTTTATGAGGACAAGGATTGGTCCAAAACTTTGGAATTGGTGGACGGCACTTCTGAATATGCCCTCACTGGGGCCGTACTTTCAAGTGATAGGTATGCCATTGACGAGGCGACAAGGGCATTGCAAAACTGCGCAGGTAACTTTTACATCAATGACAAACCAACCGGTGCCGTAGTTGGACAACAACCTTTTGGTGGTGCCAGGGCATCGGGAACCAATGACAAAGCAGGCTCGGCCCAAAATTTATTGCGTTGGGTATCCCCGCGATTGATCAAAGAAACCTTTGTCACCCCAGAAGACTACAGATATCCATTTTTAGGATAGGTATTTTTTTTGTGATAAATAATAAAAGCCCATGCAGTAATGTATGGGCTTTTTACGCAACCAATGATGTCCCAAACATCTATAGGTAGAGCCGTTCAAGTAAACAATTCAATCTGCCATGAAAAATATATCTTTTTTCCTATATCCAATGATGGTCATTTTGAGTTCTTGTTCCAATACCGATGACAATCCACAAGTGATTAAGGGCGTACCGGAAGGAACCAATTTTCGCGTAAATTACTTTGACACTACCTGTCAAGGACTTGTTGAACAACAATGCTTATTGGTGCAGGAAGGCGGCCAATTGGGTACGGGGGATTGGAGTTACTTTTATGCAACCATTCAAGGTTTTGAATTTGAATCGGGTTTTATCCATAACCTTGACGTTGAAAAAACAAAGGTTGAAAACCCAGCTGCCGATGCGCCTTCCTACAGCTATAAATTAATCCGGACCCTATCCAAAATACCTGCGGAATGTACTTTTGAAAGCCCTAATAATGATTTGGATTGGTTACGATTTGAAATAGAGAAAAGGGAAACCAATATCACGGATGCCTCCAAATACTGTTACATTTCCCAAGGCGAATTCCAAGACAAGCCGGTTTTTCTCTATAGGGACTGTAACCCTGCCGCAAACACGGCGGTTCCTGTCTTTGATTGTTTAGGCACTGTTTTGGGATATGTAGGGGATGGTACCGTGGATTTTGATGACATCCAAAATCAATACATTATCTGGCAGCCCCAGGAATTTGTTTGCCAGCCCAACTTTTAAGGTTCCATCCAACACCATAAGTTGGAAATATAGCACTGCCCAACAAAATTTGCTTTCCCAACTATCAAAATCCATATCTTTGGAGATATCCCTGAAAATCAGGGGTTTTCAACCCTAACACTATCACTATGAAAAAATTAATGCTGTCCCTTCTGTGTGTTACCACTTTCAATGCCTTTGCACAAGAGGACATGACCGTACAAAATTCCATTCAAGGAATGGTGGGCTTTGTCCAAGGTCAGGTTGTTCAATTGGCCGAGGCTTTTGATGAGTCCCAATATGACTGGAGACCTGCGGAAGGCGTCCGCTCCGTGAGGGAATCCCTTCTTCACATCGCATCCGCCAATTATTTTTTGGCATCCAAAATGGGCTATGCCCCACCGGAAGATGTGGATTTTATGACCATGGAAGCAAAGATTACCGGTAAGGACAATGTTATTGCGGCATTGAAAAAATCCAATGCGTTTATTTTGGACAAAATTACCCAGGAGGAGACTACTAAATTGGGTGAGGAAGTGGATTTTGGTTTTATGAAAATGAACAGGCTTAGTGGACTTTTGGTGGTATTGGACCACAATGGGGAACATAAGGGGCAATTGATCGCCTATGCACGTTCCAATGGGGTAACACCACCGTGGAGCGCGGCCCAGTAATAAAAAAAGCCCCGAAAATGGGGCTTTTTTAAACCTTAATTTTGAAGTCCCAAAGGAAAACAACCATTTATTTTTTGATTCCTCCAGAAGTCCAACTCCTGGATATTACCGGTCCTGCCCATATATTTTATGAAGCCAAGGAATACGGGGCCGAAATCAACACCTTATATCTGGGTATGACGACCGCAGGTGAGGAGATTTCCAGCGCTGGCCTTTCTTTGGGCAAACTTAGACCGTACAAGGAATACGTTCTTGGGGAAAACGATTTACTTTTCATCCCTGGAATGGAATCCCATTTGTTCCTAAATGCCGACTTCACCACAACATATGGCGCTTTCCTGAAATGGCTAAGCGACCAATATAAAAATGGGGCAAAAATCTGCTCTGTCTGTACAGGAGCCTATATACTGGCATTTGCCGGATTGTTGGATAGGAAAAGTTGTACGACCCATTGGAAGTATTTTGATGATTTTTCCCTACGGTTTCCAAACGTACAAATACTGAAAGACCGCCTTTTGGTCAAAGATAACACCCTGTATTCCAGTGCAGGAGTGTCATCGGGTATCGATTTGGCATTGTTCCTTTTGGAAGAACTGTTTGGCCCGGTTTTTACCTCCAAAATTGCCAAAGAGGTTGTCATCTACTTAAGAAGGACCGAAAGTGATCCCCAATTGAGCGCCTTCCTACAGTACCGGAACCATGTGGACACCCGCATACATCAGGTCCAGGATTTGATTTCCCAAAATCTGGACAAAAAAATTAAGATTGAGGAATTTGCGGAAAGGGTGTATATGAGTTCCAGGAACCTGACCCGATTGTTCAAAAAAACGGTTGGACTCACCCTTGGGGACTATCAAGATCAATTGCGTTTGGAATTGGCCCAAAAACTGATTCTGGAAGGTGAAAAAATAAGCTTTGTTACTTCGGCATGTGGATTAAAAAGTACCAATCAACTTCGAAATCTTTTCAAAAAATACCTCAAAAAGCTTCCCTCGGAAGTAGTGCGCTAATTGGCCCAATGTTGCGTACTAATGTCCTTTTGGATAGCTGGAAGCCCCTATAACTTTGTCGGTAATTCAAAAATCAAAAAATGGACAGATTACTTATACATTCCTTTGTTTTGTTCGTTACTTTGCTACTCAATGCCCAACCCAATGGTGATTCCATCTATGTTTGTCCTCCGTGCGGCAACACCTGCGATGATATGGAATACCAGGAGCCAGGGATATGTGACCATTGCAATATGCTACTAGTTCGAAAAGATTTGTCAAAAACCATCGCCTTTTACCTGCAAGACGGTGTTGAGGTGTTGGATTTTGCGGGCCCCATGGAGGTTTTTTCCTATGCTGGTTACAACGTTTTTACCGTTTCGGCAACTACAGCGCCCATAAAATCCCAGGGCATTCTGACCATTGTACCCGATTACGGCATTGACAATGCACCAAAGGCGGATATTTTGGCCTTTTTTGGAGGCAATTCATCAGTCGCCTCCCAGAATAAAAAGGTTATCGATTGGGTCAAAAAACAAGAAAACGTCCAACACTATTTTTCCGTTTGCACCGGTGCCTTCATACTGGCCGAGGCAGGCCTATTGGATGGTAAAACGGCAACCACCTTTCACGATGCGCTGGAAGGCCTGGAAAATGGATATTCCAAAATAGATGTCCGAAGAAATGTCCGTTTTGTGGACAATGGGAAGGAAATTACAACCGCTGGAATTTCAGCGGGTATAGATGGGGCATTGCATTTGGTGGCCAAGTTGCAGGGAGTGAACGCGGCCAAGCGCACTGCATATTATATGGAATACGACAATTGGAACATAGGTGATGGTTTGATTCTAACGGATACCGATCCCTATGCGGAAACTATTTCCAGCGAGGCGCTAAAAACCTTTGTTGGAACTTACGAATACAAAAATGGAGGTACAATTGAAGTAGCCCATGACCTTAAGAACGGGAACCTTATTGCAATTATGGGCAGCAACCGTTATCCCATTTACCACGAAGAAGGAAATTTGTTTTCCAATGTGAACAACGAACCTATCTTTTTTGAAAAGGATGGGCAAAATCAGGTTACGGGATATTTTTTGGATAAAGGAGGGAAAGTGTTCAAAAAGTTGGACTAAGGAATTCGCCTTTATTTTTTTTGGGGCAAATACACCACTTTCTTGGTTTCAAAAAAGTCTTCCTCAAAAAAATCCTTTAACTCAAAGAGTTGGGCCGTTCTATATGGGGCCAATTCCTCGGTGAGGTCACCACCTTTTAAGTAAAGAATTCCATTCCTGCGCTCATGGGCAGCGTCTTTTTTGATCTTTCCCTTGGTCCAGTGCACAAAAGTGGGCATGGCGGCAACGGCACGGCTTACTATAAAATCGAACTCCCCAGGCAAATCCTCCACTCTGGAATGGTGTGCGATCACATTATCCAAGCCCAAGCCTTCAATGACCTCATGTACCACCTTTATCTTTTTTCCAATGGCATCAACCAGGACAAACTGGGTTCTTGGAAAAAGGATGGCCAATGGAATTCCGGGAAAACCCCCACCGGTCCCCACATCCAAAATTTCGGAACCCTCATTGAACCTTTGAACTTTGGCTATCCCTAAAGAATGTAATACATGTCGGAGATAGAGCTCATCAATATCCTTTCTTGAAACCACATTGATTTTTTGGTTCCAATCCTGATAGAGGTGTTCAAGTGCTTCAAATTGAAGAAACTGCCCCTTGGAAAGTGAGGGAAAGTACTTGAGAATCGTTTCGACACCCATGAAAACCTGTTAATTTGTCAAAAATAATACTTTTACCTAGTGAGATTCCGTTATTTTTGGAACCAATCTATCGACTAAAGATTGCGCAAATCAATTTTATGAATAAAGATACCATACGCTTTTCGCGAAAAGACTCCGCACAATTTTTTAGAACACTGAACAAAAGGGTCAACCATTATTTTAAGGAAAAGGAAATTAAAAAGACCGGGAACTGGAAGCTTCACCTAAAGACCATTGTGATGTTTTCAATATTCCTTTCCCCTTATTTTTTGATGCTCACGCTTAACCTTCCCACCTGGGTACAATTTCTATTGACCGTTGTTATGGGGGTTGGCATGGCCGGTGTTGGAATGAACGTAATGCATGATGCCAACCACGGTTCCTATTCCAGTAAAAAATGGTTGAACAAGGTCCTTGGCAGCAGCATGTACCTTTTGGCAGGAAACGTTTACAACTGGCAGGTTCAACACAATGTGCTGCACCATACCTATACCAATATCCATGAGCATGATGAGGATATGGAAGCAGGAAGGATACTGAGATTCTCCAAACACACCGAGTGGAAAAAACACCACAAGTTCCAACATTGGTATTCCCTTTTTCTATATGGACTGCTTACTTTTAACTGGGCCATTACCACTGATTTTAAGCAGATGTACAACTACACCAAAAGAAAGTTGGCCTATGGTAAATTTCCGAATCCCGTTCTAAATTGGAGTACATTGGCCATAACCAAGGCACTTTATTTCACCATTTGGATTGTGCTCCCCATCCTATTCTTTGACATTCCCTGGTGGCATGTGTTCATAGGCTTTTTTGTAATGCACTATGTTGCCGGACTTATCCTAAGTGTGGTATTCCAATTGGCCCATATTGTGGAGGATGCAGAAACCCCACTACCAGATGAAACAGGGACCATGAAAAATACCTGGGCCATCCATCAATTGTTCACCACCGTGAATTTTGGAACAAAAAATAAGGTCATCAATTGGTTTACCGGTGGCTTGAACCATCAGGTGGAACATCATATTTTTCCTCATATCAGCCATATCCATTACACAAAAATTGCCAAAATTGTTAAGGAAACCGCCAAGGAATTTAATTTACCCTATCACGAATATAAAACTACCAGAAAAGCTATAATTTCGCACTTCAAACATTTGAAGGAGTTGGGACAACCTCCACTCAACTATCAATACTAGCGAAAAATGAGCAACCAACTTTCAGACAGAATCAACCGCCTTGTTCCATCGGCAACCTTGGAAATGGCGGCAAAAGCCCGTGAACTTAGGGCAGCGGGAAAAGATGTTATTGGATTAAGCCTTGGGGAACCAGACTTTAACACCCCGGAGTACATTAAGGAAGCCGCCAAACAGGCCATAGAAGATAACTACAATTCCTACACTCCCGTAGACGGTTATATTGAACTGAAAGATGCCATTATAACGAAATATAAAAGAGACAATGGGCTGACGTACGATCGCTCCCAAATTGTAGTCTCCACCGGTGCAAAACAGTCGCTGTACAACGTGGCACAGGTGTGTCTGAACCAAGGTGATGAAGTTATCCTTCTCTGCCCATATTGGGTAAGTTACAGCGATATTGTAAAACTCTCCGGAGGGGTACCGGTTGAAGTTCCAACATCCCTGGAAACGGACTTTAAAATGACCCCGGACCAGTTGGAAGCAGCCATTACACCCAAAACCAAAATGCTATGGTACAGTTCCCCATGTAATCCAAGCGGCTCCATTTACAGCACGAAGGAGCTTAGGGCCATAGCCGACGTTCTACAAAAACATCCACAAATTTTGGTGGTCAGCGATGAAATTTATGAACATATCAATTATGGGGTCACGGAACACGCGTCCATGGCCGCTTTTGAAGATATGTACGACCGCACGATTACGGTGAACGGTGTGGCAAAAGCATTTGCCATGACCGGTTGGCGAATTGGCTACATAGGTGCACCTTCCTATATTGCCCGCGCTTGCAATAAACTTCAGGGCCAGGTTACCAGTGGTGCCAATTGTATTGCCCAAAGGGCTGTTATTACTGCATTGTTGGAATCCCCCAATAGGATCCATCATATGGTGGATGAATTCAAAAACCGAAGGAAACTCATTCTGGG
The DNA here is from genome assembly GCF_023016285.1 of Muricauda sp. SCSIO 64092. Classification (GTDB taxonomy): domain Bacteria; phylum Bacteroidota; class Bacteroidia; order Flavobacteriales; family Flavobacteriaceae; genus Croceivirga. The sequence goes on from NZ_CP095413.1 coordinate 769,959, forward strand.
GCTTTTGAATGAAATAGATGGATTTGAATGCAATGAGCCTGAAGGGGCCTTTTACGTATTCCCCGACATTTCCTCCTTTTTTGGAAAGGAGCTGAATGGGGTCAAAATCAATAATGCTTCTGATTTTGCCATGTATTTGTTGGAAAATGCCAATGTAGCCACGGTTACGGGTGATGCCTTTGGAAATCCCAACGGAATCCGGATTTCCTATGCAGCTTCCGAGGAACAGATCAAAGAGGCCTTATCAAGAATAAAACAGGCCGTCTAAATTCGCTTCCAGAAATAAGGCACGACCAAAATCAATACCGTAAAAAGTTCCAGTCTTCCCAGAAGCATTAGGAACCCGCACCACCATTTCCCAAAAGCAGGTAAGGCGCTAAAGTTGACCACGGGATTTAGGTCCCCCAAAGCCGGACCAACATTCCCTAGGGAGGAAGCCGCCCCACCTATGGCCGATTCAAAATCAAGACCCAAAAAACCCAAAACCAATGCGCCAATAATGAACAGCAACATATAAAGCACAAAAAAGCCTATGATATTATAGACAATATGTTCACTCACCACTTTTTTGTTGAAGCGAACAGGAATGATTGCGTTGGCGTGCAGTGTCCGTTTAAACTCCAATAGGCCATTCTTGATGATCAGTAGATGGCGCATCACTTTAATCCCGCCCGAGGTGGACCCCGCACAGCCTCCAAGAAACATCAACCCAAAGAAGAAAACCGTCAAAAACGGTGTCCAGTTGGTGAAATCCGCGGTCACAAAACCAGTTGTGGTTATGATGGCCAATACTTGAAAAAGGGCGTGCCTAAATGCGCTCTCCCCTTGACCCAAAACCTGCGGGTGATAGTCGGAAACAGGGACATTGGCCTGATAGTATACAATGAGCCCCGCCACAATGGTAAACACCATAATAAAAATAGCGTACACCCTAAATTCCTCATCTTTCAAAATACGCTGTACCTTTCCGGTAAAGGCGAAATAACTCATTACAAAGTTGGTCCCTGCCAAAAACATAAAGACCATGATAATATACTGTATCAACGGACTGTTGTTCCAATGGGCAATACTGGCGTTTTTCGTCGAAAAACCACCTGTGGAAAGGGTGGAAAGCGCATGATTGGCGGCATCAAAAATGGACATTCCGGCCAATTTCAACAAGACGGTTTCTGCCAAAGTGTATCCCACATAAATCAACCATAACCGTTTTGCCGTATCCGTAATTCTTGGATGTAGCTTATCCCCTCCCGGTCCCGGGGCCTCAGCGGCAAAAAGCTGCATGCCACCAATACCCAAAAGGGGCAATATGGCAATTGCCAAAACTATAATTCCCATTCCCCCGATCCAGTGGGTCAAACTTCGCCAAAACAAAATCCCCTTGGGCAGGGATTCAATATCATTTAAGATGGAGGCTCCCGTAGTGGTATATCCCGAAATGGTCTCAAAAAAAGCATTGGTAACATCTGGGATCGCACCCGAAAAAATATAGGGTAAAACTCCCGATAGGGACATCACCAACCATCCAAAAGTCACAATAATATAACCTTCCTTGCGCTTTACCTCCTTTCTATGGCCCCGGGTATAGAACATGGCCATAACCCCTATAAGCATGATCACTATGGCGGCCAAAAGAATATCCAGTGTTGCACCATCCTTGTAAAAACCACTCACACCACCGGCCAGTAACATAAATGAGCCATTGCACAATAACAGCAATCCCATGATATGAAGGATGATCCTAAAATTGAGCCACATTAGAGAAAGAGCTTTTCTATTCTAGGAATGGCTTTTGGCAGGGCACAGACAACCACCTTATCACCCTCGGTAATTTTAAAATCCCCCAAGGCAATGATCCCTTCACCATCCCTGATTACTCCTCCGATGATAGCTTCTCGGGGAAAATTCAGTTCCTTGATAATCTCCCCATTGACCACTGAAGTGCTTTTTACCTCAAACTCCAAAATTTCGGCATTGAGGTTGTTCAAACGTGTAACCGCCAAAACTTCCCCCCTACGGATGTATCGAAAAATAGTGTTTGCGGCCAATAGCTTTTTATTGATCAGGGTATCTATTCCTATGGACTGTGACAACTGAAAATAATCCATATTTTCCACTAAGGCGATGGTCTTTTTTATCTTTCGGGACTTCGCTACCAAGCAAGACATGATATTGGTCTCAGAGTTTCCCGTAACGGCAATAAAGGCATCCATGGATTCCAAACTTTCTTCTTCCAAAAGTTCCACATTACGCCCATCTCCATTGATGACCAGGGCATTGGGAATGTCGTCTGCAATATCAAAGGCTTTTTCCTTGTTTTTTTCAATAAGTTTTACGTTGAACTTATTGGAACACAAATCCCTGGCCGTTTTATAGCCTACCTTACTACCGCCCAAGATCATCACGTTCTTGATTTCACGCCTTTGCATTCCCGTGAGCTTGTACAAATCGTCCACCCCTCCTTTATTGGTGATAAAATAGACCTGATCGCCTTCCTTAAAAACGGTGTCACCCCGCGGAATTAAGGTATATTGTGTTCCCATACGTTGCAGGGCAATGGGCATAAAGTGCAATTCGGGAAAAATCTTTGCCGCCTCTTTTACCATTTTGCCCACAAAGGCTGCCGTTTTTGGCAAAAATACACCCACCATGGTCAAAAGCCCCTCCTCAAACTCATAGGTGTCATTAAATGCTGATTGGTTCAACAAAAGTTGAATTTCGGATGCCGCCAATTCCTCCGGGGAAATCAGTTCATCGATTCCCAATTCATCGAACTTGATCAGTTCTTTGTTGTCCACAAATTCGGTATTGGATATCCTGGCAATGGTTTTTTTGCTGCCCAATTGCTTTGCAAGCAGGCAAAAAGTCAGGTTTGTTGTTTCCGAGGCCGTAACCCCTATGACCAAATCCGAGGAATCCACCTTGGCATCACGAAGCACCGCTACAGAAGTAGCGTCCCCTCTTAAGACCCGTATGTCCAAATGGCTGTCGGCATACGCCAAACTCTCTTTATCCGTATCTATTAACGTAATCTCCTGTGCTTCATAAGAAAGTAGTTTGGCCAAATGGAAACCTACCTCTCCCGCACCTGCAATGATAATTTTCATTTCCTTCTAAAACTGGTCACCATATCCAAAACGGAAAGACTGCAACGGCTGGACCCTGTCCTATTCCGTACCATGGTCATAAAATTAAGTAGGACAAAAGTAAACATTTTATTTAGCAGCCAAGGCGTTTACGGTTGTGTTATCTTTGCCCACAAAATTGCACATGGCCAAAAACGTAAATCCTTATAAGGAATCCCAACTGGGCAAAAAAGCCCAGGTCACGCAGATGTTCGATACCATTTCCAAGAACTATGATGGGTTGAACAGGGTTATTTCCCTTGGCATAGATGTAAAGTGGCGTAGACGGGTGGTGGATATCGTATCCAAATCCAAACCTGAAAACATATTGGACATTGCTACGGGTACTGGTGATTTGGCGATCAATCTCCAAAAAAGCGGGGCCAAAAGCATTACTGGATTGGACATCTCCCCTGGGATGTTGGAAATTGGAAGGAAGAAGGTAGGGGATAAAAATCTGGACAACATCATTGAAATGGTCATTGGCGATAGTGAAAACCTATCTTTTAGCGATAATACGTTTGATGCTGTTACCGTTGCCTTTGGCGTCCGGAATTTTGAGAATCTGGAAAGGGGACTTTCAGAAATCCATAGGGTTTTGAAACCTAAAGGCAAATTTGTGGTCCTGGAAACCTCCGTTCCCACTAAATTTCCATCCAAACAGGGCTATCATATCTATAGCAAATACATTCTTCCCACTATCGGCAGGCTTTTTTCAAAAGATAAGATAGCGTACAACTATCTTTCCGAATCTGCGGCGGCTTTTCCTTTTGGGGAAGACTTCAACAATATTTTGCGAAAAACGGGGTTTATAGATGTGGAGAACAGACCCCAAACGCTTGGGGTTGCAACCATATATGTAGCCTCAAAGTAATTCGATGAAAAAACTCTTTTTCACATGCCTTTTTTTGGTGTCCTTGCACCATGCAAATTCCCAGTTGTTTGGAAAAGATCCCATTATCAATCTGCAGAACGAGGACAAGGATTTTTTGAACTGGGGGTATTACCTTGGGTTTAATAGGTACGATTTCCAATTTGAATATGAAAACGACATAGGACAGGATATTCTAGTGGAACAGACCTATGGCTTTAACGTTGGCCTGATCGGTGAATTGCGTCTCAACAAATTTTTGGATATCCGTTTTGAACCGGGTTTGTTGTATACCCAAAGGAATTTAGGATTCCCTGGGTTTACCAGTCAACAAGATGCCATTAGGGAAGTAAGGTCCACCTATATTCGCTTCCCCTTATTACTAAAAGTAAGTACCAAAAGGTTCAATAACATGAAGCCCTTTTTGATCGGAGGGGTTTATACGTCCATAAATCTTGGAGCCAAAGAAGATAGTTTGGAGGATAATGAAAGTGGTGTATTTAGAATGGTACAGAACGTATACGGATATGAGCTGGGATTTGGAATAGATATCTATACCGAATATTTTAAGTTTACCCCTTCCATAAGGGGTGTTTTTGCCTTAAACAATGAGCTTGTACCCGATGAAGATCCCAACAGTCCATGGACGGGAAATATAAATGCCATGCGAACCAGGGGAATATTCATCAATTTCACCTTTGAGTAGGTGTTGAACGGAACCCCAAGAAATTCAATTATCCTTTTCTCCTTACCTCACTTAAAAGAATTCCGGTTGCCATGGCCACATTGAGGCTTTCCGCAGTTTCATTGGTATATTGGGGTATGGCGATTTTTTTGGCAATTGATCTTTCCACATCCGGGGAAATGCCATTGGCCTCATTACCCATAACCAAAACCCCCGATTTTGGGATATTTTCCCCGTAAACATTTGACCCATCCATAAAAGCCCCGAATACCGGCAAAGAAGTGCTTTCCAGGAAATGTGGAAGATCATCATAAACAACGTTGACCCTGGCAATGGAACCCATGGTGGCCTGCAGTACTTTTGGGTTGTAACAATCCACTGTATTCATTGAACAGACCAGGCTGTTGATACCAAACCAATCACACAAACGGATGATGGTTCCCAAATTACCCGGATCCCTAACATCATCCAAGGCCAAAATCCAATCCAATTCATTTATTTCCGGTCCTTCGGGCATCTTAAATACCCCTAATACCCCATTTGGGTTTTTTAAGGCACTTATGGCCTTAAGCTCCCTTGGGGTGATTTCCTCCGATGGAAATCCATCAAAATGGTGCACGAATCCAGCGTAGGAAAGAATTTTTATGGGCGGCCTTCCTGATTCCAAAAGCGCATCGACGGACTTTTTCCCCTCAACAAAAAAAAGCCGATGTTCATTTCGGTACTTTTTTTGATGTAAGCTCTTTATGAGTTTTAACCACTTTTTGCCAGCCATGGGAATTCGTGTAATTTTGAGCTTTATGATGGATTATTCCTTACGCGGGAACTTTAGGGCAAAAATAGTGGTTATATATGTAGGAGTTCTACTGGCTTCCTGCAACGCCGTTAAAAAAGTTCCTGAAAATGAGTTTTTACTCATGGAGAACACCATTTTTGCGGATAGCGCCAAGGTGGGGGATTCGGATGTCAGAAATCTATTGACACAACGTCCCAATAGTACCATCCTAGGATACCCATTTCGCCTTAACCTTTATAATCTCGCTAAAGAGAATCCAGATTCACTTTATCAAGATTGGTTGAAGAGAAAACCCAAGAGACAACAACGATTGAATTCTTTATTGTCCCAAAAACAAGTCAATAGATTGGGACAGTCCTTTGTGGTAAGGGGAATAAGCAATCTTTTAAAAAGAGTTGGTGAACCACCCGCAATTATAGATACCGTTAGGACAAATAAGTCGGTGGAACGATTGAACTACTACTATGGAAGCAAGGGATACTTTAACAATACGGTTTCCTATGATATAAGACCTATTGGGCGCAAACGCAGGGCCAAAATGGATTTTCATGTGGACTTGGGCAAACCCTACATGGTTGACTCCCTGGCACACAACATAGTTTCAAAGGAAGTGGATTCCATTTATCGCATCAATCAAGACGCGTCTTGGGTAAAAGAAGACGAGCAATTTGATTTGGGCAATTTCAACAAGGAAAGGGAACGATTAACTTCCATATTCAGGAACTCCGGCATCTACAATTTTCAGGAAAGTTCCATCACGTATGACATTGTCAGGGATACTTCACAGGTCAATGACGATCAAAAAATGGACGTAATCCTCAATATCAAGGATTTAAGAAACGCAACGGACAGCAGCAACACCAAGGAATATCGGGTAAATCGTTTTAAAAAAATCAACATTTATGCCGATTATCAATTGAACGAAAGCAACGATTCCCTGCAATCCATGGATTTTCGGAACTATACCATTTACTATAAAAATGAGTTGGCCTACCAACCGGAAGCCCTTACCGATGCCATTTTCTTTAAACAGGACAGTATTTACAGGGAATTGGACGAAATACGGAGCAAACGTCAAATTGTTAATCTGAACACCTTTAAGTATCCCAGTTTTGAGCTACTGCCCGATTCCACAGGAACTTTTTTGACCTCCAATATATACTTGGTCCCCAGACCCAAATTTTCGTTGGATACCTCCCTGGAATTGACCCGATCCAACATTCAACAAGTAGGGATAGGGTTCGGTGGCTCGGTCATTATCAGAAACGTTTTTAAAGGTGCGGAAACCTTGAGTCTCTCTGGCAGGGGTTCCATTGGTATCCTTGCCGATGAGAATCTGGATGAAAACTTTACATCAGAGATTGGTGGTGACATCAACCTTACCTTTCCCAGAATATGGTTTCCCATTAAAACCGAGAAACTTGTCCCCTATTATATGGCCCCCCAGACAAGACTAACCGTAGGTGCCAATTTTCAGCGCAATATTGGATTGGACAGGGTGTCCTTGAACTCCATTCTATCCTATAATTGGTCCCCAGATAACTTCAGGAGAAATACGATTGAATTATTGAACATTGAATTTGTCAGAAATACGAATCCTGACAATTTCTTCAATGTTTACAATAACTCCTACAACAGCCTGGATCTTATTGCCGATGGATTTGACGGGATCATGGAAAATCCCACCGATCCCGTAGAGGACTTCCCGGAACTGGCAGCCTTTTTTGAAACGGTACAAAATGCCACCGATTCCCTAAGACTGTCCGTGCCAGAGGGTACCCGGGGTTTTATTGATGCCGTTACGGCACCTGGCTTTCCCATAGCTTCCGAAGATTTGAGGGAAGTCCGGATCATAGAGGAAAGAAAAGATCGTTTGACCAGTGACAACCTCATTTTCACTTCAAATTATACGTTTCAGAAGAACAACAGGGAAAGCATCAATGACAATGATTTTTTTCAATACCGTATTCGGTTCGAAAGTGCTGGAAATGTTCTTTCCCTAGTTGAGAATATTATCCCGTTTAACCAAGATGACAATGGCCGGGGATTGGTTTTCAGTGTACCCTATTCCCAATACGTAAAAACGGAATTCGACTATATAAAACATTGGGGACTTTCCCCATCAAAGGTTTTGGCCTTTAGGGGATTTTTTGGAATGGCCATTCCCTATGGGAACTCCAATAGCATTCCCTTTGTTCGCAGTTACTTTGGAGGTGGATCCAACGACAACAGGGCCTGGAGGGTATATGCCCTGGGTCCGGGACGTACGGACAACGAAAATGAGTTCAACGAGGCCAATCTTAAACTGGCATTGAATTTGGAATACAGGTTCCCCATTGTGGGGGATATAAAGGGTGCATTTTTTGCGGATGCCGGGAATATTTGGAACGTTTTTGATAATGTGGAGGACCCTGATGCCACTTTTAACGGATTCAGTTCTTTAAGCGATTTGGCTCTCGGGACCGGCTTTGGCCTTCGGTACGACTTTACCTATTTTGTAATACGTTTGGACACAGGCTTTAAGACCTACAATCCTGCTTTGGAGGGTTCGGATCGATGGTTCACGGATTTCAATTTTCGAGAAGCTGTTTTCAACATTGGTATCAACTATCCTTTTTAAGATCAATTATTGTTATTTTTGTGGACTATTCAAACAAGTAACCAACTTAAGATATGGCGCACAACATAAAGCCTGGCGTAGCAACAGGCCATCAAGTACAGGAAATTTTCAATTATGCTAAGGAAAAGGGATTCGCCCTTCCCGCAGTAAACGTAATAGGCTCAAACACGGTCAATGCCGTAATGGAAACCGCGGCATCCTTGAACGCTCCGGTCATCATTCAATTCTCCAACGGAGGCGCACAGTTCAATGCGGGCAAAGGGTTGTCCAATGAAAATCAAAGATCGGCCATTTTAGGCGGAATCGCAGGGGCAAAGCATGTACACCAAATGGCAGAAGCCTATGGGGCCAGTGTAATCCTGCACACCGATCACTGCGCAAAGAAATTATTGCCTTGGATCGATGGGTTGCTTGATGCCAGCGAGGCACATTACAAGTCAACCGGAAGATCACTCTATAGCTCGCATATGATCGATTTATCCGAAGAGCCCATTGAAGAAAATATTGAAATCTGTAAACGATATTTGGAGCGCATGTCCAAAATGGACATGACCTTGGAGATAGAACTCGGGGTTACCGGCGGGGAGGAAGACGGTGTGGACAATACGGATGTTGATAGTTCCAAACTGTACACCCAACCGGAAGAAGTAGCGTATGCTTATGAAGAATTGTCCAAGGTAAGTCCAAGATTTACCATTGCCGCTGCCTTCGGCAACGTGCATGGGGTCTATAAACCTGGAAACGTAAAATTGACCCCTAAAATTCTAAAGAATTCCCAGGAGTATATTTCAGGGAAATACGGCGTTGGCCATAACCATATCGATTTTGTTTTCCATGGTGGTTCGGGCTCAACGCTGGAGGAGATTAGGGAAGCCATTGGTTACGGGGTCATCAAAATGAATATCGACACTGACCTGCAATACGCATTTATGGCCGGTGTAAGGGATTATGTCCAGGGCAAGAGTGCCTATTTGCAGGGACAAATCGGTAATCCGGAGGGTGGTGATGTGCCCAACAAAAAATTCTATGACCCCAGGGTTTGGTTAAGGGAAGGTGAGAAATCATTTTCAGAACGATTAAAAAATGCCTTTGAGGATTTGAACAATATCAATACACTTTAGTTAGTCAAAAGCTCCCTCATATGTCATCTTGGTTCAAAAGAAAGGAAAAAGGTATACAGACGTCTACCGAAGAGAAAAAGGACACCCCCAAAGGCCTTTGGTACAAATCCCCCACGGGAAAAATTGTGGAGTCCGAGGATTTGGCGAAGAATTTTTATGTAAGCCCAGAGGATGATTACCACGTTCGAATAGGCAGCAAAGAATATTTTGAAATTCTTTTTGACGATAACAAATTCAAGGAATTGGACGAAAAACTCAGTTCAAAAGATCCCTTAAAATTTGTGGATACCAAAAAATACTCGGACCGATTGAAAGCGGCAAAGGCCAAAACGGGCCTAAACGACGCCGTAAAGACCGCAGTAGGCAAATCCATGGGCAAGGACCTCGTTGTTGCCTGTATGGACTTTGGTTTTATTGGAGGATCTATGGGAAGCGTAGTTGGGGAAAAAATTGCACGTGCGGTGGATTATGCGAAAAAAAGGAAGTTGCCCTTTTTAATGATTTCCAAATCTGGTGGGGCAAGAATGATGGAGGCAGCGCTTTCCTTGATGCAATTGGCAAAAACTTCGGCGAAATTGGCCCAATTGGCCGAAGCCAAAATCCCGTACATTTCACTCTGTACCGATCCCACCACGGGTGGTACGACGGCTTCTTATGCCATGTTGGGGGATATCAATATCTCAGAGCCCGGTGCCTTGATCGGTTTTGCAGGACCTAGGGTAGTAAAGGATACTACGGGCAAGGATTTACCGGATGGCTTCCAAACCGCTGAATTTGTCAAGGAACATGGATTCCTGGATTTCATTGTCCATCGTAGGGACCTAAAAAGGAAGATCAACCAGTACATCGATTTGATTACAAACCAACCTTTACGAAAAGAAAAAGAACCCGTTGCTTAACGGGTTCCCTTTTATTCACCTTCATCAAACAAAAACAACGGCTAGTTTTTAAAAAACCTTCGTAAAAACACTTCTTCCGAGGTTCCATCGGGTTTGGTCAAAATCCCTTTCGCATCACAACTGCCATCCCCAAAATCCAGACTTGCCGTAGCGCCGTTTCTGGAAATATCCAAAACACCCTGTACAATAAACCTACAGCTCATTTCCCGTCTTAATGGCGTGGTAATTTCTTTGGAAAAAACATTTCCTGCCCTGTTGGTAAATGTACCATTGCCCGTAATCAGGAAAACGTTGTCCCCCCAAAAACCTGTTCCGAAACCTTCTATCCATTCCCTGGTCCTGGTTCCTGAAAAAGAAGCGGTTTCGCCATCCGGCCATGTTGCGTTGTAGTTTCGTGTAATGGTCGACTGTGGATTGCCATTTTCATTGGACCGTACCCTGAGAATACTGGCGCCCCCTTCTACGGATACCCCATTGAAGACAAAATTTTCCAACATTAGGGTGATGGTTTTGGAAGCGGCTTCCATATCATTGACATAACTTAACTTGACAATTCCGGCCAGTACGTTCCCATTTCTTAGTTCGCATCCCTCCCCAAAGTCGATCGTCTTTTCCTTGGTAGTGTCCGTTTCAGTTGTAGTGACGGTCACACAATCAGGTAAATAATCCGATAGGTACATGCCTTTTGAGGTTACCGACATTTCATCGGAAACATACGCATCTTCCGCAATTTCGGCAATATCATCCGCCATTTGTTCAGCTTCATCACTGTATTGTAATTCCGCAACGGTAATGACCTCGGCATCGGTAAAAATCCCTTCTGTTGCAGTTTCTTCTTCACTACAAGCAGTAAACGTCAAAACGGACAGTAGTAAAAGTCCGACTAGGTTCATTGGTTTAAGGCTCTTTTTCATAACAATCAAATTTTAAAGTTTGTCCTTATGACTTGACCAGGGAAAAAAGGTTTAATCCCAAATAAAATTTTTTAGAACAAAAAAAGAAGTATCTTTGCGCCTTGATTGCCGGAGTCCATGCTAAACAATGGAAAACCAATCAAATACATAAAAATCATTTTAACAATATTGGCATGTATTTAAGTAAAGAAAAAAAAGCAGAGATTTTTAAAAAACACGGTGGTTCCGAGGGAAACACTGGCTCAACCGAAGGACAAATTGCATTGTTCACGTATCGTATCAACCACCTTACAAAGCATTTGAAAGAAAACCATAAGGATTTCAACACAGAACGTTCCTTGGTGAAATTGGTAGGTAAAAGACGTAGTTTGTTGGATTACCTCAAGAAAAAAGACATTGAAAAATACCGTGCGCTTATAAAAGAGTTAGGTATTAGAAAATAAAATAATGGGGCTATCAACGCCCCATTTCTTTTTTGTCGAAGTAGTTACGTTCGATGAAACCACATAAGAAAGACCCTGAACGTGGTTCGGGGCATACAAAAAGCTGTTCGAGCTTTCATTGGTCTATACAACGCAACAACACAACCCGACCGCCCGGATAGGCGGTAGACCAAATGTTTAACAAGACCTTCAACAAAGAAGGCAACACAATTTTTATGATTCCAAAAACTTTTAAAGAGGTCATTGACCTAGGTGATGGTAGGGAAATCTCTATCGAAACCGGAAAACTGGCCAAGCAAGCACATGGTTCGGTAGTGGTACAATCCGGTAAGTGCATGCTATTGGCAACAGTAGTATCCAATTACCACGCTGCCGATGTGGACTTTTTACCCCTTACCGTTGATTATCGTGAAAAATTCGCAGCGGCAGGACGTTATCCAGGTGGATTTTTTAAACGTGAGGCGCGTCCCAGCGACGGAGAGGTGCTGACCATGCGATTGGTGGACCGTGTATTGCGCCCACTGTTTCCAAAGGATTACCACGCCGAAACACAGGTGATGATCCAGTTAATGTCGCACGATGAAGATGTTATGCCGGATGCAATGGCCGGTTTGGCGGCGTCCACGGCAATTCAGTTATCGGATATTCCCTTTGAATGTCCAATTTCGGAAGTAAGGGTGGGGCGTATCAATGGTGAATTGATCATCAACCCAACCCTAAAACAATTGAAGGAATCCGATATTGATATGGTCATTGGAGCTTCCGAGGATTCCGTAATGATGGTGGAGGGTGAGCTAAAGGAAATCTCTGAAGAGGAAATGGTCAAGGCCATTGAATTTGCCCATGATGCCATTAAGGCACAATGCGAGGCCCAACGAAAATTGGCCGAAGCCTTTGGCAAAAAAGAGGTTCGTGAATATGACCCGGAACCCGAAGATGAAGAACTTGAGAAAAAGGTGTATGAAATGGTTTATGACAAGTCATATGCCATTGCCAAAGCAGGAAGTTCCAAACAAGAACGGGGCCAGGCATTCAGTGATTTAAAGGAAGAAGTCTTTGAATCCTACACGGAAGAAGAGCAAGAAGAATTGGGAGCATTGATCCATAAGTACTTTGCTAAAGCCCATAAAGAGGCTGTTCGTAACCTAACTTTGAATGAAGGGTTGCGATTGGATGGAAGAAAAACCACTGATATCAGGCCTATTTGGTGCGAGGTGGATTATTTGCCTTCCGTACACGGTTCATCCATCTTTACCAGGGGAGAGACACAAGCACTGGCAACGGTGACCCTTGGGACATCCAGGGATTCCAATATTATAGATATGCCTTCATACGAAGGTGAAGAATCATTTTACCTCCATTACAATTTCCCGCCGTTTTCAACAGGTGAAGCAAGGCCCATTCGCGGTACTTCGCGTAGGGAAGTGGGACATGGAAATTTGGCGCAACGCGCTTTAAAGGGTATGATCCCAGAGGATTGTCCCTATACTGTTCGTGTGGTATCCGAGGTATTGGAATCCAATGGTTCCTCTTCCATGGCCACCGTTTGCTCGGGAACCATGGCCATCATGGATGCCGGGGTGCAACTAAAAAAGCCGGTATCCGGAATTGCCATGGGATTGATAACGGATACGGAAACCGGTAAATACGCCGTACTCTCCGATATCCTTGGTGATGAAGATCATCTCGGGGACATGGACTTTAAAGTAACCGGTACTGAAGAGGGCATTACGGCCTGCCAAATGGACATTAAGGTTAAGGGACTTTCCTATGAAATATTGGTAAAAGCCCTAATGCAGGCAAAAGAGGGAAGGTTGCACATATTAAAGCACCTTACCGATACCATTGAAGCACCGAGACCTGAAGTGAAATCCTATGCTCCTAAAATCGTAACCAAGATCATTCCAGGAGAATATATAGGTGCTGTTATTGGTTCTGGAGGAAAAGTTATCCAAGAACTTCAAAAAGAGACCAATACCACTATTGTTATCAATGAGGATCCAGAAACGGAAGAGGGAATCGTGGAAATCTTAGGTACGGACCAAGCCGGTATCGATGCTGTGATTGCCAAGATTGAAGCCGTTATGTTCAAACCGGAAGTGGGTAGTGCATATGAGGTACAGGTCATCAAATTACTTGATTTTGGAGCGGTCGTGGAATATGTTGAAGCTCCTGGTAATGAGGTATTGCTCCATGTTTCTGAATTGGCATGGGAACGAACCGATAAGGTAACCGATGTGGTCAACCTTGGTGATGTCATCGATGTGAAATATTTTGGACTTGACCCAAGGACCAAAAAGGAAAAAGTGTCCCGAAAAGCGCTTTTGCCAAAGCCCGAGGGCTTTGTTGAGCGCCCTTCCAGAAATGATAGGGGAGATCGAAGAGGGGGCGACCGCCGTGGAGGAAACCGTGATAGAAAACCAAGAAGGGACTAAACCCCTTTTTGTCCGTAATTTTAAACCTCGGCCCATGGCCGAGGTTTTCTTTACAAATTATTTTTCAAATAAATTTTATCAAATTGTAACTTTTTCAACTTTCTTACGTATAAGTAAAAGGAGAGTGTTCCAAAAAATAATAGAAAGGGAAAATTAAATGAGACAGTTAAAGATTACAAAGCAGGTTACCAATAGGGAAACCGCATCTTTGGACAAATACTTACAGGAAATTGGTAAGGTCGATTTGATCACTGCAGATGAAGAGGTGGAATTGGCACAGCGTATCAAGGCCGGAGATCAGATTGCACTGGAGAAATTGACCAAGGCCAACCTTAGGTTTGTGGTATCCGTGGCAAAACAGTACCAAAACCAAGGGCTTACCTTACCTGATCTTATTAATGAAGGGAATTTAGGATTGATCAAGGCCGCCCAACGATTTGATGAAACAAGGGGATTTAAGTTTATTTCCTATGCTGTATGGTGGATTCGTCAATCCATATTGCAAGCATTGGCCGAGCAGTCCAGAATCGTTCGTTTACCATTGAACAAGATTGGTTCAATCAATAAAATCAATAAAACCTTTGCCTTTTTGGAGCAAGCGCACGAACGTGTTCCTTCCGCAGAGGAAATTGCCAAGGAATTGGATATGACCGTAGAGGACGTAAAGCAGTCCTTGAAAAACTCTGGTCGCCATGTATCTATGGACGCACCTCTTATTGATGGCGAGGATTCCAATTTGTACGATGTATTAAAAAGTGGGGAATCCCCCAATCCAGATAAGGAATTGTTGCACGAATCATTGCGTACCGAGATTGAACGTGCCCTGGAAACATTGACCCCAAGGGAAGCGGATGTAATTCGTCTGTACTTTGGTTTGGCAGGCCAACACTCCATGACCCTGGAGGAAATTGGTGAAACCTTCGATTTGACCAGGGAGCGTGTACGTCAAATCAAGGAGAAGGCCATTCGGCGATTAAAACATACTTCCAGAAGCAAAATTTTAAAAACATACTTGGGTTAGACCCCATAAATTACAGTTAAACTTACCTTAAATTGTTTTTTTGGCAAGAAAATTGTAATTTAGTACACTACAGCAGTTTATCATGACTGTTCGTTTTTTGATTGATGAATAAACTCCGGCTGATTACCGGAGTTTTTTCATGGTGAAAATTCTCAAAAACCCTTTAAATACATGGGCTACTGAAGAGAACGGTGATTTTTCACCACACTCTTTACCGCACTCTTTTACAAAGAAAAAATACTCCATAGGACTGTATTGCGGCTTTGACAGTAGGAAATCCAAGTGGTCGGAGCTAAGTCCAATGGAAAATTGTAACGACTGTCGTGATTGGTGTAGAAGTCAAGGTAATCCGGGCACTTATCCATGTTTTTAAAGGGCCGCGAAACGTTTCTTGTTTTAAGGTAAAACAAACCCCAAAAACGAAAATTGGTCCAAATCAGGGTTTCCCTTTTTCCTTAAATGCCTTGCGCAAGTGGTATCAATGAACACTTGCGGGACAGTTTAGTATCATCCCTACAACTAACAGATCTCGTACAGCACGAAAAACCATCTGGCCTGTACCGGGACCATGGTTGGTGGGTCGGGATCGATAAGTTGACGTCTGTCCCCCCAGACAACGACGCTGAAACCGGTCTCATCAATCGGTCCGAGGGCCGCAATCGAACATTCCCCATGATCGGGACCATCCTCACCATAATTCTCTGGTGTGAGTTGAATGATGTAATTGGAGTCTTTGACCAGTCTTTCCGGTAGATGGACCCTATAGCCTACTTGTATGGCGCCCATAATATCCCCAACTGGATCTTCTACTGTTACACGGATGCCGGGCGTTGCCGTTAGTATACTCCCGTCCCTGTTGACTTTTCCCATTGCTATTGCTGAGTACATAGAGATATATCTTACAATGTTAGAATTATATTACCTACTAAAGGTAAAAAAGAAAAGCCTGGTCCGTAATACCAACAATACAGGATTCGATGCCGAATATGAAAAATCCATGCAGCCCTGGTAAGAAGTATTTGAAATGTTTTCCCAAGATTCCAGGTGAAGGTTATTTTCGTTTCAAGGTGGGGGGCCACCGCCGGAAAATGATAATCGAGTACCAGGAAAAAAGGAGTGGATGAGCTACGCTTTTTAAATAATAAATGTTCAAAAATGTCCCGGGAACCCCAGAAAACACGTTGCAAAAAAGGTGCAAATCGCGCTGATTACCAGAGTTTTTTCATTTATGGAATTGCATAAAAAAAGGGGCTTTACTGCCCCTTTGTTCAAAAAACACTAAACATCCATTAATCAAGCTGCCTTTTTCAATGCTTTTTTTGCAATCAATGCTTTTTTGTTGGCCTTTTTCACGGCCAACTTATAGACCTTGGCTTCTTTACGGGCTTTTTTCAATACTTTTTTCTTGCCTTTCTTTTGTTTTAACTTTTTAAGTTCCTTCAAAGCCTTTGCAAATGCTTTCTTTTTAACGGAAACATTTTTTTTGGCTTTTTTGAACGCTTTTTTCAATTCGCTTTTCTTTGACATTGGTGAGATTTTAATGTTGATGCAAAGTTAATTAAATATTAATTTAATGTTAAGTGTTTTTATGTTTTTTAACTCGATTCCGTTACGGGAGCGAATGAATTTACCCATAGCTTCTTTATAAGTAACTTTGCGGTTCAATTCTTGACGCATGAACCAAAAACTCATAGCCCCTTCCCTATTGGCAGCGGATTTTGCCAATCTTCAATATGATATCGAAATGGTGAACAAAAGTGAAGCCGATTGGTTCCACCTAGATATCATGGATGGTGTATTTGTCCCCAATATCTCCTTTGGAATGCCGGTGGTGAAAGCCATTGCCAAACATGCCAAAAAAACATTGGACGTCCATTTAATGATTATTGACCCAGATAGGTACATTACAACGTTTGCGGATTTGGGTGCTAATATCTTAACAGTCCATTACGAAGCTTGTACACATCTTCACAGGACCATACAGGCCATAAAAGCCACTGGGATGAAAGCAGGGGTGGCGCTCAACCCCCATACTTCGGTCAAGTTATTGGAAGATAGTATCAAAGAAATCGATTTGGTCTGTTTAATGAGCGTAAATCCCGGGTTTGGTGGGCAATCGTTCATTGAAAACACGTACCAAAAGACCAGTGACCTTAAAAAACTGATTGAAAGGAAAGATTCCAATGCCCTAATTGAAATTGATGGGGGAGTCAATGCGACCAATGCAAAAAAATTGATTGGGACAGGAGCGGATGTATTGGTTGCTGGAAGCTTTGTTTTTAAAAGTGACAATCCCTCCGAAACAATCAAAAACTTAAAGAAAGTGATTGCCTGATGCAGGAATTTGATGTCATTATAGTTGGTGGTGGCCCCATTGGCATTGCGTGTGGCCTGGAAGCCAAGAAAAAAGGACTCTCGTATGTGATTATTGAAAAAGGACCCATAGTCAATTCCTTATTCAATTACCCCATTAATATGCAATTCTTCTCCTCTTCCGAGAAGTTGGAAATTGATGAAATCCCTTTTATCAGTAAAGAAGCCAAACCCAAGCGAAACGAAGCCCTGGAGTATTATCGAAGGATTGTCACCTCCAACAAGCTCCATATCAATTTATTTGAAAAGGTGGATTCGGTCGAAAAAAGTAATGGCAGTTTTCTTGTCAAGACGTCAAAAAGGGAATACAAAGCTTCCCAGATCATCCTGGCTACGGGTTTTTACGATATTCCCAATACGCTCAATATTCCCGGTGAGGATTTACCCAAGGTATCACATTATTACAAGGACCCCCATTTTTATGCCAGTCAAAAACTAGCCGTTATCGGGGCAAGTAATTCGGCAATAGACGCCGCTTTGGAATGCTGGCGAAAGGGTTCCGAAGTAACCTTGATCATTAGGGGACCTGAGGTGGGACAACGGGTAAAATACTGGGTTCGTCCAGATATTATCAATCGTATCAATGAGGGAAGTATCAAAGCCTATTACAATGCCAATGTTACGGAGATCAAAAACACGGAACTGGTTGTAAATACTCCGGAAGGCGAAATAGTGCTCGAAAATGATTTTGTCCTTGCCCTTACGGGCTATAAGCCCAATTTTACTTTTTTGGAAGGATTGGGCATCGCACTTTCCAATGATGACAAGCGAAAGCCTTATTACAATTCTGAAACCATGGAAACCAATGTAGAAGGATTGTATTTGGCAGGTGTTATCTGTGGCGGTATGGAAACCCATAAATGGTTTATCGAAAACTCCCGGATACATGCACCAATGATCATCAATTCCATTGTGGAAAAGAAAAAAGAGCGGACCAATGCTTGAGGTAATCCACTTGGCGACACAGTATTTGGCCATGGCAGGCAAGAGCTTTTTGGTGCCAAAAGATGATGACAGTCATACTAATATTGGATTTGATGCCCACAGCAAGAGGTTTGAAACTTGGGAGTTGGACAACAATGGGTTAAAATTGACCTTGGACCTCAACGATTTTAGCTTGAAATGGAACGTCGATTCCGAGAAAAGGATAGCATTGATCGGGAATACCCATACTGCCATTGTTGCGTTGCTTTCCGAGTCTGCAAAAAGGATGGGATTCCACAGGCCCTACCATTTTAATTTGCACTATGACCTACCTTTTTCGTGGAATGGGGATTATCTATTTCAACGACCCGATGAAAAAGTACTGTTGGAAACCATACACTTACGAACATTGGCAAATACATCCTTGCGTTCGTTCTTGGAAAAAGAGCACTTATCATCGGACATCCGTATTTGGCCCCATCATTTTGATACTGGCGCTTTTACAATACTCCATGGGGGCTCCAATAGGTCCATGGGAATAGGTATGGCCATTCCAGATTCCCTTGTGGACGATCATTACTTCTATATCTCCGGATATGAAGGCCATGTTGGTTTGGACACCGCTGTTTTTGGACAATTAAGTAACGGGCTCTGGCATAATAATGGTTTTAAAGGAGCCATACTTCCTGCATCCAATACCACCGAGGAAAAGGTCGTTCAGTTTTTTGGGGAAGCTTTTGAACAATACTCCAAACCATGATGGAAAACTGGTATGTACCTATCACCATTGTACCAGGAATCGGATTGCTATTGATGTCGACTTCCAACTTATTGGGACAACTCAGCCTGGAAATCAAAAACCTTATCTCGGAACATACGGGATACAACAACTTACTGGAACGAAAGTTGGTGCAATTAAAACTGATCAACCTAGCCATGGTCTTTCTTTATGCATCGGTCGCCTTTTTTGTGATTTCCGGCTTGATTGCGGGATTATATCAAAGTTCCCATGCCATGGTTGACAATATTCCAATTTACTTTTCCGTAGGTGGCATCGTATGTTGCCTGATAGCTTTGGCCTTATTGATCGTTTTTTCCTTTAGGGCGGTACGGATAAAGCAAGACCAATTTAAATTGAAGGATTAAATGGATATCAGGTACTGTACACTTACACTACCTATAAATCCCTGGGCAACTTCTTCCCCATCGGTTATCACATTGATTTCCCTTCCAAAACCGAGCGTTGCCCCAAAGGAAGATTTTGTATTCTTGATGGGCAGAAAATATCCCCCTTCCAACCAGGGTTGTACCACTAAAATATTGGTATTGCCAGAAATTGGGGCAATTGGACCACTCGGGCTTTCCTGAACCTCATCGGTCCAGTCTATTTCCATACTCCAAATATCGGTGTTAAGTCCTACTACAATCCTTCCTTTTCCAACCGGGAAATGCTTTCGATATCCAAAGGACCCTCCAAAACCTTCCCCTTCTTCGGTCAAATTAACGTCGCTAAAATCCTGTCGGTCCGTGAAATTAAACCCTAATCGGAAGACTACGGAACCCTTCCCATTGAAAAAATGCTCATAATTTACCGTAGGGATAAAACCAGCCGGATAAACCTGTGCCGACAATCCAACTTGATTGGATGGCGTTGCGTTTTGTTGGGACGTGGTGGTTACACAAACCCAAAAAAGGCCCAAAAACAAAAATTGCTTCGGTAACATCTAAATCATTTTTAACTGGGACTCCAATGCTTCATTTTCCTTGAGCATCGCCCTGCCTGCTTTAAAACTCATGTAGGGATGTCCTTTCCTATGATTTATGATACTGATTTTACACATATGGTTCCAATGCCCAATAATTTCCTTCCACCCAAATAGCAATGAGTGTTTTGGATCATAGATATGGGTAGGCTCACTACCTGCTCCATTAACCTCAATGATACTGAAATCCTTACCCTTGGAAAGGGTCTCAAAAGAATCATAGAGCACATCCATACGACCATAGTAAAATCCTTTGATTTGAGCGCAAATGTTATGGAATGTCTCTTCCAGATCAGGATTATTCTTATGTGTAAAGTCAATAAACTTGGCACCCCGGGTATGGCTTCCGTAGGGGACCAGGACACGTCGCTCACCATCCCTTAAAACCGTATCCAAATCAGCGCCCAATCTCTGGCGCAGGACCTTTAGCTGTAAATGGCTTCTGGCATCCTTTTTGATCAATTCCAATAGGGTGCTTTTTCCATCCCCTGTTACCGCCAAGAATTCCTTGGACACAATTCCCGTAATCCTACCTTTCGCTTCTCCGGGATAGCGTACATAAAAGATCCCCACTTCTTCTTGATAAGGAACGAACTCCTGAATTAAAAAATCGGCCGGCGTTTTTTTCAAATACTCCATTAAATCCGATATCGTATCCAATTTTTGCACTGCAAAGGCTTTCATACCAATATCCGGTTTTGCTATGCAGGGAAATTGTATGCCATGTGACGAAATGTCTTCCAAAACGGTTTCAACCGAAGCGCCCTTCCCAACAAATACCGTAATAGGAATAAATTCATCGGGGATATTTCTATAAATATCCATTTTTGATTCCATGGCCATTCCCCCGTTTTTCATGGACGGATTTACCGCATTAAAAAAGAAAAAGGAACGTGCTTTGGCCGAAAAAAACAACCAAACCGGAAACAGCGGGTAGTAAATGAGATTAAAAGGCCAAAACTCCCAATGCATTATTTTGTGCCATAGCAATTTCATGATGTAGCACGTATTGGTGAATTAATGGGAAGTGCTTGCGAAGCCATTTCATCCGAGGTTAGATCATGGTGGTTTAAACGAATTTCCTTCGTCCCAATAATGGCTTGACTGATACTTAAGGTCTTTAGCCCATTTGAGCGGTCAATAACGAAACCGTTTTCAGCATCGCCGTGATTGGTCCGATGAAAATCCAAAATTGAAGCCTTTTCAAATTCAATAGTACCATTGACAAAATCCTGAAAATGGCCATTTCGCCCTAGCTGTGCCGCTTGGTTATATAGCGTCCATGAGGACCAAATGTACGGTAAGGCCGCATCCAATTGTTTTAGCCGTTTTTGGACAGCATCCCAACGAAATTCAAATAAAACGGAATCCTTGTACACAATAAGGGTAAACGGCTCTATACCTTTTAAATCAATTTCCTTTAAATACGCAACAGGCTCGAATTTTGAAACAATATCCAAAACAATGAGTCCCCTGCTTTTTCGGTAAGGTGGTTGTCTTTCATGATTTTGGACGGCACCGTTCAATAAAACGGTCACTGTCCCATTTTCATTAAGGGCAAACCAGGTCCCTCCTGCCGTTTTATCCTTGGGATAAACCACTTTTAGGCCATTCAGCAATTCCTTCTTAGGGGTTAAAAGGGCTTTACGTGAAACATGTTCATCACGATTGGAAGTGACAAAAGCCTTGTTTCCTGTCGGTATATAGGTTACTGTGCACATGCCTTTCGATAATGCATTGTTGATGGGGCAACCCCAAAAGATTCCGGGAGTTCCATTTCAGTAAAGTGCTTGATGCCTATTTTGATCAAGGCATGATGGTGGATGGCATGTTCCAGGTTGTACATCACCTCGCGATAGTAGTTGGATGACATACTATTCCCTACACCATTTAATTCGTATTCCATTTTGACCTTCCTGTCCGGTTTCTCCAAATGGTCCTGAATGTAGTCCAACTGTTCAATGGCAATAGAAACCTCATTTTCAATTCGTTTGTTGCGTTGTCTTTTATCATAAGATACCTGCCCATTATCATAACCTTTTATCAAGCACAGGTACAGTTCTATCACATGGCGCGTATGCTGGCCAATAGTGGCCTGGGAAAGTACGTCACATGGTGCGGCATAGGAATCTTTGGGCAACTTGCCTAAAATTGATTTAAATTGTTCAAGTGTGTCCACTGAAGATTTAAATAAGGTCATTGAAATATTGGTTTAAGACTTCTTTGATAGAATAAAAACAAAAGATATAATGAAAACCCAAGGTAAATGATACCCAGGGCCCTATTTGTATATAAAGTGTAGACCTGATAATCTGCCATCACAATGCCCCCCAACCAAATAAAAAGCAACAGGGCAAGCAGTGTTCCCAAACCAATACCCAGCATATAAAAGGAATGTGATAGACCGGTGTCCCCCAAGATGTTTTTTGATGACAATACCTTATTCCAAGTGAGCCAAAAAGGCACCTGCATTGGGTTTAAGGCACTTAAAAGCAGCCCTAAAAGAATAGGGGAATGTAATGAAGACACCCAATGGTTTTCCGGGATGGCTTCACCGGATGTGACGGACGTAAAACTGGAAAAAGATAGATATAGCAACAACAATGCTCCAAAGGGTAACAGCACAGAAAGCCATTGTTCGTCAAAATGCAGCTTTCCATTGCCCCAAAGGGTAAGCCTTACGTAACATAACTCAATAAGGATAGCCGAGAGGGCAAACCATATGGCATTTTGAAATCCTTGGGAAGCTGCAATATCAAAAGCAGTGATATTTAGTGTGCCCAAAGGCAAGGCCCCCAGCCAACTGATCAAAAGACCTACGCCCAAAATTTTTAAATGGTTCATCATAGACATTCCCTGCTGCAAAATACCCAGTATCTATTTCTTTTTAATGGTTTCCCAATTTTTGTCAGCCTTGACTTTAAGTTTTTCCGGGGATTCGGCCAACCAACTTTCCAGTGTATTGTTTTTACCAGAGTTGTAGAACAGATACAGTTCACCATCCCTAACCTCATAGGTTTCTGGATTTATGGATACTTTCTTGCCCGCTACAGCAACTGCATAGGCGCAATAGCCTCCATATTTGGGCAGGTACATATCAGGATTGGCAATGAACTTTTTTAAATTTTCATTGGAAGCAAACTTAAACTTCGCCCCTTTGTATTCGGTCACAAAAGTTGTATTCCCCTCCAATGCAGCACCATCAAAATAGGAAACCACATCGTATCCATTGGCTACATATCCTTTTTTGGTATTGTAGTCCACGGACTGGGCGACCATAGTTATCCCCAGGAACAAAAATATCCCGAATACTGTATTTTTCATTTTAATAGATTTCAGATTTTTTATCCATTCTTTTTATTTGGGTAACATCGATACGCATCGTATGCCAATCCCCTGTTTTTTGGACCGCTCCTTGCACGAGGGAAGGTTGGCCTATATATGGTATTATGTCTTTATGAATGGGATTTCCTTTCAAATCGGTCAATAAAAAATAATTTGCCATCCCATCTTTATCGGATGCGACCAATACGGGAGGGATACCGCCCAAAATGCAAAGGGCCGCACAACTTCTATGAATTTTACCATGTCCCGGTTTCATGACACCAAAATAACACTTTGGGTCTACGATTTCCCCTTCCACTTCAACAACACCAAGTTGTTCCGTAACAATTTCCGCTTGTGGCAAGTTGCCCAAGGATACTTTTTGACCATCATCAATCTCCAACAGGGTTTTTCCGTTGTAATAAATCAGTTGGCCTTCAATGGTGAGGGCCTTGTTCCCAATATCCCCTTCCTTTTCCCTAATTTCCTTTAAGTAGGGGTTTGGACCAAATTTACCAACGCCCAACAGTACAATATCCTTGTACTCCCCTGCCGCCAAACGCACCCTGAGCATGGGATAAGGGGATTCGTGATAGATGCCCGAAACTTTGGTCGGGTTGCCAAAATCAAAAGAACTGTTTACCGCAGGCTTTTGAAAAAAAGCGAATAGCAAGGCGGTAACAATCACAACCGAAAGGACCAAAAAAACAAACTGTTTCAACGACTTTTTGGTGCGGGTGCCCACCTTATCCACATAACCGATAAAAAACTCATCCTTTTCCATAACTAACGAGAAATTGGGGTAATTTCCGTGCCTTCTTCAAAAGCATTTGGATTAATATATATTGTGCCATCCACATTCTTTAAGGCGTAGGTCTTCACTTTTTCGGTAAAAGGTGGTGGCGATTGCCCGTTATGGGGCAAATATTGGTATCCATGCCAAGGACAGGTGATACAACCATCCACAATCTTACCTTCACCCAAGGGCCCTCCTTGATGCTTGCAAACATTATGGATTGCCGATAGTTTCCCTTGGTATTTAAAAATCGCCACGCGTTCATTTTCCACGGTAAAAATCTTGGCCCTGTTTTCTGCAATTTCATCCAAGTGACCTACTTTCATCCATCCATCTTCCTTGACTGCCTTATGTCCGTCCACTTTGGATTCCTTAAAAGCGGCCCTGAGGTGAAGCGAGGTCACCGTTACAAATCCAAAAATCAGTAATCCCATAGTGAATGGGGAAGTCTCTTGCTGAAATGCTCCCAAGAACACATGCATGACCACCAGAGCATAGGCAAGGTAAACCATCATATGCAAACGCTTCCAAATTTTGGCGGAAAGGTTATGCAAAAAGAAGTCGTGGCTAGTGGAAGCCATTACGAACAAGATCAAAAGTGCCAAAAAACCCAATACCTGAAAGGGAAAACTGGTCAGGGAACCATACTCCATATTGGATGTAAAAATGGAATAAATTGGGGTTACACTGCCCAATGCATGAAATTGTATGGTTGAAAATACCCCATGTATTAAAGCGGCCAAAAACATACTTACACCCAAATGTCTGCGATTATATAGCAATGGCAGGTATCTTGGGTTCAGCCGTGTCAAAGGCCCAATAATCAGAATAATATGCAGCATTAAAATGGCCAGGGAACCAAAGGCCCTGATGATAATGGTTTCAGCAATGATTTCCGGATTGGTCAAAACACTGATGACAAAGAACAGAACCAGATAGAGCACCATCCCGACAACGATAATCTTGTCATAGGTCTTTTTATGCTTGTTCCAAAGCACCAACTTATAATCGAGTCCCATTAAAATTCGATTTTATAGTGTTCTTCTTTCTTAATTTCGTCAAAAATCAGTATCCCTTTACTCTTGGGAGTTGTTGAAAATGTATAGGTACCCACTCCTTGCAATTGGCCCAATACCGCTCTTCGTTTTCCTTCGGAATCCAATTCGTAGACCACTACCGATGGGCTCTTTAGTGGTCGATGTAAATGCACCTTGACCAGGGGCCTATCCAAGGAAACGCTGAGTTCTTCCTGTGGTAATTGATTTTTGGCGAAGGGGGAAGAAAACTCCAAATCCCTAATCGCAAAAAATAACAATATGGGAATGATGACAACTATGCCCAACCAAATGAATTTGTGCGCTTTTCGCTGACTTGAAATCATTGTGGTCTTGATTTGAACAATTTCCCCAACAAAAAAGGCCAAGTGGCTACCAGCCCGGGGAAAATCAGCACTCTAACCTTTTTCTTACTTTGGGCCAATAACGGATCTATTTTTGACGCTGCAACAAATACCACATAGAGCGCAAAAAGGATTCCTGCCATAAAATAGCTGGCCATGACCACCAAAAAAATTGAAACTACGATTTCCATCTAAATCAAATCAACATCCGTCATCACTTCCAAAACAGCCGGTCCCTCTTGTGCAAAAAGTGTGGCCATTTCCTCTTTTAGCTTTTCCTGTTTGTCCACCCTTTTTCCCCAAGCCCCGCAGGATTGTGCGAAGTCCGCAAAATTTGGATTGGACAATGAGGTCTTCCACACCTCCAACTCCCCGGCCCGTTGCTCTTTGGAAATCTTTCCGAGTTCATGATTGTTCAAAACAATCAGTTTTACGGCCATTCCATATTTGACCAAGGTTGTAATTTCAGCCAGGTACTGGCATAAACCTCCATCACCTGCAACGGCAACCACCGGTCGCGAATCCTTGACCGCGGACCAAGCACCGATAGCGGCGGGCAGGGCAAAGCCAATGGAACCCAAATATCCCGACATGATAAAATCATGTGCCTTGGATTCAAAATACCTACCGAAGGAATAGGCATTGTTCCCTACATCCACACACATTACGGCATTCTCCGGAGCCAGTTGGTTCATGGCATCAAAAACCGCAATGGAGCTAATACCTTTGTTCGAGGTCTCCTTTAGTCGCCTCTTCTTTTCTTCATGCCAGATTTTCCAACGTTCCGCTATTTCATCCGTTTGGTTCCTAGTGTTGATTTTTCCTTTCAATTCGGCTTCAAAAATTTCCAAAGTCCTGGATATTTCACCCCAAACGGCCACATCAACTTTATGAAACTTGCTCAATGCCAAGGGGTCAAAATCAACCTGAATCGTTGGTTTTTTGGGGGTAATTCCCGTGTGGTTCGAAAAAGATGCCCCAAAAACGATAAGTAAATCCGATTCGTTCATGAACCAGGAAGCAATGGGGGTACCACTTCTGCCCAAAACGCCACCCCCCAGGGGATGGTCGTCAGGTATGAGTCCTTTCCCCTTAAAGGTAGTCACTACAGGAGCCTTAAGTTTTTCCGCAAAACCTACGATCTCCTCTTTTTGAAACCGAGATCCATGCCCCATAATAATAACCGGTCTTTTGGAGTTTTTAATCAGCTCTACAGCATTGGCCACCGCTTGTTTTGGGGGAGCGATTTCCATGGATGTTATCCGTTGTTCGGGGGTTTGCGGTTTACTGGTTTCCGGCACTTTACGTTCCTGTACCTCATCCGGAAAGGTCAAATGGGACACATCCCGCTTTAAAATGGCGTGTTTTATGGCCAGGGACATCAATTCTGCATGTTTACTGTCTTGCTGTACCCTTTGGTTGAATTCTGCTACGGTATTGAATCCCCTCACCAAATCCACTTCCTGGAAATTTCCGGTTCCCACGACCTGTGTGGCCACTTGACCGGTAAGGGCCAAAAGCGGGGCCCTATCCACTTTGGCATCCCACATTCCGGTATACATATTGGTAGCCCCAGGACCGGCAATGGAGAAGCAGGCCGCCGGTCTTCCCGTGAGTTTTCCATAGGCGGACGCCGCGAAGGCCCCTGCTCCCTCATGGCGAATACCATAAAAGTTGAGCTTGCCTTTTTCTTCCTGCCGTCGCATTGCATCGGCAAAACCCAAATTGGAATGGCCGACCATTCCAAAAACGGTATCCACTCCCCAATTTACCATGGTTTCGACCATAACATCGGAGACGGTGGTTTCATGGGCATCCTCCGGCTCCATTCCAACAAATATGGCGCCATCCTCTTCTTTTACCTGGTATGTTGGAACACCATCATCATAACCTCCCGGGGGTTTTCCCGTACAGGGATGAAAATCCCAACCATGCCAAGGGCAGCGCAACATCCCATTTTCAATGGAACCTTCGCCCAAAGGCCCGCCTTGATGCGGACAATTATTGTCCAAAGCCGAAAACTTTCCTTCAAAATGCGTCAAACAAATACCCTTATGTGCCGCAGTAACCGTTTTTACGCGCCCTTCCGGCAAGTCATTTTTGTTGTCCAGGACCTTATGCCAAACAATTCCTTTTTTTTGCTCCATTCCGGCAATCGATTAGAAGTTAATACCCAATCCGTTCCTATTATCGCTTATGCTCCGGACTATCAAAACCAGCCTGGCAACCTGCTTTCCACTCATCCGGTTGGTTTCCATAGGCAGGTATTCCCCCCTGGTCCTTTAACATCCTCGCCAAATGGAGGCAATTCCAAACTAAAAAGGTGGTATTTCTGTTGGTAAAATCATTTTCGGGACCACCGGAGCCCTCGTCCCTGTATGAGGGACCCGGTCCTGCTTCACCCATCCAACCCGCATCTGCCTGCGGGGGTACGGTGTATCCTATATGGGATAAGGAAAACAAAATATTCATGGCACAATGCTTTACCCCATCTTCATTTCCTGTAATCAAAGTAGCACCTACCTTTCCATAATCCCGATATTGTCCTTTGCCATTGAATTGATGGGTATATCCATACATCCTTTCCAGGGTCCGGTTGCATACCGATGATTTTTCGCCCAGCCAGACCGAAGTACAGAGGATCAAAATGTCGCAAGCATCAATTTCCTTTTGAATCACGGGCCAGTCATCCCTATCCCATTCCGGGGTTCTGGACATATCCAGCCCCAATCCCGCAGGAATTTCATAATCTACGGGACGGATGATCTTTGTGCTTACCCCATTTTTTTCAAAGATGTTCTGGGCTATCTTAATTAAGCCTTCCGTATGCGATAAAACCGGTGTCCTGTTCAAGGTACAATTCAAAAAAAGGACTTTTAAATCCGTGTAGCTCGAAGGTGGGTTTTCACAGTGCTTTTCCGTGAGGTTTTTCAGTTGTTCCGTCATGTTGTTCTCGTATTAGATTAGTTATTGACTATTAGGTCGAAGCATCAATTTTAACATTACGTCTTAAGTTAGATAAATTTTGGTATTGTTGGGATTCCATAGGGATTTCCCATCAATACACGCAGAAAAGGGGAATCATTGTTGTCATTTTTAGAATTGTGCGACAATAGGTCTCAAATCATAATTTTGTTTAAAGTATTTAATAAAACGTTAAACATTTTGTATTTTTAGGCCTCGAAAAGTAATTGGAAAAAGAAATGTTTGGACTGTTCAAAAAGAAAACGGAAAAAGAAAAATTACAGGATTTATACGCCAAGTTGATGGGGGAGGCACATAAGCTCTCCACGACCAACCGAAAGCTTAGCGACGAAAAAGTAGCACAGGCCGATGCGGTGATGAAGAAAATTGAACTTCTTGATTAATATTAAGATGCAGGGTCCCTTAGATGCGCAACAACTGGATCGGATCATTGAAATGGCCTGGGAGGACAGAACACCGTTTGAAGCCATAGATTACCAATTTGGCCTAAAAGAGAAGGATGTTATCAAACTAATGCGGTCACATCTTAAACGAAGTAGTTTTAACCTTTGGCGAAAGCGCGTAAATAGCGGTGTTAGTCAAAAACACTTAAAGAAACGCAGTACGGAAATCAATCGCTTTAAATGTTCCAGACAGCGCGCCATCTCTGGAAATAAAATCAGCAAACGATAATTGAAAGGACCATATTCCAAAGAGATTTCATTTAGCACGTCACTGGACCATATTCAAGAACGAATTGCGAAAATAGACCCGGTGGCTTACGGTAAGACTCGAAACTTTATTGATGGAGCCGTCAGTTATCTGTCGCCCTATATCTCCCGGGGCGTTATTTCAACCAAACACGTTTTGAGGGCCGTATTGGAAAAAGGATATGCTCCTAAGAACATTGAAAAGTTTATACAGGAACTGGCTTGGAGGGATTACTGGCAACAGGTCTGGATTGTAAAGGGCAATCACATCAATTCCGATATTAAAAGACTCCAGCCCCATGTTGAAAACTCCGGAATACCGGAGGCAATCGTTGTGGGAAAAACGGGGATAGAAGCTATAGACACTGCCCTTGATAATTTCTACAAAACGGGTTATTTGCACAATCATGTACGTATGTACATTGCGTCGTTGTGCTGTACTATGGGCAGATATCATTGGCACACCCCTGCCAAATGGATGTACTATCATCTTTTGGACGGGGATTGGGCAAGCAATGCCTTAAGTTGGCAATGGGTGGCCGGGGCAAATAGCAACAAGCAATATTATGCGAATCAAGAAAACATCAATAGGTTTTGTTATACCACCCAAAAAGACACTTATCTGGATGCTCCCTATGAAGCGTTACCTAACATGGGCATTCCCAGTGAACTGTCCCAGGCCATCCAACTTAATTTGGAGACCCCACTGCCAGAACCAAAACCAGTTTCCATAAATCCCGACCTGCCTACCCTACTCTATAACTTTTATAATTTGGACCCCTATTGGAAAAAAGACCTAAAGGCCAATAGAATCCTTCTGTTGGAACCTTCCCTTTTTGAGATGCATCCCATTTCGGAAAAATCGGTTGCTTTTATGCTCGAACTAAGTACCAATATTGAAGGAATCCAAATATTCGTAGGGGAATTTGATGCGTTCCTGGAACATCACCAAGTACATCGCCCCTATTTTAAGGAACATCCCCTGAACAAACATTATAAAGGCATACAGGAAAGTCGCGATTGGATGTTTTCGGTGGAAGGATATTACCCTTCGTTCTTTGCCTTCTGGAAACGGTGTAAAAAGGAATTAACGTATTGACATGGAGTTCTTAAAAGATGATTTGGCAGCTATGGACCGTATTATGCGTTTAAAATTCATAAATGCGGTTTCAGGCATTAAACCTGCAAACCTTATTGGCACAATTTCCAAGGATGGACAGATCAACCTTGCCCTAATCAGTTCTGTGGTACATCTAGGTAGCAATCCGCCCTTAATGGCTTATATATCCAGACCGACAACAGTACCCAGGCATACTTTAGAAAATATTTTAAGCACTGGGCAATACACCATTAACCATATCAACAAGGATATCATCGAAAGGGCCCACTACACCTCTGCAAAGTTTGATAGGGACAGTTCCGAATTTGAAGGATGTCAACTAACAGAAGAGTACCTATCGGATATTAAGGCCCCTTTTGTTTTGGAAAGCAGTATTCAAATGGGAATGCAATTGGTAGATACCATTCCTATACAACAAAACGGGACCATAATGGTCCTTGGAGAAATCGTTTATCTAAAACTGCCTTCTGAAATTGTAGGGGAAGACCATGAGATCAATCTGTCAAAAGCCAATGGCATCGGTATCTCTGGGCTTAATTCGTATTATGAACTGAAGAAAATAGCGAAATATCCCTATGCAAGGGTCAATGAAGTCCCTGACTTCAATAAAGAAAAATGAAAAAATCACAGCTCCCCATAAAGTACTGTATCGTATGTGGTCTCCCTTTCAGTTGGAGGAAAAAATGGAAAAAGAACTGGGAAAATGTGAGCTATTGTAGTGCGCGATGTAGAAAAAATAAAAATCATGGGCAACATTAATCTTGTATTTCCCCATCAGTTATTTGAGCAGAGTCCTTTGTTCTCCAATGGACAGGAATTCTATTTGGTTGAAGAAAGGCTCTTCTTTACCCAATACAATTTTCATAAACAGAAAATTGCCTTCCATAGGGCAAGCATGAAGCAGTATGAAAAATACCTGACAGACTTGGGAAAGAAGGTACACTACATAGCCAGTGATGAATCGGCCTCGGATATCCGGGAATTGATAGCACAATTCGCAAAAAGCCAAATCAAGGAAATAGGCTTTGTTGATCCAGTGGATGATTGGCTCTCTACCCGAATCAAAAACGCTTGCGGGAAACATGGTATCACTACGAATGAATATGAATCCCCTTCCTTTTTGAACAGCCTTGACATATTAAGTACGTATTTTAAGAAAGAACGGAAAAAATACCATCAAACCCAATTCTATATTGAGCAACGAAAAACACGACACCTTTTATTGGATGGGTCCGGCAAGGCTTTAGGAGGCAAATGGACCTTTGATACCGACAACAGAAAAAAATATCCCTCAAAAAAGGTTCCACCCTCCATTCATTATCCGGCGTCCAATGCTTTCTTTGAAGAAGCCCAAACTTACGTGGACCAAAACTTCAATGACAATTTTGGGGAACTGGGGAACGCTTCGTTATATCCCACTAATTTTAATGATGCCAAGGAATGGCTTCAGCAATTTTTGGAGTATCGATTTCATGATTTTGGAGCCTACGAAGATGCCATAGTCCAAGACCAATATATTCTAAACCATAGCGTCCTAACACCCATGCTCAATGTGGGATTGCTAACACCGGACTTTATTGTCGAGGAGTCCATTTCGTTTGGAAAACAGGAAGGAATTCCCTTGAACTCCATTGAGGGATTTATACGCCAAATAGTCGGTTGGCGTGAGTTCATTCGTGGCATCTATACATTTCACGGCAGAGCCGAACGCATCCGGAATTTTTGGGGTTTCAAACGAAAAATGCCTTCTTCTTTTTATGACGGTACCACGGGTATCCCCCCTATTGACCATACCATAAAAAAAGTATTGAAAACAGGATATTGCCATCATATTGAGCGGCTCATGGTATTGGGAAACTTTATGTTGTTGTGCGAAATTGATCCCGATGCTGTTTACCAATGGTTTATGGAGCTCTTTATAGATGCTTATGATTGGGTCATGGTTCCCAATATTTATGGTATGAGCCAATTTTCTGATGGTGGTCTTTTTGCCACTAAACCTTATATCAGTGGAAGTAATTATTTACTAAAGATGGGCAATTATCAAAAGGGTGAATGGCAAGGTACCTGGGATGGCATTTTCTGGCGGTTTATGGATACCCATCGCAGTTTTTTCCTTAAAAATCCACGTTTGGGAATGCTGGTCAGAACCTTTGATAAGATGGAGTCCGAAAAAAAGGAAGCACATTTGAAAAATGCGGAGAACTATCTCTCTTCACTGTAGAGGGGCCGTTTGGTCGGCATTGATAACTTCGTACGATAAGTAAGGAATTAGTAATTAAAACAGGGCTAATTACTTCATATTTACAATATGGAGAACAATAAAACCTTTTAAGAAGTCCTCCCAAAAACAATTCTGAAAAGATAGGAACCCATCTTCGTGCCCATGCCAGATCTTTTCAACACATTTCCATAAAATATAGGGTTGAATACTTTGATGGCGGGCTATCAAACCCTACCTTCGCCTTATTTAAATTTAGTCTAAATAGTTTTTTGTTTTGAATCTTCTTTCAAAAAGACCAATTATATTTTCAATAGGGTTAAAAAAATTATTAGCTTTGTCTAAAAATTTATTGAGCTTATTTTAAACCCCAATTCATGAGGTCAAAAAAATACCTTTTGTTGTGTTTACTTATCACTACCACATCCATCTTTTCGCAGAACGATCAAGCAACGATTTCGGGTCAAGTTACTTCCAACAATGAACCCGTACCCTTTGCCACCGTGTTTGTGAAAAATGGTACCAATGGTACCACCTCAAACGCCGATGGATATTATGAACTCAAGGTAAACCCTGGAGCGTTGTCGTTGCAGGTCAGTTCACAGGGCTACCGAAAAACAGGAACGACGATTACGGTTTCCGCCAACGAATCGGTTACCCTTAATTTTGAGATAATCGAAGATGTACTGGGCTTGGATGAAGTGGTCATCAGTGCCACACGAAACCGTGTGGAACGCAGGAGTGCCCCTGTTGTGGTATCGACTTTAAAACCAAGGTTGCTTACGGCAACACAATCCATTTCCTTGGCTGATGGCCTGAATTTTGCTCCCGGGGTCCGTGTGGAGACCAATTGTCAGAACTGTGGTTTTACACAGGTACGCTTAAATGGTCTGGATGGGGCATATACCCAGATTCTGCTGAATAGCAGACCCATATTTACTTCCTTATTGGGGGTGTATGGCCTGGAACAGATTCCAACAAATATCATTGAACGCGTTGAGGTGGTCCGTAGTGGTGGTTCCGCACTCTATGGTTCCAATGCCATAGCGGGAACCGTTAACGTGATTACCAAGGACCCTGTTCTAAATACCTGGGAAATTGGAAGCAATCTTGCCCTTATCGATGGCGAACAACCCGATCGCTTATTGACCTTTAACGCTTCCATTGTGGCCGATGACCTTAAAAGTGGGATAACCATGTTCGGCACCTATAGAAATCGGGAAGCATACGATGCCAATGACGATGGTTTTACGGAAATAGTGGAACTTAGGAACAATACCGTGGGGGCAAAAGCATTTTTACGCCCTACCGACCGCAGTCGGATCTCGGTCAATTTAAATGCCATACGCGAATATCGCCGGGGAGGGGATCGTTTGAATCTGGCCCCACAGTTTACCGATATTACGGAAGAATTGGATCACGATACCTTTATTGGAGGAGCGGACTATGAACTCACCAGTAAGGACAATACCGGAAAATTCCAGGTATATACCTCCGCATCCTATACCAATAGGGATAGTTTTTATGGTGGCCTTGGAGGAGGACGTACCGAACAGGACAGTGTTTTGGCCAATAATGCCTTTGGTAGTACCAGGGATTTGGCCTGGGTAAATGGATTACAGTACACCAGGACCTTTCAAAACAAAGATGTCCTTACCGTGGGTACCGAATTCAACCACGCAAATACAGAGGATATCATTCCGGGCTATAATCGTTTGATCGATCAAAGCGTAAACTCCTTGGCGGCCTTTGCACAATACGAATGGAAACCCACTGAGAAATTCACCGCCCTTATCGGTACCCGTTTGGATAATGTACGTGTGGATGGAGATTATACCATTGGCGGAATTGACAGAGGAGTTGATATTAACCAAACGGCCTTTTCCCCCCGCTTAACGTTATCCTATCAATTTACCGAAGAACTAAAGTTAAGGGGAGGCTATGCACGGGGATTCCGGGCACCACAGGCCTTTAATGAAGACCTTCATATTTCAAGTGTTGGGGGTGAGCCGCAGTTCGTTATCCTTTCCAATGACCTGGACACGGAATATTCAAATGCCTATACCAGTTCGTTGAATTACTCGAAAAATGTAGGGTTGCTACAAATGGATTTTCTGATAGAGGGTTTTTACACCACCCTGGAAAATCCCTTTACTTTGGTAAGTACGGGAGCAGTATTGGAGAATGGCTCCATTTTGGAAGAAGTGCGTAACGGAGAGGGGGCACAGGTCTATGGTTCCAACTTTGAATTTGGGGTTTCCCCCAATCCAAAATGGCAGTTTCAATTGGGAGGCACCCTGCAAAAAGCTGAATTTGACGAACCCCAAATTTTATTCGAATCCGATGGGACTCCGGGAGAATCGGATATTATTATTGAAGAATTTGTGCGCGTGCCCAACCTCTATGGATATCTAAATTCCACATGGATTCCCAATGAAACCTTCAATATAGACCTCACTGGGACCTATACGGGAAGCATGACGGTGCCATTGGTCATCAGTGATACCGGTTTTTTACAGCTGAACGAGGTGGACACGTTTTTTGACCTCAATATCAAATTGGAATCCCATATCGATTTTAATGAAAACTTTATGACGACATTCTTTGCCGGGGTGCGAAACATTTTCAATAGTTTTCAGGACGACTTTGATGTAGGACCAATGCGGGATTCGGATTATATTTACGGACCCGCTGCACCAAGGACCTTTTTCTTTGGGGTTAAATTTGGAAAGTTACATTAGATTGGGATGCTATGAACTTGAGGATATCGTTATGGTTTGGCTGTTGCTTGTTCTTCACATGCGTATGCCATTCCCAACAGGCAACAATCAATTGGTTGGATTTTGAGCAGTTGGAAGACTCCCTTGCCATAAAGCCCAAAAAAGTATTCATAGATTTTTATGCAGATTGGTGTGCCTACTGCAAGAAAATGGACAGGGCCGCTTTTAGGGATGAAGGGGTCGTTGCCCAATTGAGCAGTAATTACTATGCGGTTAAAATGAATGTCGAATCCAAGGACACCATCTATTTTGGAGGGGATACTTTTTATAACAGGGAATTGGGCAAAAAACGAAACCCAACCCACGAAATCCCTTTGCTCCTGGCTTCCAGGGAAGGAAGCCCCTTTTCATTGCCCGCTATTGTAATCCTGGACGAAAAGTTCCAGATGAGTGAACGCCATTTTGAATATATCCCACCAAAAGTGATGTTGGAAATACTTGCCGACTAACGCTCCTAGGCCACCTTTTTTTCGCGTTCCATGGCAAGAAAGTGGGTAAGTCTGTTTTCCGAGTCGTACAAGGGCAAAACATCAATCTGGCATTGGTATTCTTCGCCATTTTTGCGGTAATTGGTAATCGCGGCCTTAAAACGCTTCTCTTCCTTTAACAACTGCCGTATTTCATCCCTCGTAGCTTCAGAGGTATTCGTGCCGTGGAGAAAGGTAGGGCGTTTGCCTATGGCAAAGTCCTTGGCATATCCCGTCATTTCCTTAAATCCGTTATCGGCCCATACAATTTCCCTATTGGAATCGGTAACCACAAGTGCTTCATAATCCGTTGTTTCCAGAACTTCCTGGATGCTTGGGTCAATGCTTCTTTTTAATAGGCATCCCAATTGTTTCAAATCGTTTTCCACTTTCAATTTTTTCAATAGTTTGTGGTAATTCTCCAGATGGAAATCAAAACTTAGAATAGGTGAAATGTAGCTTTTCTTTTTGAGTACCATAACCAATTTTTTTTACATGTCAATTGACAAAAACAATAATAGGAAAGGTACGAATTGGTATTGTGGGCAAAAATGACCGTTGTCAGTATTTAAGGGGAAAGAAGCACTTATCTTGGTTTTTACATAGAAGGATATATAAATTATGGTTGTATTCTCATGTTACATATAATTTTTCCAAATATCGTGG
Source organism: Muricauda sp. SCSIO 64092 (assembly GCF_023016285.1). Taxonomy (GTDB): domain Bacteria; phylum Bacteroidota; class Bacteroidia; order Flavobacteriales; family Flavobacteriaceae; genus Croceivirga. Next base: position 806,393 of record NZ_CP095413.1, read on the forward strand.
TGACAATTTAGATTATTACGACATTTAATAAGTAAACGATAAAAAATGAAAAAAATATTTTTACTGTTAGGAGTTACCGGAATGATTCTTAACGTCAATTCCCAAGAAAACAAAATTGAATCAACCGGAAACGTAGGGATTGGAACAATAAATCCAAATTCAAAATTAGAAATCTTATCTTCTGCCCATGATACCCCTGTTTTGAATATTATTTCGAAACCCTTTACAAGTGGGAGTTCCGATAATATATTCCAAATCAGACAAAATTCCGATGGAGATGGTTGGTTACAGGTTGGTGATCGATTTACAAACTCTGGTGAACCAAACAAAGTTAGGATTCATAGTAAAGGGAATTCATGGCTAAACGGAGGTAATGTAGGGATTGGAACAATAAATCCAAGTTCAAAGTTAGAAATCTCATCTTCTGCCCATGATACCCCTGTTTTGAATATTATTTCGAAGTCCTTTACAGGTGGGAGTTCCGATAATATATTCCAAATCAGACAAAATTCCGATGGAGATGGTTGGTTACAGGTTGGTGATCGATTTACAAACTCTGGTGAACCAAACAAAGTTAGGATTCATAGTAAAGGGAATTCATGGCTAAATGGAGGTAATGTTGGAATTGGCACTACAAACCCAGATATGAAACTCACTGTAAAAGGAAATATTCATGCAGAAGAAGTAAAAATAGACCTAAATGTTCCTGCTCCAGATTACGTTTTTAAGGACAGCTATCAATTAAGAAGTCTTGAGGAACTGGAAAATTTCATCAAAGACAATAGTCACCTACCAGAAATTCCGTCTGCAAGGGATTTTGAGCAAAACGGTATTATGCAGGCAGAAATGGATATAAACCTCCTTAAGAAAATTGAGGAGTTGACTTTATATACAATTCAACAAGAAAAGAAAATCAAAGCGCAGGCTAAAAAAATTGAAAATCTAGAATCCTTGAACAATAAGTTCCTTGAATTGCAATCCAGACTGGAAAAACTGGAACTCAAAGAATAATAATCCTATCCTCACAAAGCACTGCCTTGAAAATAGCCCAAACAAAAAAACGCCAGGCAAGCTTGGCGTTTTTTCTTATCGAATCATGTATTCGTGACCTTAAAGGGAGAAAGTTCAAACTTTTGGAAAGAAGATATTGAAATCATTATCAAAGAATCATTTCACATTAGTAATAATACTTTAGGGAAGGCTACAGTAAGATTAGTAAAAACAATATCGTTTTTTGATTTAAAATCTTATCTTATTGTAAGATTTTAATTATATTTTATGGGTAATTCTAAAATAATATCATTTTTCATTCTGTTTACATTATTGCTCATTCTTATTGGATGTAACTCTTCTATTCAGCATAGAAAATATAATTTAGATATAGAGGATGGAAAATCTGCGAATGGATGGTTTAGTTGGTCAGGCGAACGGGTTTTAATTGATAACATTGGTCATTCTGGAAATTTTTCAATAAAACTAGCATCCACCAAAAGGGGGATGAGCAAAAAAGTTGGTTTTGGAATACCAGCAAACTATGAAGGTGATAGCATTCAACTTAAAGGTTATATTAAAACAAAAGGCATCAAAAATGGTGCTTCTGGTCTTTATATAAGAACCGAAGGCTCAAAAATGGGTTATTCCAAAATAAAAATTGATGAAACAGAATCCGAACATAGTGAAGAAGGCACCCATGATTGGAAAAAATATGAGGTTTCCATCCCGTTGACAGATGATGTCGAAGGTATTTTTGTCGGGGGTTTTATGAATGGTTCTGGCGAGGTTTGGTTCGATGACCTTGAAGTAAGAATAGACGAAAAAGATATACAAACGCTGGAAGAAAAAGATAAAAAAATTGCTTTGGCTATTTTGGACAGAGAATTTGATTATGGATCAAAAATAGAAATACAAAACGTAGACAATAATCTGATTGAAAACTTGGATCTCTTGGGAAAAATCTGGGGATTTCTAAAATATCATCACCCAAAAATTGTGAAAGGAAAATATAATTGGGATTATGAACTATTTCGATTTTTACCTAAATATATAAAAGCTAAGGAAAAAGGGAAAAGAGACGAATTGCTTATCCAATGGATTGGCGGCTTTGGTAGAGTATCTAAGGCAATAGGCAAACAAGATGATTCTCGTAGAGATGTGTTTTTGGAACCCGATCATGATTGGATGAAGGAAAATGACATGTCTCCCGTGTTATTGTCAATTCTAAATAAAATATACAAAAATAGATTTCAAGGGCAAGAAAAACAATATTACGCTTGCAAACCAAAGGAAGGAAATCATATTAGGTTTACCCATGAGGATCAATACTTTATGTTTGAAAACCCTGATGATGGTTATAGATTATTGGCTCTTTATAAATACTGGAATATTATTCAATATTTTTTTCCTTACAGACACTTGATGGACAAAAACTGGAACAATGTCTTAGAAGAAAATATACCGATTTTTATCGAAGCAAACACTAGGTTGGATTACGAGATGGCTTTGTTATGTTTAATAAATGACATAAATGATACACATGCTCAGTTATATCGGGACAATAGCCTATGGCACAGAAATATAGGGAATTATTACCCTCCCTTTGCTGCTAAGTTTCTAGATAGTAGTCTTGTAGTGACTTCTATGGTTCCGTTAAATTCAAATAAGAACGTGAAGGGCCTTTTTCCGGGCGATGTAATAACTCATGTTAATGAAGTTTCCGTTGCTCGAGTAATAGACAGTCTCTCCCCTTACTATCCGGCATCCAATACTACGGCGAAATTGAGAAACATTTCCAAAGATATTCTAAGGTCAAAAACCAAAACAATAGACATTTCTTATATTTCTAAGGGTAAAACAAAAAGAAAAACCATTAACCTATATTTAAAAAGTAATCTTGACATTGAAAGGAATGTGGTAAACAAAAGCCATAAAATATTGGAAGGAGATATAGGATACTTAAAATTGAGTAAGGTACATGCAGGTGAAATAGACGAGATTAAAAGTGCATTTTCCAAAACCAAAGGAGCGATAATAGATATTCGTGAATATCCTTCTGGCTATGCATCAAAGCTATGGACATATTTTGTGGAAGAATCCACACCTTTCGCAAAGTTTACTTATGGAAACCTTGACAATCCGGGCGAATTTTATTTTTCAAAAACAAGGTTGGTGGGAGACGGTTTAGACAATTCCAAGGAAACCTATAAAGGTAATATCATTGTGCTGGTCAACGAAAATACCCAAAGTATGGCAGAATTTACTTCAATGGCTTTTAGGGCCAACCCCAAGACAGTCATAATTGGAAGTACAACAGCAGGAGCTGATGGAAATACTAGCGTAATCAATCTTCCAGGAGGGCTAACAACATATATTTCGGGAATAGGTGTCTATTACCCAAATGGAGGGGAGACACAAAGGGTGGGGATTGTTCCTGATATTGAAGTAAAGCCAACAATTGGCGGTATTAAAATAGGAAAAGATGAACTTGTGAAAAATGCTATAAAATTAATCGATTCGTTGAATAATGTTCATTGACACCCAAATTAGATGGCTATGTTTTCTGAGTCTAAAAAATGATGTATTAACATGTTGAAAGAGCATCAAATATTTAAATAGATGATTTTAAAGTAATTGTATGCTGAAGTTAGGTTACTGTTCTGAAAATATCTCTCAAGCCAAACTTTTGGAAGACAGCAAATAATCTTAAAATATGACATATGAACAATCAACATTTGAAAAGTAAACTCCAAGAAATCAATAGCGTTATAAGTAAAGAATACAAAAGTATAGATCAAATAGGGGTTTTGTCAGGACTTTCAGGAGTTGCGCTATTCTCATATCATTATTCAAGGTATATTTTAAATAGAGTAGAAAATAAAGTTGGTGAGGATATTATAGAATTGATTATTAATAAAATTAATGATGGTTATCAATATCCTACATTCTGTACAGGGCTTGCAGGTTTCGGATGGATGATAGACAATCTACAAAATGAAGGTTTTATTGATTTGCCCACGGATGAATTGCTTTCTCAATTTGACCTTTATTTGTATGAAATGATGATTTTGGACATTAAATCAGGTAACTACGATTTTTTGCATGGGGCAATAGGGTACAGCATTTATTTTTTGTCTCGCTACAAAAGCACCAAAAAAAACAGGGAAGCCTTCATAGGGAGCGCACCCACTATCTATCTTTGGTCACCGATGCCTTTAGCAGAAGGATAATGGGATACCATCTCAGCGATGACATGGGTGCGGAAAATGTGGTCAAGGCCCTGAGAATGACCATCCGCAACAGGGTTACGGACAGGTCTCTTGTACACCATTCCGATAGGGGATTGCAATATTGCTCCGCCATTTATCAAAAGGTGTTGGCCGAACATCATATCGAACCCTCTATGACAGATGGCCATGATTGTTATCAAAATGCCATGGCAGAACGTGTCAACGGTATCTTGAAGAACGAATTCCTTGTTCATTCCTGCAATACGGCAAAGGAACTGAAGCAATTGATCCAAGAATCGATAAAAACATACAATAACGACAGACCACATCTGGCCCTGAATATGAAAACACCTAATTTTATACACAACAAAAAATCCTGTGGAGCTAGCTCCACAGGATTCGTTTAATCTTTAAAAACCGTCAACCTATTTTAGAACGACTCAGTAGAGCCATTATCTCACCAATAATCCTACCATGGCTAAAAATAGTATTTTTTTCGGACAGCCGATTTTCATGTAGCCTTACCCTTTCTGTAGGCTTCAATTGGAAACAAGATTGGGCAATGAGGGAATAAATAGTTCAAACCTTAAAAAGTCGGTAAAATTGGCATTGGATTATGCCTGTAACCTACCGTCATTGTGGAAATTAGGAGATTTGGAAACCAAACGGGCCATCCAATATATGGTGTTCCCCGACGGGATTCGGTATGACTTCAAAAACAAGCTAGTTCAAACTTTTCGGGTCAATGAAATTTTCGCCGCAATCTCTTCGTTTTCAGTCAATTTGAAGGAAATAAAAAACGGGAATTTCCACTCGATTTGTGAAAAATCCCGTTTAGTGACCACGGAGGGATTCAAACCCCCGACCGCTGGAGCCGAAATCCAGTGCTCTATTCAGCTGAGCTACGTGGCCAATTTATTTCTAACAATGGTGGAGATGGTCTTCCCATCGGCCTGTCCTGCCAATTCCTTGGTCACCACACCCATTACCTTCCCCATATCCTGCATTCCGGATGCTCCCAATGCATCTATGGTCTGTACCACCACTTTTTCTATTTCCTCTTCGGTCAATTGTTCGGGCAAAAACCGTTCGATAACCGCAACTTGCGCCAATTCCGGTTCTGCGAGGTCTTCCCTGCCCTGCTCCTTAAAAATGGCAGCACTGTCCTTGCGCTGCTTTACCAGCTTTTGAACCAACTTCGCTTCATCTTCCTCAGAAAGTCCTGCTCCCCCACCCTTTTCGGTTTGCGCCAACAATATGGCCGATTTAATGGCACGCAATGCTTCCAAAGCAACGGTATCCTTTGCTTTCATTGCCGTTTTTAGCTCCGTCATTACGTTTTCCTGCAATCCCATACCATACTATTGTTAAGGGCTGCGAAGATAGAAAATAAACCCGAAAATAGTACAATATTTTCGGGTCTAAACGCTCCATTAAAATGGAAACAAACTAAACACTACTAATCAACATTGTCATGGAGAAATGAATTATTGGAGCGCAGTTGAATTTCATCATTACTGTCTTCCCCTAAACTCATCCGAGAGACCTTTTGTTCCTTTGGATTTTCATTTAAATCAATTCCCTGGCGCTTGTACGCAGGCTCCTTTTCAATATCATCCACACTCTTTCTATTGTTCTTAAAGGTGTAATTGAAATTTTTTAGTTTACGTTTGCGTTCTTCGGCTCGTTCTTTCAATAAATCACTTATTGACGTATTAAAGGGGTCTACATTGCCATCCCCTCCTGTTTCCTTTTCTGAGGAAGCCTCAGTTTTTATAGTCTTTTTCTCAAAGACCAATTCGTTCTCCACTAATTTTGGTTCATGGGTCTCGGCAACGGAACGGGCACCGGTGAGTTGGGTCTCCAACTCCATATATTCTTCCAGGTTATATCGTGTTTCACCATCCAAATTGTAGTCCAGGACCGGACTCACTTCCACATACTCTTGAACTTCCATATCCTTTGTCTCCTTGTCCAGATCAAAAGTGATGGTATTCTCAAAAGGCTTTTCCTCTTTCATCTCGTTTAAAGGCATATCAAAGGTCAATGTGATTTGATCCTCCTCGAGTTTTGGAGAGACAACTTCAGCATCAATGACATTGATGTCATTAATAACGTCCTTAGCTTCTATAATAATGAAATCGTCATCCATGGTGGTACTGGCCACAACCTCTTCTACAGGCTTTGGCAGCACTTCCTCATAAAACACATTGAAGTTTCGAATATAATTGGTAGTGGGTATGATATCGGACTCCGGTTCCCCAGGCTCTTCTTCCAAAGTATGCTTGATTACCGGTTCCCCCTCCGCAGCTTTAGTGAAGGTAGGCTTACTGACCATAGTGCTTTCCGAGCTTAGGTTTTGGACTGCCTTTTGCTCATCTTCCAAAGTGTGGATAATCTTTTTGGATTCCGTATTCACAATGTCATCTTGCTGGTCCACTGCAAAACCGGTGGCTATCACGGTTACTGCTATGGCATCCCCTAAATTCTCATCTTCACCAACACCCATGATGATATTTGCACCATGACCAGCCTCTATTTGGATATGGTCATTGATTTCACCAATCTCGTCTATCGTAATTTCCTGCGTACCGGAAACAATGAGCAACAAAACATTTTTAGCACCAGTAATTTTGTTGTCATTCAACAATGGGGAATCCAAAGCTTTCATAATGGCCTCATTGGCCCTTCCTGAACCTGAAGCGGTTGCGGATCCCATAATTGCCGTACCACTATCGGACAGGACGGTTTTAGCATCCCTCAAGTCAATGTTCTGCGTGTAATGGTGGGTAATCACTTCAGCGATACCACGAGCTGCTGTGGCCAATACCTCATCTGCTTTTGAGAATCCGGCCTTGAAACCGAGATTACCGTAAACTTCCCGAAGCTTGTTATTATTGATGACAATCAATGAATCCACATTGGAACGAAGTTTTTCAATACCCAACTGAGCCTGTTTGCAACGCATGGCACCTTCAAACTGAAATGGAATGGTGACGATACCCACCGTGAGAATATCCATTTCCCTGGCAACCTTGGCAATGACGGGCGCTGCTCCCGTACCTGTTCCACCCCCCATTCCGGCAGTAATGAATACCATCTTTGTGGTACTTTCCAGCATCTCCTTAAGATCCTCCATACTTTCCAGGGCGGCCTGTTCCCCAATTTCCGGATTGGCCCCTGCGCCAAGGCCCTCGGTGAGGGAGACCCCCAATTGAATCCTGTTGGGCACCGAACTATTGTCAAGTGCCTGTGCGTCCGTATTGCAAATAACAAAATCCACACCGTTGATCCCGGCCTGGTACATATGGTTTATGGCATTACTACCTCCACCGCCAACGCCTATTACTTTTATGACGTTGCTTGTGTTCTTTGGTAAATCGAATGCGATGTTATCAAATTCATTGTTCTTACTCATGGTGCTGTTATATTTTGTGGGTGTGTATCTAAATTCTTATTCTGCGTTGTCTAAAAAGTCCTTCAGTTTTTCCGACCATTTATCAAAAATGGTTTTTCGTTCTTTCACCTGAACGGTATTTCCTGCGGCTTGGGCCTCCTCGCCCGCCAACACCTTTTCAGGTTCTGGGTCAACACTTTCCTGTTGCTGATTTTTGGCATCGGATTGCACTGCGTTCATAAGAAGTCCAACCGCCGTGGCATATAGTGGGCTTGCGATTTCATCATCGGAATCCCCTGCCAAGTGTTCATTGGGGTATCCAATTCTGGTATCCATCCCCGTAATGTATTCCACCAATTGTTTTAGGTGCTTTAACTGACTTCCACCACCGGTAAGTACGATTCCGGCAATGAGTTTTCTCTTCTGCTCTTCATGTCCATAGTTCTTGATTTCCACATACACCTGCTCTATAATTTCAACAACCCTGGCGTGGATAATCTTGGAAAGGTTCTTCAGGGTAATTTCCTTGGGTTCCCTTCCCCTAAGTCCGGGTATGGACACAATTTCATTATCCTTGTTTTCCCCGGGCCAGGCCGATCCAAATTTGATTTTGAGCAACTCTGCCTGCTTTTCTATAATGGAACAGCCTTCCTTAATGTCCTCGGTAATGACATTGCCCCCAAAAGGGATAACTGCGGTATGGCGGATGATCCCATCCTTAAAAATTGCCAAATCACTGGTACCGCCACCTATATCTATTAAAGCCACACCTGCTTCCTTCTCTTCCTGGCTCAGTACCGCTTCTGCCGAAGCAAGGGGTTCCAAGGTGATATTCCCTAAATCCAATCCGGCACTTTTAATGCACCTACCAATGTTCTTTATGGATGAAACCTGACCTACCACCACATGGAAATTGGCTTCCAGTCGACCACCGTACATGCCAATGGGTTGTTTGATCTCCGATTGGCCATCCACCCGGTATTCCTGTGGTAGCACATGGATAATTTCCTCCCCGGGCAACATCACCAATTTGTATACTTGGTTGCACAACTTGTCCAAATCATTTTCATTGATGACTTCTTCAGCATCCGATCTGGTGATATAGTCACTATGCTGTAAGCTTCGTATATGTTGTCCGGCAATACCCACCACAACGGAACCGATTTTCAAACCCGCATTCAATTCTGCCTGTTCCACTGCTTGTTGTATGGAAGATATCGTTTGGGTAATATTGTTGACAACACCCCTATGGACACCCAAACTTTTTGAACGACCCGTGCCCAAAACCTCTATTTTACCATATTCGTTCTCACGGCCAATGATGGCCACAATTTTGGTTGTCCCAATGTCTAACCCGACTGAATACTTACCTTGTTCCATAATTTATATTTTGGTGCAAACCACTTGATTATCAAATTCCAAACTCACTACGGCATATTTTCCCAACGTCTTGTCCCTGGTTGCTTTTAAATAAAAAGCCATGAAGTTCTTGAACTTCTCGTCCAAGTTTTCCACATCTCCAAGATTTACCACAAAATCCTCCACCCTTAACTTCAATTGGTAGTTCCCTTCATCCTTGATATGGATCCCTATTACATTTTTTCTCAAAAAGTCATCCCTATTAATGTAATCCAGGATAACATAGGCGTCCTCCAGACTCTTGCCCGTAATCTTACCTGTAATAATGGGAACACGGGCTGAGTGGTACCTTGACAGCGGCATATGTTTTCCCTCATCATCCAGATAGAACCTGTTGACCCCTTCTATTCTTCCAATAGGATTACGTTGAACGATTTCTGAAATAAGTTTCCCCTCAATTGAGAAGTAGACTTGGGCGTTTTTAACCATAGGATTGGACTCGATAATCTCTTCTATGGTATTCAAAACTACTTGTTCTTTTTTCCTGTTTTTTACGCTGCCGTAATTTTGTATTAACAATTTATTAACTGCGTCTTCGGTGATATACAAATCGCTCTCTCCCAGAAACTTGATCTGTATATCATCAATTTTTCTATTTTTCCCCCTATAGTCCGCAAAACCATACAGCCCCACAATGGCCAGAATCAAAACCGACAGTTTTATATAATTCCAATTAACTCGCATAGGCTAATGCTTTTTTGATTTTAGGAACTTCCAAACCAATGTCCCCTGCACCCAGGGTAATCAATACATCTGGTCTATCATTTTGTATCTCCATCAATAGGCCTGCTTTTTCAACCAACTTTTTATTGGGATTATCGATTTTCTTCAATAGCCAGTCCGATGTAACTCCTGGAATTGGCTTCTCCCTTGCAGGATAAATATCCAGAAGGAATATCTTGTCGAACTTTGCCAAGGAGGTTGCAAATCCGTCTACGAAATCCTTGGTCCGACTGAACAAATGGGGTTGGAACACCACCGTCATGAACAGATTGGGATGCATCTCCGAAACTGCATCATAGACTGCTTCTATCTCTGCTGGATGATGGGCATAATCATCAATAAATACAAAGTCCTTTTCCTTGATTTGATAAGAGAATCTCCGCTGTACCCCTTTAAAGGATTGAAGTCCCCGAGCCAGTGGTTCGGCTGGAAATCCAGCTTCCACCGCCATGGCAAAGGCAGCAAGCGCATTCAATAGATTATGTCTTCCCGGTTTTTGGAACATTACTTCCTGCAAAGTCCCGGAAGGGGTATGGATATCAAAAAGATAAACGCCTTTTTGAATCCGAATGTTTTTTACACAATAATCCGCTCCATCCTCAATACCGTAGGTGATGCCTTGCAAAGGCAAACCCTTTTTTACCAAAAGCTTACCCGTTGCACCGAGTTTTTTGGCAAACTCCTCAAATGCCCCGATCAGATCGGATACCGTGCCGTAAATATCCAAATGGTCCGCATCCATCGAGGTCACACAGGCCACATTTGGGGAAAGCTGTAAAAAGGACCGATCAAACTCATCTGCTTCCACTACGGAATACGTATTGCCCTCAAAAACAAAATTGCTATTAAAATCCTCCGAAATCCCCCCAAGGAAAGCCGTAAAAGAACTGTCCACCTCCTTTAGCAAATGGGCCAGAATGCAGGAAGTGGTTGTTTTCCCGTGGGTACCCGCAACGGCAAAACAAAAGGTATCCTTTGTGATAAGGCCCAAAACCTCGGAACGCTTTTTGACCTCAAATCCGTTCCCTCTAAAATAACAGAGTTCGGAATGTGTGTTTGGTACGGCAGGAGTGTACACCACAAGTGTGGAACCCGCCTTGGTGAATTCTTCGGAAATATGCACAACGGAATCCTCATAATGAACGGCTATACCTAGATTTTCCAATTCCCCGGTCAGTGGGGTGGCCGTTTTATCGTATCCGGCCACTTCCTTGCCAATGTAAAGGAAATAGCGCGCTAAGGCCGACATCCCTATGCCTCCTATGCCAATAAAGTAAACGCTATGTATGTCCCTTACTTTCAATTCAAAAGTTTTTCTATCTCATCCACAATGTGACCTGTTGCATTGGGCAAGGCCAATTTTTTTATATTCTTTCCAAGCGTCGCTTGCCGCTCTTTTGAATGCATCAATTCCTTAAAGACGGCCTCAAATTCCCCATCCAACCGGGATTCCTTCAACAGCAAAGCGGCGTCTTCCTTTACCAATGCCAAAGCATTTTTGGTCTGATGGTCTTCCGCGACATTGGGCGATGGAATAAAGAGTACGGGCTTACCCACAATGCACAGCTCGGAGACCGAACTTGCCCCAGCCCTTGAAACAATAACATCGGCAGCTGCAAAGGCTTTGTCCATATTGTTGATAAATGGTACCACTTTGACTTCTTCCGAAGTATGTTTTACATAGTCCTCCACATACAGTTTCCCACATTGCCAAAGCAGCTGAATTCCCAATTCCTTGAAAAAATCCAACTTAGCCTCCACCAACTGATTGATTCGCCGCGCTCCCAGGCTTCCCCCTAAAATGAGGAGTATGGCTTTGTTTGGTTTTAATCCAAAAACCTTTGCTGTTGTTACTTTGTCCAATTGTGTATTTACCAAATCCGCCCGAACCGGATTTCCAGTTTTCACGATTTTTTCCTTTGGAAAATAGCGCTCCATACCATCATAGGCGACGCATATTTTTTCGGCCTTACCGGCCAAAAGCTTATTGGTAATACCGGCATAGGAATTCTGCTCTTGTAACACACAGGGAATTCCCTTGCCAGAGGCCACCCTTAAAAGTGGACCGCTTGCAAAGCCACCGGTGCCAATGACAACATCGGGTTTGAATTGGTTTACTATTTTTCCTGCACTCAACAAACTATGCATCAATTTTATGGGAAACATCAAGTTTTTAAACGTTAGTTTCCGTTGAAGTCCGCTTATCCAAAGGCCTTTGATCGTGTAGCCTGCCTGCGGAACTTTCTCCATTTCCATTTTGTCCTTTGCCCCTACAAATAAAAAATTGGTAGTAGGATACCGCCTTTTTATTTCATTGGCAATCGCAATGGCGGGATAAATATGTCCGCCAGTCCCTCCTCCGGAAAGTATGATCTTATAATTGCCCACTTAATACTTCCAAAGGGTTGGTATCATCAACTTCCGCCGAAGTTGTTTCCTCTTGTTTTTTATCACTCGCGCTCAACACTATTCCTATGGCCAAACAAGTCATCCATATTGAGGTTCCCCCCATGCTTATCAAGGGTAATGGCTGACCTGTGGTTGGAAATAATTCCACAACCACGGCCATATTTATAAATGCCTGAAATACGATGGGCAACCCCACTCCTATCACCAGTAATTTGGCAAAAACCGATTTGGCCGAATTGGCTACCACTACTATTCGAAATAGCAGCAATAGGTAAAAGAACAGCAAGCCCAAACCACCAACAAGTCCATATTCCTCTATAATGATGGCAAATATGAAATCCGAGGTGCTCTGCGATAACAGATTTTTCATCACACTCTTTCCAGCACCCTTGCCCACCAGGCCACCTTCCGCAACGGCCATTTTTGCATATTCCACCTGTCTTGACGCATCTGCCGAAGCTTTTTCGGGATATAAAAAGGTTTCAATACGGTTTTTCCAGGTAAGTGCCCTTTGCGACGGAATCTTGTCCGGAGCCGCAAACAATACGGTTATGAACATGGCCACGACAAGCAGACCAACGCCCACCATACTTAAAAGATACTTTAAGGGATAGCCGCCCAGAAAGCACAACATCAATACCATAAAGCTTAAAATGGCTGCCGTGGAAAAGTTTTCGGGTAAAATCAGGGCAATGACCAAAGCCGTGGGAATCCATAGTGGTAAAATACTGTCCTTAAAGGTGATGTGGCTATCCTTGATTTTGGTCAAGTACCTGGCTATCCAGATCATAAGGACCACGGAGGCCAGGGTGGAGGTTTGAAAATTCACTCCGATGACCGGTATGCGAATCCATCTATTTGCCGTTACTTCCCCAATTTGGGTTTCCACGGTCAAGGTGTATGCCAAGAGTGGTATGATAATGGGCATTGCTATCAGGGACAGGCCTTTAAAGTAATGTGTAGGTATCCGGTGTACGGCATAAATGATCATGAAACCCAAAAACAGTAATACGCCATGTTTTACCAAATAACCAATGGTCGTACCTGCATCCTTTACATAGACCAAATTGGTACTTGCACTATACACCGGTAAAAAGGAAAATAGTGCCAAAAGGGCAACAATGCCCCAAATAGCCCGATCTCCCCTTAAATTGCGCAATAGTGCTTTCATCCCTATAATTTTCTGATTGCCGCTTTAAATTGATTACCCCTATCCTCGTAGTTTTCGAACAGGTCGAAACTTGCACAGGCCGGGGAAAGTAGAACGGCATCGCCACGAGTGGCCATTTTATAGGCCACCTTCACGGCTTGTTCCATTGAAAAGGTTTCTACCATGGGCTCCACTACCCCACTAAAGGTGTCCATGAGCTTGGTATTGTCCATTCCCAAACAAATAATGCCTTTTACCTTTTCCCTTACCAAAGGCATTAAGGGGGTATAATCATTGCCTTTATCTACCCCTCCAACAATCCAGACAATTGGTTTTTTTATACCTTCAAGAGCGTAATATGCAGCATTTACATTGGTGGCTTTGGAATCATTCAGATATTCCACATGATTGATTTTCAAAACCTTTTCCAATCGGTGTGGTACCCCTTGGAATGTTTGGATACTTTGTTTGATGGCCTCCTTACGAACACCGACCAACATAGCTGCCAAACCTGCGGCCATGGTATTCTTAATATTATGTTGTCCTTCCAAAGTCAAAAAATCCGTACTCATATCTATCGTGTTAGCTTCTAGTTTAAATTGTATTACCCCATTTTCCATCCAAGCGCCCATTTCCTGACTTGTGCTCAAGGAAAAGGGAACCTGTTTTGATCGAATGGTGTGCTTTTGCAGCCCCTCCTGAATAATCTTATCATCAGCATCATAAATCAGATAGTCATTTTCATCCTGGTTCATGGCTATCCTGAATTTAGCCGCGATATATTTTTCAAATTGGTACTCATAGCGGTCCAAATGGTCCTCCGTTATATTGGTTATCACGGCAACTTTTGGCTTAAAATCAACAATACCGTCCAGTTGAAAGCTGCTTATTTCCAACACATAATGGTCCACGTCCTTTTCAGCTACCATTTTGGCATAACTGTCCCCAATGTTTCCCGCACAGCCCGCATTTAAGCCTGCCTCTTTCAACAAATGATAAGCAAGGCTCGTGGTGGTTGTTTTTCCATTGGTTCCCGTGATTCCAATAATGGTGGCATCCGTATATTGGGATGCAAATTCAATTTCTGAAATCACCGGGGTACCTTGCACTACCAATTTTTGCACCAAAGGCACCTTGTCCGGGATGCCCGGACTTTTCATCACCAGGTCAGCATTTAAAATCCTTTCTTCGGTATGCTGGTTATCTTCCCATTCAATCTCAAAATGTTCAAGAACTTCCTTATATTCCGGTTTGATTTCCCCTTTGTCCGAAACAAAGACCCCAAACCCTTTTTGTTTTCCCAAAATGGCCGTACCTACGCCACTCTCCCCTCCACCAAGCACCACCAAACGCTTCATTGCTAGCGTATTTTAAGTGTTACTATGCTTAGTATGGCCAACAAAATCCCCACAATCCAAAAACGGGTGACAATTTTACTTTCATGGTACATTTTCTTTTGATAGTGATGGTGCAATGGCGCCATTAAAAAGATCCGCCTGCCCTCTCCGTATTTTTTCTTTGTATGCTTGAAATATCCAACCTGTAACATCACCGATATGGACTCGGCGAAAAAAATTCCGCATAGCAATGGAATCAACAACTCCTTGCGAACAATGATGGCTATTACGGCGATGACCCCACCAATTGTCAAGCTTCCCGTATCCCCCATAAAAACCTGGGCGGGATAGGTATTGTACCAAAGAAAACCTACGAGCCCCCCCACAAAGGCCGCTATAAAAACCACCAATTCCCCTACCCTTGGGATATAGAAAATATCCAGATAGTCAGAGAATTGTATGTTACCCGATACCCAGGCGAATATGCCCAAGGTCAACACAATGATCGCCGAGGAACCTCCGGCCAAACCATCGATCCCATCGGTTAAATTGGCACCGTTGGATACCGCGGTTACGATAAGAATCACAATCGGAATAAAAATCAACCATGCATAATCCGCTGCGCCATCCCCCATCCACGAAATGAGGTCCGCGTAGTCCAATTCATTATTCTTGAAAAAAGGAATATTGGTACGAACGGATTTAATTTCCTGCCCATAGACCTTTTCTACCTTAAAGTCCTGGGTAATGGTCATAACATCCTTTTCCTTCATGGTGACCATAGGATGGAAATAGAGCACGGCCCCTACAATGAGTCCCAAAACAATTTGGCCCATTACCTTAAAGCGGCCCTTTAGCCCTTTTTTATCCTTTTTAAAAATTTTAATGTAGTCGTCAATAAACCCGATAATTCCCATCCAGAGCATGGTAACGATCAATAGGACGACATAAATATTCTTTAAGTCCCCTACCAACAGTACCGGTATTAAAGTGGACATAATAATAATGATACCACCCATTGTAGGGGTACCCGCCTTCTGCTGTTGTCCCTCCAATCCCAGATCGCGGATGGTTTCCCCTATTTGTTGCTTTTGGAGAAAAAGGATGATTCGTTTACCATATACCATGGCAATAAGCAAGGAAAGGATTACCGCCACAGCTGCCCGGAAGGTGAGAAACTGAAACAGGGAAGCTCCCGGAAGTTGGTATTGTCGTTCTAAATATTCAAACAAATAGTAAAGCATCCTTATCTACTTATTTAATTCCTTTAATGCTGTGGTCACTTCTTTAAAATCATCAAAATCCGCACGTACGCCCTTCGTTTCCTGATAGGTCTCATGTCCCTTTCCCGCAACCAATATGATGTCATTGGCCATGGCCAGTTTACAGGCAGTTTTAATGGCCTGCTTCCTGTTTTCTATGGACAGCACCTTTTTGGTGTTTTGGGCTTCCACACCTTTTTCCATTTCATCAATAATCTTACTCGGTGATTCACTTCTTGGATTGTCCGATGTAAAAATGGCCTGATTGCTCATTTCCGATGCGATATGACCCATAACCGGACGCTTCGACTTATCACGATCACCACCACACCCCACTACGGTGATGACGTTTTCATTTCCAGTCCTCAATGCGTTGATGGTAATCAGCACATTTTTAAGCGCATCCGGTGTATGGGCATAATCAACAATTGCCGTAATTTTCTTTTTCGATATAAAATATTGGAATCTCCCGTCCACATTTTCCAATTCGCTCACCAGGCGAAGTATTTCCAAGGTTTCCAGTCCCAGCATATCCGCTGTGGCATAAATGGCCAACAGATTGTACGCATTAAAGTCCCCTATAAGTTTGGACCACAGCTCATTCTCATTAAACTTCAACAGTTGTCCATTGATCTGCCGTTCCAGGATCTGACCCCTATAGTCGGCATATGATTTTAAGGCATAGGTGACTTTTCTTGCCTTGGTGTTCTGCAACATCACCATTCCATTCTTATCATCCACATTGGTGAGCGCAAAGGCCGTTTTGGGCAAACCGTCGAACAACTTTTTCTTGGTATCGCGATAGGCGGCAAACGTTTTGTGGTAATCCAAATGATCATGTGACAAATTGGTAAAAATGGCGCCTTCAAAAAACAAGCCTTCGGCACGTTTTTGATGGATGCCATGAGAACTCACTTCCATAAAACAATACTCAACCCCTTCTTCGCTCATCATATCCAAATAGCTATTGATGGTCAGGGAATCGGGAGTGGTATGGGTGGTTGGGTGTTCGTTATCATCCACCATAATTTTAATGGTGGAAATTAAACCCACTTTATAGCCTGCTTTTTTAAAGAGTCGATACAACAACGTGGTTACCGTTGTTTTCCCGTTGGTTCCGGTAACTCCAACAAGCTTTAGGTTTTTAGAGGGATTTCCATAAAAGTTTGCTGCCATAATAGCCAATGCCCTTTGGCTATTGTCTACCTGGAGGTACGTCACCCCGTTGACCATCAATTCCGGGAATTCCTCACAAACAATGGCTTTTGCACCCGTATTGACCACTTGTGGTATAAACTGGTGCCCATCAATTTGTGTACCTGGAATAGCTACGAAAACATCATCCATAGCGATTTTTCTGGAATCGAAATGAATGGCATTTACCATAACACTGGTATCCCCGTGTACCGCCTTTAGGCCAACCCCGTATAATATGTCCTTCAACAACTTCACGACAGTTCCAAAATAATTTTGTTGACCTCTTTGGCATGGGTCCCGGCCTTTACGGATTGTGCTTTTACCTTCCCATTCCCCTTGACCTCAACTTCCAGTCCCATATTTTCCAATAGGGAAATGGCATCCATGGCACTCATGCCACGGAGGTTGGGAATCGCATTCAACTTTTCCTGTGCCCTGGCATAGAATTGCCCATAATTCCCTTCCAGTCCCTCGTTTTTTGGGGTCAAAGATGTTACCTCCTCCACTACCGGTGAATTGGAGTATATTTTTTGTGCAAGGGACTTGAATACGGGGCCAGATACGTCCGCACCATAATACCCCACACCTTTATCCGGTTCATGAATCACCACAATACAGGAATACTTGGGATTGTCTGCCGGAAAATAACCTACGAATGAAGAAATATAGGCTAATTTGTCCGGGTCCTTGGCCACATAATTCTTTTGACAGGTCCCTGTTTTCCCAGCCATGGAAAAATTGGCCGAATACAGCCCGTTACCAGTTCCGAAATCTTTATCCACCACATTTTTGAGCAGTTGCTGTGCCTTTTCTACATTTTCCTCGGAACAGATGGAGGAATTGATGACGTCCTTCTTAAATTCCTTGATTACCTTGCCCCCTATCCGGGCTTCTTTTAAAAAACGGGGACGTACCATTTCCCCATCATTGGCAATGGCATTGTAAAATGTTAAGGTCTGTATGGGTGTCATGGCCACTTCATACCCATGGGACATCCAGGCCAATGAAATTCCAGACCATCCCTTATCGCCTGGATACCGCAATACGGGCTGACCTTCACCAACGATCGGCAAATCCAAATCTTGATGCAACCCCATATTCATTAAGCGGTTTACAAACTTTTCCGGCCTCTCTTTATAGTTTTCATGGATGATCTTGGCAAATGCCGTATTGGAAGAAACCGCAAAGGCCTCTGCTACCGAGATTTCACCGTATCCACCCCATTTGGAATCTTTGACCATACGGTCATAGACCTTATATTTTCCCTTTCCGGTATCCACAACACTATTTGTATCAATCACCTGATCCTCCAATGCCGCCAACAAGCTCATTAGCTTAAAGGTAGAGCCCGGCTCATGGGATTCCCCAACGGCATAGTTCAGTTTTTCATAGTACGTACCTTCCTCAGTTCTCCCCAGATTTGAAATGGCCTTGATTTCCCCTGTCCTTGTTTCCATGACCACAACGCAACCATGGTCCGCTTTATATTTCTCCAATTGCGCCAATAGGGCATGATGGGCCACATCCTGAATATTGGTGTTGATCGTCGTTACGATATCCTGACCATCCTTGGGTTCCACAGTATTGTTAAACCCTACAGGTTTCCACTGGCTACCCGCACTTTTCTGCTTGAGACGCTTACCTTCCCTCCCACGTAAATAACTAAAGCCAAAAGCACCGTCCAATCCCACGCGGGTGAAGTATCCGTTTTCATCCACCCTTTCATAACCAATGGTCCTAGCCGCCATTTTCCCCAATGGATATTCACGAACAACGCGATGTTTTTCTATAAACCCTCCTCTGTTGGGACCCAATCGAAACATGGGAAACTTTCGCATTCTCGCATAATCCAAATAGGAGACATTGCGGGCAATGAGTTTGTAGCCGTTCTTATTGGCCCTTGCCTTGCGAAGCATTTGAAGGTAATGGGATGAGGGTTTATTGAACAATTGGCCCAAGGAATCGCACAGTGGACCAATATGCTCCTCCCAAACCTTGGGTTTCACGGTGTTGGCATCAAACCGGATTTCATATTTGGCCACCGAAGCCGCCAATAGACTTCCATCATCGGCATAGATATTGCCCCGGTTGGGCTCAATGGTGAACATACGTTCGGTCTTTTGTAGGGCCTTGGCCTTGTAGGTTTCCCCTTTCACCATTTGAATATCCACAAGTTTGACCACTACCCCAATGGCAAAAACGAACAATCCCCCGGCAACCAGATACAACCTATTCATGATATGTTTCTCGGTAATAGGCACTATTCTTCGGATTTAACTATTATTTTTTGAGGGGGAACAGCTGTAGGTTTCAATCCATTGTCCACTACTTCCACTCGCAAAGTGGATTCCAAACGCATTTGTTGAAGTTGTTGTCGCAAAGCCACAAACTCACTGCGCATCGCACGCACTTCTTCGTTCAATTCGGAAATTTTGGTTACTTTTTTATCCGCACGATGGCTGCTGGAAATCATCAGGGCCGCCAGAAAGGATGCAAAAAGAAGGAACAGCCAGTTTTTGGGAGCATCCCCACTCACCAAAAACCTACCTTTTAAAATATCCAATAATCCTTTTTTCATTTTCTGCCGATTGTTTTTTCCAATCCTAAATTCGCTCCGCTATCCGAAGCTTAGCACTACGCGCCCTATTGTTTTTTGCTATTTCTTCACTTGACGGAACTATAAGTCCCCCTATCTTTTTCAATGGCACGTCCACATTACCATAAAAGTCCTTTTCTGCCTGACCCTCAAATTTGCCATCCCGGATGAACCGCTTTACCAATCTGTCTTCCAGGGAATGGTAACTTATTACACTCAACCTCCCCCCTTTATCCAACACTTCGGGAACCTGCTCCAAGAATTCCTTCAACGCCAAGACCTCCTCATTTACCTCAATCCGAATGGCCTGATAAACCTTTGCCAAAGTTTTATTCTCCTTTCCCCTTGGCAAAAATTTTGCAATGGCATGTTTAAGGCCATCCGTTGTTTCAATCGGCCTCCGCGACCTTTCGGCCACAATGGCATGCGCTATGCCCTTAGCACTTCGCAGTTCCCCAAATTCAAGAAAGACCTTGGTCAACTCCTCCGCGCTACGTTGATTCACCAAATGATAGGCACTTTTGGCCATTCTTTGGTCCATTCGCATATCCAATGCCGCATCAAACCTTGTGGAAAATCCTCGTTCGGCCACATCAAACTGATGGGAAGACACCCCAAAGTCAGCCAAGATTCCATCAACTTTTAGAATGCCATAGAACTTTAAAAATCGTTTAAGGAACCGAAAATTCTCATTGATCAATTCAAATCTTCCATCCTTAATGGTATTGGCCAGTGCATCTTCATCTTGATCAAAGGCAATCAACCTTCCCTTACTGCCCAGCCGTTTCAATATTTCAGTGGAATGGCCCCCTCCACCAAAGGTGACATCCACATAAACCCCGTCTTCTTTTATGTTCAATCCATCTACCGATTCCTTAAGAAGTACCGGTAGGTGGTATGCCCTGTGCTCCTCCATTGAAAATTTCTTCAGAGAAATCGTCAAATTCCTTATCAGTCATGGAATCCAGATTCTCCTCATATTTTGGTTTAGCCCATATTTCCACGAACGTATGGGCGGCATTCAGCACAACTTCCTTCTCAATTCCCGCAAACCCTATTAGGTTTTTTGGTATTTGAAGTCTTCCCGAATCCCTATCAATAGTGACATCATCTTTTAACCCCGCTGTGTATTTGCGCAACCAAAGACGAAATTGTTTACCCTTGTTGGGATGGGACATGACCTGCTTCATCAATTCATCGAACTTCACCCGCGGATACAATTCCAAGCAATCATGGTCCACGGAACGCTTAATAACAAAATCATCCCCCATAAAGGGCATTAATTTGTTTTTTAGCGATGTGGGCAGAATTATCCTACCCTTGGCATCCGCTTTGCAATCATGTTGTCCAACAATGGAAGTCACTTCTTAGAGAGCCGTTTATTGTAATTACTAACCCAAATATATATAAATTATTACCTAATAATCCACAAATCTCCACTTTGTTGATAACTTAATCCACTAAAAGACACTCACTTTTGCACATTTCTACACTTTGCTTACCCATTCCCATCCCAAAAATGTTGTGTTTTGAAATGCCTATATTTGCCGCTCGATGCCGAACCAACTTAGATGGAAGACGAAATCATAACAGACG
This sequence comes from Muricauda sp. SCSIO 64092, assembly GCF_023016285.1. Lineage (GTDB taxonomy): Bacteria > Bacteroidota > Bacteroidia > Flavobacteriales > Flavobacteriaceae > Croceivirga. The sequence goes on from NZ_CP095413.1 coordinate 827,702, forward strand.
GTAAATACCGTTACATTGAAATTGGTGAAGGGAAGCCCATTATCATTCTTCATGGGCTCATGGGGGGTTTAAGCAATTTCCAGGGGGTGACCCATTTTTTTCCAACCAAAGGTTATCAAGTTTTGGTGCCCGAATTGCCCATCTATGACATGCCCATGCTCAAAACCACGGTAAAAAACTTTGCCAAGTTCCTAGAGGAGTTTATAGCCCATAAAGGCCTTAAAGACGTTATCCTTTTGGGAAATTCCCTGGGCGGCCATATTGGCCTTTTACATACCAAACTATTTCCTGAAAAAATAAAGGCATTGGTGATAACGGGCAGCTCCGGGCTCTATGAAAGTGCCATGGGTGATGGCTATCCCAAACGTGGGGATTACGAATTCATTAAAAAGAAGGCCCAGGACGTCTTCTATGACCCTAAAGTCGCTACCAAAGAGATTGTGGACGAGGTATTTGCAACGGTAAATGACCGAATGAAACTGGTGAAGACTTTGGCCATTGCCAAAAGTGCCATTCGCCACAATATGGCCAAGGATTTGCCCAATATGCAGACACCTACTTGTATTATTTGGGGGAAACAGGACAACGTTACCCCTCCAAACGTAGCAGAGGAGTTTCATGAGCTCCTACCGGATTCCGAATTGTTCTGGATCGACAAATGTGGCCATGCTCCCATGATGGAGCATCCTGAGCAATTCAACCAAATCTTGGATGCCTGGTTGGTAAAACGGGGCTTTTAGCAACACCTCGTGTACATCCTGGTGTAGCGTTTATGGTCCTGTATCTTTGTAATTGATTTTCTATCCCGGTACAATGAAAATTACATCCGCCGAATTCGTAATGAGCAATTCCGATGTGCTCAAATGCCCCAAAGAAGCACTACCTGAATACGCTTTTATTGGCCGTTCCAATGTGGGAAAGTCATCACTTATCAATATGTTGGTCGATAACAAAAATCTGGCCAAAACCTCTGGAAGACCGGGTAAGACCCAGCTCATCAACCATTTTAAGATCAATAACAATTGGTTTTTAGTGGACCTGCCGGGTTATGGCTATGCGCGTGTGTCCAAAAAGGAAAAAAAGACCTTTCAAAAATACATCACTGCGTACTTCTTGAAACGAAAGCAACTGGTTTCCGCATTTGTACTGGTTGATATTCGGCACGAGCCCCAAAAAATTGATATGGAATTTATGGAATGGTTGGGGACCAATGGTATTCCATTTTCCATTGTTTTCACCAAAGCCGACAAGCTCAAGTCCGAAGCCATAAACATCCGGGTCGATTTTTATCTCAATACCCTGAAGGAAGGCGCCTGGGAAGAAGTGCCGCCTCACTTTATCACCTCATCCACAAAATACTTGGGACGCGAAGCGCTTTTGGCCTATATTGATGCTATAAACCATAAGGTTGCCCAAGGTTGGTCATGATAGGGGGTAAAACCTATCTTACCGTTGGTCATACCCATGGTATTGTGGTCTTTTAGATTAATTCCAAGCGCTCTTTTACCAAACCAACCAAATCATGAACCGTTTTTAACTGATTGAGTTCTTCTGTAGAAATCACAACCTCCAAACCATTTCCTCCCTCAGTAAGGACAATGGGAAACGAAAATTTGTACCCAAACTTGCTTTTGTATTTCTTGGCAAACTCGTCTTTATGGAGGAATACCATCTCCCGATCGGTTTCTTGTCTAAATTTTTTCCATATCCTATTTTCCAAGGCTACGCCAAAGGTCAGTTCGCATAACTTACAGTCATACGTTTGGGGACTGAACACTTTGTGCATACTGTCCAAAAAAGCATTGGCCTTGCCCGAGTTGGCATTGTAGATAAAAAGTAGTTTTTGAACGTTTTCCATTTCTCCCAAAAGATAACGCATAATAGTAATTGTTTTCACCCTGGATTGTCCTTATTTTGACCAAATCAAACCATGAAAATGAAAAATAGCTGCTTTGCCCTTATTGCCTTACTCCTATTGACAAGCTGTAGTACTTCCGACAATACGAAAAGTGTTACGAAAAATACTGAACAGTTTAAATTGGAACTACAACATTTGAAGGAGTATTTCCATATTCCCGGACTGGCCGTGTTGGTCCAAAAAGGGGATTCCGTACTTTACGAAGATTACTTTGGCCATGCCAATGTTGAGGAGGATATTAAGGTGGATTCAACCACCCAGTTCCCCATCGCGTCCATTACCAAGGTTTTTGCGGGTGTTGCTTTGTTCAAACTGCAAGAAGAGGGAAAGCTTTCTTTTGAGGACGCCATCAACACTTATTTTGACGACCCTATTTTTGACGATTCCATAAAAATAAAACACGTCCTGTCCCATACCTCACAGGGAAGCCCAGGTGAAAACTTTTATTACAGTTATCGTTTTGGCGCGTTGACCCATGTCATTGAAAAGGCATCAAAAACTTCATTTGGGGATTATATTGGGAATGGGATTTTTGTACCCTTGGATTTGCAGAACACTTTTTTGCTAACGGATTCAACTTCGGTTACCAAGACTATGGCCAGACCCTACAATTTTGATGAACAGGTTGTTGCAGGACAAGTGGAGTACGGCGCTTCTGCTTCCGCCGGTATTGTTAGCAATCCAAGGGATATGGCCAAATTCAGCAAAGCCCTGGATGATAATGTATTATTGGACGAAACCTCGAAGCTTGGGATGTACACTCCCTTCGCATCCCACCTTCCATATGGCCATGGTATTTTCTCCCAAGTGTTTAATGGCAAAAAAGTGCTTTGGGCCTATGGACAATATGATTCCTATTCCAGTTTGCTTTTAAAAGTTCCCGAAGACCATCTAAGCCTTATCATACTTGCAAACAACAATTTGATGAGCGACCCTGCCCGACTTATCTATGGGGATGGCCTTTCCTCGCTTTTCACCCAGAGCTTTTTAAAAAATTATGTGTTTGATTTTGGTGATATGCCCCTATTTGAAAGCGGAAACGGCACGGAAAAATTTCAAAATACGGAGCTGCACCGAAAAAAGTTGCTTGCCGAAGCTTTGGCCTCTTCTTTTATGGCCCGTTTTGACGATTCGGAACTGGAAAAAAGCAAAAAATTGCTTCGACAGCTATTCAAGCAGTATCCCGATTATCCGGCCTACGCAGACCTCAACCTATTGCACAACCTTACGTTTATCAAAGATGTGCATTTTTCCAAAGATTTAGGGCCATTTGATGAATTTGACCCTCAAATTGAAGCCATAGCCAATACCTTATTAAAAAAAGACCAAGACAATCCCTATGTGAATATCTATATGGGAACCTTCCACAATCGCAAGGGAAATTTGGACAAGGCCCAATCCCATTTTGAAACTATTGCGAATGCCAAAAACTTTTCCCCTTTTTGGTACACTTCGGAGGCAAAGCGGTGGTTGGAAGAACACAACTAGTCATTGCATCTGTTCAAAATCCTTTTAAGGGATATAACAGCATTTGCTTTACATACGAATAAAGCTTGTTGTTGTGCATTCTTTTTCATGATTTAAATATATTATCTTAAACCCATGGATTTCATTATTGTCCTTATTGGCCACTGGGTGGGTGATTACCTCTTCCAGACCAGAAACATGGCCATTAAAAAGAGTAGCAGTATCAAATGGCTGCTAATTCATGTATTTACTTATACCGCGGTGCTTTTTGTTGTGGCCCAGTTCCTGTTTTCATGGCAGGTTGGTCTCGGATACACGCTATTTAATGGTGCTTTGCACCTGATTGTAGACTTTTTTACCAGTAAACTGACCACAAAATATCAAGACAGGCCCCATATTTTCTATCCTATTTTGGGTTTTGACCAGTTGCTGCATACCATTTGTTTGTATTGGACCTTTATAAATTCCGATGTTTTGGCCTTATAACCGTTACTTAAATCCACCTAAATGCAAATCACACCACGTTCATATATCAAGACACTTACCCTAATCCATTCGGCTTTAATGCTAGGGCCATTTTTGTTGGGTACTTTCTTTTTCCTGAACACCGAAATTATAAGTACTGCGGAACAAGACGGCAATGCTATGTTCATCTATGTTTTTCCCTTGATTGGGCTCATCGGTATTTTTGGGGGGAAGTTTCTTTATAAACTATTCCTAAATCCACTTTTTCCCAAGGAAACCCTGGGGGAAAAATTGACGGGACTTCAATCTGCCCTGCTCATTCAATATGCCTTACTGGAAGGGCCGGCCCTTTTGAACATTATTTGGTTTGGACAATCGGGCAACGCCCTGTTTTTAACCGTTGGCGGGGTTTTACTGCTCTATCTGTTTGTATTGCGTCCCAAATCATCGAAAATAGAACATGATTTACAACTCCAAGGGGAACATAAAAGACAGTTTCATAACCTGGACGAACCTTTGACCTAATGCGTAACCCTATATTTATCCTGTTTCTGATTATCCTATACGCCACCCCTGCCATAGCTCAGGATGGGTTTTATCAAAAATTAGCTGAAAATGCCCTTGTTCTTACCGAGGATAAGGTAGTTTACGACCCCAGTTATTTCGCAATCCCTTACCCCAATGGGGATGTTCCTTCGGGTAAGGGGGTCTGCACGGACGTAATCATAAGGGCTTATCGTAAAATGGATATCGATCTTCAAAAGCAAGTTCATGAAGACATGCGGTCCAACTTTGACAACTATCCCAAGATTTGGGGCCTAAAAAGACCGGACACCAATATTGACCACAGAAGGGTTCCAAATCTCATGGTGTTTTTTGAGCGATTTGGGGAAACGCTGCCCATAACAAGAGAAGGAAAAGAGTACAAAGCCGGGGATATCGTATGTTGGAACCTTGGCGGGGCCGTTACCCATATTGGCATTGTGAGCCCCAAAAAATCCCATGATGGGAAACGCCCCCTAATGGTCCATAACATTGGTTCGGGCCAGGTTTTACAGGATTGCCTTTTTGACTATAAAATCATTGGACATTACCGTTACAACAACGGGCTTAGCCCTTGAGCTCCAACTTTTCGGCAAAATACTCACAAAAGTCCTTCATGGTCGCCGTCATTTTCTCATCTTGCGTGGCACGCATAAAGGTATCTGACAAGGTGACCAGGGTTTGATGAAAAAAGAGTTTCATCTCATCCACCGGCATATCCTTGGTCCAAAGATCAATTTTTAGGGATTCCTTGTTTTTACTGTCCCAAACAGATAGCAACATGGCCTTTGCTTCCTCATTTTCCACTCCTCCGTCTTCCGCGGACCAGGTGAGTTCCTCTGGAACCCTATTCTCGTCCAGTCCCACTTTTAATCGTATTTCTGAAGTATGTGCTACTGCCATTACTTTTTTGGTTTATAGTTTGATTTTTTGAAAATTTCATCAGCGGGCATGTCCAAAAGCTCCACCAAGGCAACCCCGGGATTTCTTTGTGCAAATGCCCTTATAATTTGCCAGCCCATATAACGTCCCAGCCTTCCGGGTGATTCACTGTCCAATTCCAGTTGAAACTTTGAGAATGGTGCGGGATCCAGAAATCGTCGGTCCAGCGCAGATTCCGTGCTGTACAATAACTCCCTTTCCACAAAATAACGCCAGATCTGTTCTTCATTGGTGGTGGCCCACTCCATTTCCGTATCCAAGTAGTTTATTTTCTGGGCATCAGTGGCATTGGGAATCAAAATATCCTTCAGGTAAAGTTCCTTCCCATAATACACCATTCTGGAAAGAAATGTTCTGTTGCGGGGATAATGATTAATCGTTTTGGCAAAAGCACCGGCTACATCGGAAACCAGGAACTTCTTATCCAATCCCTGGGCAATATATCTTGAAATACTCCTGTAGAAATGATGATCTTGCCCCAAGTAATTGTCCAAGCCCAATAACAATAGGGAATCAGACAAAACCACCCGATTTTCATATTGCACCTCGGATGTTAGGGTAATTCCTTTGGGAACCTTATATTTTGGAAAATAATACTTAATGTGCTGGAACAGCGAAGTCAATTCCGACTCTTGTTCCCTAAAATCCCCGAAAGCCTTATCAACTTCGGAAAGCAATTCCTGTTGGATTGTATCGGTAAGCTTGGCCACCCAAACGCTATCCGGAAATTGTTTTGGGAATAAATAGGGGTATTTGGACTTAAGCACGGGAATTTGATCCGGACCTGCTTGGGCAAATTCCCGATCGAACCGCTCAATTTTTAAATCAATTGGAATCTTGGCAATCTCCTGTTCCAATGTATTGTCTTCCCCACAAGAAATTAAAAGAATAAACAACAATGACGGAAAGTATTTTTGTACCCACTTCATTATTAGCGTCCCAGCGTTTAAATTTACAAGCTGCAAAGGTAATTTTTAGATTCATAAATAAAACATAATGCAAACAGAAAAGGTAATTGAACATATTGTCAATTGGTTGAGGGATTATGCCATTAATGCCAATATTAAAGGTTTTGTCATTGGAGTTTCCGGAGGTATTGATTCGGCCGTAACCTCTACCTTATGTGCTAGGACCGGATTGGAGCTCCTATGCGTGGAAATGCCCATACACCAAGGGGAAAGTCAAGTGACACGTGCCGATGGACATATCAACTGGCTAATGGACAATTATGCCAATGTTAAGCGTCAACCCGTAAACCTTACTCCCGTTTTTGACAGTTTAGTAGCTGCTTTACCAAAAGTAGCGGACGAAGAAAAACGTTTTATGTCCTTGGCGAATACCCGGGCCAGGTTACGCATGACAACCTTGTATTACTTTGCTGCCCTCAATGGTTACCTGGTCGCCGGAACTGGAAACAAGGTAGAGGACTTTGGTATTGGTTTTTACACCAAATATGGGGATGGGGGTGTGGATTTAAGCCCTATTGCGGACCTTGTTAAGACCGAGGTGTATGAACTGGGGTCAGTTTTGGGGGTAAACCAGGATATTATGGAGACACCTCCCACGGATGGTCTTTGGGGAGACCATAGAACGGACGAGGACCAAATTGGGGCCAGCTACCCTGAATTGGAATGGGCCATGCAAGTGGATAAGGAAGGAAAAAGCATTGATGACTTTTCTGACAGGAAAAAAGAAGTGTTTGCCATCTACAAAAAATTCAATTCGGCAAATAAGCATAAGATGATTCCTATACCCATTTGTGAAATCCCTGATTCGCTAAAATCTGCATCTTAACCGTATTTATCGCAATTAAAACGAATAAAACCCCAAAAATTCTGTGGTTTTAATCAAATTTTGGGAGTTTTGTATTGCTATTTTGTTAACTTGCCCGTCATTCTTTGTAGGCTTTTAAGTACTAAAAAGAGTAACAACCAAATAAAGTTAAAGTAAAAACTACCCACATGATCAACGTTTTAATAGCTGATAGCCATCCGATTGTCCGTTTAGGGATAAAGCAGGTCTTGGCTTCTGCTTCAGGTTTCGAAGTCGTAGCGGATGTTTCATCCACTACCGAACTTTTTGCGGCCTTGGAAAAAGTTACCCCCGATGTCGTAATGCTGGAAATGGATATTCCAGAAATTAATGGGATTGCTACCCTAAGAAAAATCAAGCAAGAATTTCCTACCACAAAAGTATTAATGTACAGTGGCCAATCCGAAGATGTCTATGCCCTCAGTACCATAAGGGCCGGTGCCTTTGGTTATCTTTCCAAAACCGCTGATGTAGATTACATTATTGCTGCCCTTAAAAAGGTAGCGGAAGGAAATATGTTCATTACCAATGAACTGGCACAACGTTTGGCCTTTGATGAAGGTACACAAAAACCGAGAAGATTCTTTAGAAAGCTTTCTACCAGAGAGGTAGAAGTACTGAAACTTCTGGCCAGCGGAAAACGCAATAAAGAGGTTGCTGAAGGGCTAAACCTCAATGAAAAAACTGTTAGTACGTACAAAGCACGTTTAATGCGCAAGTTGAACGTGGATAACCTAGTGGATTTGTTGCAACAAGCCAAAGCCTTGGAGCTTTATTAAGAAGAATCCATTAGTGTTTCAATTAAAAACCCCAGAAATTCTGGGGTTTTTAATTTTTAGGAGAGTACCCTATTGAGCTTTTCGTTGAGAAGCTTGTTCAATTGAAGGTAATTCATAATCTCTTCCAATACCTCGGCATTGTGTTCCATAGAGTCCTGGGTATTCTTTTGCAACAGGGATATTCTGGTTTTGATCAAGTTGCACCGCAAGGTCAATATGGTCTCACTCACCAACTGCGCTATACCATAATCCTTTGGTTTTGGGTAAATATCCTTACTTTCCCAATTGTGCAGTACATATTTCTCTTCTTCCATTAAAATTGAAGAGACTTCATTGCCTATTTCCTGATCCAAACTGGAAATAAAGGTACTTATGGAAAAATCCTTTTCCTCATTCAGTTTTTGTACCAAACCATAATACACCTCCCTAAATCGTTCATTGGAAAGTTCGATTTCATCTTCCTGCAAATCCAGATACACCTTCTCATAGACTTTGGCTTCTATCGTTTCGGGTTCCAACACCAAATCCCCTTCTTCGTTTTCCTTCAATACCAGGTCTTCAAACTCCTGTTTCTGGTTTCCATAAAGCAGTAGAATCTCAATGATTTTTCGTTCCAGTTCATTTTGAACATCCACTTTTTCAACAGACCGTTCGTTTTTAACGACTTCAAAGGATTTCTGTTCCTGCCTAAGTCTTTTGCCGGCATCGGCAGTCCCTTTCTTGTTGATCTGTGCCAGGGTGTTATACAGCACTTCTTCGGAAACCTGCATGATTTTGGCGCACTCCTGTATGTAAATCTCCTGCTTTATCCGGTCCGGAATCTTTGAAATACTGTTGACAATATCCCTTACCGTATCGGCACGTTTAATGGGATCGTTAGCGGCCTCCTCGGCCAACAGTGATGTTTTAAATTGAATAAAATCCTTGGAATTTGCTTCCAGGTACAATACCACATCTTCATACGCATGATGTCTTGCGAAGCTATCCGGATCCTCTCCCTCCGGAAAGGAACAGACCTTTACGTTCATGCCCTGTTCCAAGATGAGGTCTATCCCACGAAGGGAAGCCCGGAGTCCAGCAGCGTCCCCATCAAAAAGAACCGTAATGTTCTTTGTAAGCCTATTGATCAATCGTATTTGTTCCGGAGTAAGTGCCGTTCCGCTGGAAGCCACTACATTTTCTATACCGCATTGGTACATTTGGATAACATCGGTATACCCTTCAACCAAATAACAATTGTCTTCTTTGGCTATGGCCTGTTTTGCAAAATAAATGCCATAAAGCACTTTACTTTTATGGTAAATCTCACTCTCCGGGGAATTCAGGTATTTCGCCGCTTTTTTATCATTGCCCAAAATCCTCCCCCCAAATCCCAATACACGTCCGCTCATGGAGTGGATGGGAAAGAGTACCCTTCCTTTAAAACGATCGAAGGTTTTTGCTGTTTTCCCTGCTTGTTCCTTCACAATGGTCAAACCGGTCTTCTCCAAAAACTCCAATTGATATCCTTTGTCCAATGCGTTTTTGGTAAAGGCTTCCCATTGGTCCAAACTATAGCCCAGTCCAAACTTTTTTATGGTCCCCTCCAAAAAGCCCCGCTCTTTAAAATAACTTAGACCAATGGCCTTGCCTTGTTCGGTTTCCCACAATGTCCTTACAAAATAATCCTGGGCATACTCTGAGACCAAGTACATACTCTCCCGTTCGTTGGCCTGTTCCTTTTGTTCATCCGTTTGTTGGGTTTCCTCAACTTCTATATTGTATTTTTTGGCCAAGTACCTGATGGCTTCCGGGTAGCTAAAATGTTCGTGCTCCATTAAGAAAGCGACCACATTTCCTCCCTTACCACTACTAAAATCCTTCCAAATCTGTTTCACAGGGGAAACCATAAAACTTGGGGTTCGCTCATCCGAGAAAGGGCTTAATCCCTTAAAATTGGAGCCCGATTTTTTCAACTGCACAAAATCACCTATGACCTCCTCTACCCGTGCCGTTTCATATACTTGATCTATGGTGGTCTTTGAAATCACTGGACTATCTTATCAACTTGAAGGTCTTAAAACCTAAATTTGTGGTTAAACCTTCAAATTTATCATAAAAATGATTCTTTTCTTTGGTACGCGACCGGGAAAAAAGATGGAACGGCAACTTCCCGGTGTTTCCTGTCCCCATTGTAGCCAAGTGGGTACATTGACACTGGTTTCACGTCCCAACTATTTCCACCTGTTCTGGTTGCCCCTGTTTACCATACAAACATCCCGCTATGCGGAATGCTCCCATTGCAAACGGGTGTACCATGAAGACGAATTTACAGCGGAAATGAAGCGATCGGCCTCCTGAAAAGTCCGGTTGGTTTCTCAATCCAGATCAAAACGCAGTCCCAGGGAAATGTTCCTTTGGTCCACCTCTGCATTTCTGAAAATAGGGTTCAAATCGTATTTTAGATAAAGTGAGGTGTTGCCAAAACCGGCGTATGCACTTAATCCATATATTAAATTGCTGGTATTGTAACCGCGTTTGAACTTCTCTTTGACTTCTTCCCCATCCCGGCTATACTTTAGTTTTTGCCTGGTTCCTATATTGAACCCTCCATATCCCCCAATGCCCATTCTGAACTGTCTCCTGAGCGAATACCGTATCTTTTCCTCAGTCTCATAAAGCCTGGAAGGGCCAAATTCAAAATGAATGGGAAAAACCAAATTATCCATGCGCAATTTGGATTTGTCCAGTTCCACATCGAACTCCTGGAGTTCCGTTTGGTCCCCGTTCTGTACAAAATATTGATTGCCATCTGGCTTTAGGCCATTAAATTGAAATGACAATCCATAGTTAAGTCGAAGCCAGTTGGAATTTCTGAATACCCTTGTCCGCCATTGGAAACCCATTTCAAAAAACCGACTCCCTCCAATTTTGTACGGGGAATCATCCAAGGATTGTCCTTCAATCAATGCATTGTTAAAACCTATCGCAAAAACAAAATCAGAGTAGGTTCTACGATCGTACTTAACAGGCCTGTCCCAATCCTTGTCCTTAAAACGAATTCCCAAAATTCGATAATCCTCATCATCGCCATCGGTGAAATCTATAATCATGGTGTTTTCCCCTTCCAAAATGGCATCATCCGTTAGCTCTTGATTTCTCTCTAAAAGGGCAATCCTGTTGTTAATAATGGCCAATCTGTTCTCAATGTTCAACGCCCTTTTTCGTGCGGCTTCCTCCTTAAGTATTTGGGCTTCATTTTCGGTGATAAGACCTTTTTCCAAGCGTTCGTGAATGGCTTTGACTTCCTCTTTTAAAGCTTTCTTTTCCTGTTTGGAAACCTCCTCCTTTTGCCGCTCCAATACCCTGATTTTCCTTTGAACGGAACTGTCCTGTGCATAAGCGTTCGAGATGGATGAAGCAATAAAAAGCAATAAAAGGAATACAGTAATTTTTTTCATGATTGTTTTTTGATTTTGGTCCGCCCTTGAACAGCCCCTCGTTACCGAGGGGCGTGAATAAGGATTGGTTTGATTGATGAATATTAATTATTACGATCGGCCACTGCCGTGCGTAGCTTAAAGAAACCTTCTTTTAATTTTATAAACAATGGGTTGCGGGCATCATCGTACAGTTCCATCTCCACTTCATTTAAAAGTGCCACAGCATCCACCTTTCCATCTTCTTTAAAAACTTTGGTGGCCAAAAGTTCTCTCTGTGCGACCATGAGCAATGAATCTATCTCTGCATCAGAAACGGTAATGGCGTTATTTTCCATATCGTTTACCTGGGCCAGTACTTCTTCCAGTTTATCCTCGATGATCTTATCTTTTAAAGGCACTTCCAGGACCTTCTCCTTCGGAGTTTCCTTTAGTGCTACCAACTCAACCGTTGTGTTGTTGTTTTGATGCGATATTTCCTTAATTGCCATTCCCGATTCCGGGACCTTATTTTCAACACCTGGCTTTTCTTCTCCCACAGAGACAATGGCTTTATTTTCGGGGGGTGTTCCAAGTTCGTTTTCACTGTTGTTGACCGTAGTATTTTTCCCTTCCACCAAAACACTGTTCCCACTGCCCTCCAAAGGCTCCTTATTATTGATCAAAACTCCCAGGGACAATACAACCAAAGCAGCAAAGCCCGCGGCCACCATCCACCAATATGTTTTATTTGCTGATGTCCTGGTTTCCGTACCCAAACCCTCGGAAATCCTATTCCAAGCCCTGGGCGAAGGCGCAATTTCCCGCTTCTCCAGTTTTTGTTTTATATGTTTTTCCAACTTATCCATGCCTGTACTATTTGTTCTTGGACCGTAAATGGGTCGATAATCCTTTTAATTTTAAGTTTTCCTGTAACAATTTCCTTGCCTTAAACAATTGGGATTTGGACGTTCCTTCCGAAATGTTCAGCATGTCCGCTATTTCATGGTGTTTGTATCCTTCAACGGCATAGAGCACGAAAACCATTTTATATCCTTCTGGTAATGCATCTATCAACCTTTGAATGTATTCCACGTCCATTAAGGATGCATCTGAATGGGAATCCATTTGATTTAAATCCACCATCTCATCATCATACACCACAAATTGCCGTTTTCTTAGGTGGGAGATACTTTCCCTCACCATAATCTTTCGAATCCAGCCCTCAAAACTGCCCCGGTGCTCAAAAGCATCAAGATTCTTAAAAGCTTTTACAAATCCGTTCACCATAACATCTTCGGCGTAATGCAAATCTTTGATATACTGACGGCAAACACTTAGCATTTTGGGGGCAAACCTATCATAAATGGCCTTTTGCGCCCCTTGACTCCCGGCAATGGCCCGTTTTATCAATTGCTTTTCATTACTATAAAAAGAGATGACTTTCAATGGTTCTCGATTTGTCTTCTATTAGTACAGACGTCAGTAGTTTATAAACGGTTGCCCAAATTTCAAAAAAAACTACTTTTTTCGGTCAACAACATAGTTCACCATAAGGGTAAGCGCTGCTTTGTAATCCGAATTTGGGTAGTTGTTGAGGATTTCCAAAGCTTCATCCTTAAATTCCATCATTTTGGAAACCGCATAATCCAACCCTCCCATTTCCTTGACATAGGCAATCACTTCTTTGACCCGTTTTTTGTCCTTATTGTGATTTTTAATGGAATTGATGAGCCACTTTCTATTTGCTTTATCGCTTCGATTTAAGGCATAAATCAAAGGAAGGGTCATTTTTTGTTCTTTAATGTCTATTCCGGTAGGTTTACCTATTTGCTCGGTTCCGTAATCAAATAGGTCGTCCTTTATCTGGAATGCCATGCCACACAATTCACCAAACTTCCTAAAGATCCCCACTTCTTCGGAATTAGGTCTTACGGAAGCGGCACCCATGCTACAGCAAGCGGCGATCAATGTTGCGGTCTTCTGTCTTATGATATCATAGTAGACTTCCTCCGTGATATCCAAAAGCCGGGCCTTTTCAATTTGTAAGAGCTCCCCTTCGCTCATGGATTTAACCGAATCCGATATAATTTGAAGCAGGTCATAATCCCCTTTTTCCAGGGAAACCAATAGCCCTTTTGAAAAGAGGTAATCCCCAACCAAAACCGCAATTTTATTTTTCCATAGGGCATTTATCGAAAAAAACCCACGACGCTTATAGCTTTCGTCCACCACATCATCATGTACCAGACTGGCCGTGTGTATCAGCTCTATAATGGAAGCTCCCGTATAGGTCCGTTCAGCGACTTCGCCTTGGTTCAGCATTTTTGCCGTTAAAAAAACGAACATGGGACGCATCTGTTTTCCCTTCCTGTTTACAATATAATAGGTAATACGATTGAGCAAGGCCACTTTAGAAGACATGGACTCATAAAACTTTTGTTCAAAAAGTTCCATTTCCCGTTCTATAGGCTCCCGTATTTGCGATACGATTTTCCGAGACACGTACTACTATATTTTACACAGAAAATCAAAAGTATGGAAAAGCCGAATGTTTTATGGGCATTATGCATAGATTTCGACTTTTGATGGAAAACCATGGACAATACGTAAAAGCAAAGCTTTTAAACTTAGCCTTTATTGGCCAATTGGCCACAGGCCGCATCAATATCCTTTCCCCTTGATCTTCGTATGGTTACCGTTATATGATTTTTCTCCAAAGTATGCACATACCGTTGAATTGCCTCTTCGGATGCTTGGGAAAACTCCCCATCATCAATAGGATTATACTCAATAAGATTGACTTTTGAAGGTGCAAAACGACAAAACTTCACCAGGGCATCAACATCTTTTTGGGTATCGTTGATGCCTTCCCAAACCACATACTCATAGGTAATCCTCTTTTTTGTTTTTTGGTACCAGTACTGTAGGGACTCCCTTAAATCCGAAAGTGGAAAAGTGGCATTAAAGGGCATAATGGAGGTGCGCAGTTCATCTATGGCGGAATGTAGGGAGACCGCCAAATTAAATTTTACCCCTTCGTCGGCCATTTTTTTAATCATCTTTGGAACACCAGAGGTAGAAACCGTGATTCTTTTTGGGGACATTCCAAGACCATCCGGGGAGGTAATCTTATCAATGGCCTTCAATACATTGTTGTAATTCATTAAGGGTTCCCCCATCCCCATAAAAACAATATTGCTCAAAGGCCTATCAAAATACAGTTTGCTTTGATTGTCAATAGCGACCACTTGATCATAGATTTCATCCGGGTTAAGGTTCCGCATACGCTTTAAACGCGCAGTGGCACAAAATTTACAATCCAAACTGCAGCCTACTTGACTGGAAACACAGGCTGTTGTCCTTGTATCGGTTGGAATAAGGACGGACTCCACCACCAAATCGTCATGCAACTGTACGGCATTCTTAATGGTGCCATCATTGCTTCGTTGCATCTGGTCCACCCGAATATGATTGATAACGAAATAATCCTCCAACATTTGCCGGGTTTCCTTGGAGAGATTGGTCATTCCATCAAAGGAATAGGCCGATTTTTGCCAGAGCCATTCGTATACCTGATTTCCGCGAAATGCCTTATCCCCTTTTGAAACAAAGAAATGCCGTAGCTGTTCCCTGGTCAATGCGCGTATATCTTTTTTGGTTTCTGGCATAGGGGCAAAGTTAGAAAAGAAAAATCCCGATCGCATATCGGGATTTTTTTATTGTCCGGTTCACAATAGCACTGGAAACCATGCTGTTTTACCTTATAGAATCAGCATGGCATCGCCATAGGAATAAAATCGGTACTGCTCCAAAATGGCCTGTTTGTAGGCTTTCTTCATTAAATCGTGCCCAACAAAAGCTGAAATCATCATCAATAAAGTCGACTTTGGCAAATGGAAATTGGTGATCATACAATCGGCAATACTAAAATCGTACGGAGGGAAAATAAACTTATTGGTCCACCCCTCAAAGGTATTTAAAGTGCGTTCTGAGGAAACTGCGCTCTCCAATCCACGCATAACGGTGGTTCCTACGGCACAAACCTTCTTTTTATTGGCCTTGGCATTATTTACCACCTCAGTGGCCTTCTCATCGATCACCAATTCCTCACTGTCCATTTTGTGCTTGGAAAGGTCTTCTACCTCAACCGGATTAAAAGTACCCAAACCTACGTGCAAGGTTACCTCGGCAAAATCCACACCTTTGATCTCCAGCCGTTTCAATAGGTGCTTGGAAAAGTGAAGGCCTGCTGTTGGAGCTGCCACGGCACCCTCGTGCTTGGCATATATGGTCTGATAGCGCTCCTCATCCTCAGGGGTGACCTCCCTTTTGATGTACTTGGGCAATGGGGTTTCCCCAAGCTCACGCAGTTTTCTCCTGAAGTCGGTGTAGGAACCATCATAGAGAAAACGTAGGGTCCTCCCACGGGAAGTGGTATTATCTATGACCTCTGCCACCAAACTTTCATCGTCCCCAAAGTAGAGTTTGTTGCCAATCCTTATTTTACGTGCCGGATCGACCAACACATCCCAAAGTCTTTGTTCATCATTCAATTCGCGTAACAAGAATACTTCAATTCGCGCCCCGGTCTTTTCCTTATTTCCATAAAGCCTTGCAGGAAATACCTTGGTATTGTTAAGGACCATTACATCGCCCTCATCAAAATACTCGATAAGGTCCTTGAACATTCTATGTTCAATTTTCCCGGTTTCCCTATGGATAACCATTAATCTGGATTCATCTCTATTTTCTGCTGGATACTCTGCCAAAAGCTCCTTAGGGAGCTCAAAATTGAAGTTGGACAATTTCATCTTATCGAATGATTTTTTTTAAGGAGCGCAAATATACAATCTGGCCTAAGGCGTTGTCAAGTAAAACCCGTATTAATTCCTTAGGCATGGGAAACTTTAAAGCCTACTTTTTTCATATGGTTCCAAAAATCCGGATAGGATTTTGAAACCACACCGGCATCGTTCACCATTAAATCAATCTTCAATGCCAAAGGGGCAAAGGCCATGGCCATTCTATGATCGTTATAGGTATCCACTGCTACATTTTCATTTAGTTGGGAAGTGGTCTGCAATGCTAAACTTTCGTGGTCTATGACAACTGATGCACCAAACTTTTCAAGTTCTGTTTTCATGGCTGCCAAACGATCCGTCTCTTTAATGGGCAAGGTATGAAGGCCCGTTAAACGGCATTCCATTCCAAGACCAAAACAGGTCACGGCAATGGTCTGTGCAATATCCGGTGCGTTGGAAAGATCGTAATGCAGGGGTTTTGGTGTATGCTTTTGTGTTTTTTTAAGGACAATTGAATTACGGGCAAAATCGGTATCCACTCCAAAGTCCTTATAGATTTCCGAAAGTACGCTATCACCCTGGAGGGAATTGCGTTTGTAGGACGACAGTTTTATTTCTGAACCCAATGCTGCCAATGCAGCGATACTGTAGTAGTAGCTTGCCGCACTCCAATCCGATTCCACCACAAGATTTAAGGGCCCAATTTTAGGTTGGGGATGGATTCTTATTTGATTCCCCTGGAAGGATGTCCCTACCCCAAGTTCCTTTAAGAGGCCAAGCGTCATTTTTATGTACGGTACGGAAGTAATTTTCCCTATCAAATCGATAGTCAATCCATTTTCCAAACTTGGCGCCACAAGACATAGGGATGAGATGTACTGGCTACTGATATCGGCGGGTAGGCCAACCATGGATTCCTTTATTTTTTTGCCCTTGATTTTCAAGGGTGGATATCCTTCATTTTCCTGGTATTCAATATCGGCCCCCAACCCTTTCAATGCATCGACCAATACCTTTATAGGTCGCTGCTTCATACGCTTAGAACCGGTCAATAGCACTTCTTTTCCTTCTTGGGAAGCAAAGTAGGAGGTCAAAAAACGCATTGCGGTGCCTGCATGGTGAATGTCCACCACCCCTTTGGAAATTGCCAACCCTTTTTGCATTACTTCCGCATCATCGGAATTAGACCCGTTCTCAATCCCTAAATTTGGGAACAAGGCCTGTAACAGCAAAAGGCGATTGGTTTCGCTTTTAGATCCCGTTATGGCAATTTCTGAGTCAAGGACAGTATTGGAAGGTGCTGAGAGATGGAGTTTCAAATTGGACCTTTTATTGGATTAAACAAAAGCCCAAATATAGATTTATTT
Organism: Muricauda sp. SCSIO 64092; assembly: GCF_023016285.1. GTDB lineage: Bacteria > Bacteroidota > Bacteroidia > Flavobacteriales > Flavobacteriaceae > Croceivirga. Next base: position 845,198 of record NZ_CP095413.1, read on the forward strand.
GAGCTTTTGATTGTTATGGTGCCTATCGTGATCTCTATTGGTCTTGATTTCCAATTTTTTTTCAAAGGATTGTTGCAAATCCACCCCAGTCTGGTTGGCTAGACAGAGTACCACAAAAAGGACATCGGCCAATTCTTCTCCTAAATCCTTGTCCTTGTCCGATTCTTTTTCACTCTGCTCTCCATATCTCCGGGCAATGATACGCGCGACCTCGCCTACTTCCTCCGTTAGTTGGGCCATATTGGTAAGTTCGTTGAAATAACGGACGCCGTGGGCCTTTATCCACGCGTCCACAGCTTTTTGCGCATTTTGGATGTTCATTGTTCCATTTTTGACAAATGTATGAAGTAGGACAGAACTATACCCTCTCCAAAACGATATAGGACTGGTTTTGGATTTCTACGGCTTTTCCAAAGAATGTTTTAATAAGTTCATAGGCCTTACTATTGATTTGGGTTGCATTTAACGAAAACTCAAAGGATACACTGACCCTTCCAAATTCTTCGCTACTATCCAATTTTAGAAGACCCGCCTCCCCCGGTAATTGCAGGCCCATTTTTTCCGGTAGGCTCTTGACCTTATAACCCTCGGGAACAGCCATGGACAGGGCAAACTCATATTTTCTGGGGTAACCGAAATCTACGGGATAGTTTCGTTCCTCCGCTTTAAAAGGATTCTCATCAAAAAACCTTATTAGGAATGGATTAACAAAAATTTCCTGCTCTTTAAAGATATCCTCCAACTCAAATTTAAATTGTTGGATAAGTCTTTTTTCATTTGAGTTTTGCTCGTTTATTACGTGGTCGGTGATAAAAATATCGTCCTCAAAATTGCCTTCCGCTTCCGAAACATAGGTATCTTCATCCATTTCACTTAACTTCTTACGTTGGCGGATACTTTCATAACCCGTGCTGATATCGTTGAACCCCCCTTTTGCAATTCCATTTTCCAGATCATAACTGATCTGTGCCCTAATGACCCTTTTGTTATCTACTTCCGGCACTATGTTTTGCCAATAGCTTTCACTATCAAAATCCATGACACGACCATAATAGTTGAGACATCGATAGGGCAACATCCCAAAAGGAACAAATTTATCCGTGGCATCCAATAAATAGTCTTGTCCCTCTATGGTGGCTTTGGCCAAAATGTAATTGAAATCCGATATGACCGGATGTGTCTTTTTTGGCAATCCATGATTACGGGTGCTGGACATCATCATTTTGGTCTCAATTCCTGCTGCATTAAGAAGATTGATGAGCGTAATGTTAATTTCCGCAATGCTTCCTTTACCTTCCTCAAAGGCTTTTTTGACCTTGTTATCCCGCCAAAGTCTATATTTTTTATTCCATGTATAATGGTTTTGAACAAAAGAATAGATGTTTTTGGCCCTTTCCATAGGCGTCCCTTGGGTCAATAATTCCGCAGGAACATTTTTTTCGAAAAAATTCTTTTTGCGCAGTTGTTGGCCTATATTTTTTTCGGTCCTAAATTCCTCGTCCACATCTTTCCAGGTTTTGGTGAACTTTCTTTTTGCCCCTTTAAAAGTGGTATATTGGGATAGTTGGAACTCCAGGTTTGAGCGATAGTTGCTGCTTGAAAGCATAAATGCTTCCGATTCCTTAAAAGCAGGAACATCCTGCATGGCATATTTGAGGACCTCGCATGAAGCTTCATTCGGAACCCATGAAACGGAAAAGCAGTTCTTTTCAACTTTGGCGTCGTTAAGATCGAGTTTGATACTCCCTATTAAAGTTCTATTGTAGACCCAATTACCCGGTATTTTGGCATTGTATTCCGTGTAGACTTTTGGAATGTCGGCCTGAAATTTCCAACCGGAAAGATTGAAAAAGAAAGGGGATTCCACCTCATAGGTATACTCCAGAATTGAGCCCACGGATATCTTGGGAAAAGTGAACTTTTTGGCAGACCATCTTTCAGAAAGGTCCACATCATATACTTGGGATTTTTTTACATAGTCCTTCACGATCCCGTTATGGGTCAATGCCACTATTTTCTCCACCTTTTCCGTTAGATCTTCATTGTGGTAATAGGGTATTTCTATGGTAGCATGGTCAAAACCTTCCTTTTTTAGGATTTTGACCTTTGCATGGTATCGGGTGATCAATCGAATGTAGCGTCCCCTTTCTTGAAAGAAATTCTCCCCTTTTTCAAAGAGATAGACCGCATTGGCAGTAGTATCCTTATCAAAACGGATAAACTCTTTTTCCGCTTTGGACAGCATCCCAAATGTAGTACTGGATTGGCCGAACAAGGCCGTACAGGACAATAGTACAAAAACAACCGATATTCTCATTGGTCGCTCTATTATACTTTTTTTATCAAAACTACTTTTTCGTTGAGCTTGTTGACCATTTGTTTGAAAAATTCCTTTAAGGATTGGTATTCATTCGCAGGAAAAATAGCCCTGTTTATCTTTACATCTTTTACTATCTGCAGACCTGCGGGCGTTTCTTGCACCATATAGGTAAACAGACCGTAGCCATTTGGCAGGGCCAGTTTCATGGCTTCTGGCTTTGATTCCAAAATGTACCCAGGTGGATATTTTATCATTACTATGCATTTATCCTCCCACGGGGTCACAAAATCAATAGGATATACCCGCTCATCCAGTTTAAAAGGGTTTTCGTCCTCTGTCTCGAACAACATGGGGCTGAAATACATCCTGTTATTGACAATATCCACAACCCCATCATGTACTATTTCATAGCTTTCCTGAATATCCTTTCCTATGATTTCGTGATTTTTTATGGTATATCCATCTATTTGTGCACCACCCTTTTTATATTCTAAATCCTCTAAATACGTTTCCTCTTCCTGGCCAAGATATTTGTTTCTGAACCTATAAGCAGCGTAACCGGAATACATGTTGCGTATACGCCCTTCAACACTGCCTTCCCCGGTAATATTGACCATTATTTGTTCTGAATTGAAAGCCTTTTCACGGGCATTCATATCTATCGATGAGGACATTCCATTCTCTCCAATGACAAGCCCCATCCAATTCAGTGCCCTAGTGGGCAAAAGATTGGGCTGAGCAAACTTATTGGTAGCATCCATTAGTACGGTTTGCCCATCAATATTGGCCGAAGCCACCACATAATTAAAGCCTTCCCGGGTAGGAAACATGGGTACGCCATTATCCCTGGTACTGACCAAAACGGGATTGGCCTTTACACCAGATTCCTTTAGCATGGCAACTAACAATAAATTGATATCGGCCACATTTCCCATCTTTTCCGCATAGGCTTTTTTAATGCCGAGATCTGTGTACTTTCCAAAATAAGAATTCCAGTTCATGTGGTTACGTACATGATCAAATATCCGCACCAATTTTTCCTTATCATTGGTGGTCCCTTCAATCACGGTTGCCAAATCTTCCTTAAAAAATCTCCGTTGGTTCAATTGTCGGCCAAAATTGTCGCTATCATAGATTTTCCTTGCGACCTCTTCCCATGTGGTAGCATAAGGTTTCATGGGTTCATTGGGGTAGTTAATGTACTTTAGCTCATAATCTATGGCCGTACGGTAATTCTCCATGCTATTGACGTAAGGCTCCTCTACCAAAGCGGGCACCTTCCTCATTACCACTGTGGATATGTTCTTGGTAAATGTTAGGGACTGCTGCCTGTAAGAGGTGTTCACCATGTGACTCCCTTCGCGTGATTTATTGGTATAATTGATCTGGCCCTGTTCCGTACTTTGATTGGGGTGGACTTCCAAATACCCCTTCATTTTTGGAGTAAAGACAAAATATTCGGGAATCGATACTTTTATTTCCTGGTATTGGATTGGAATATCATACTGAAGGGAAATCTCATCTATGGTGGTCACATAGGGTGAAGTTAAGGTATATTGGTATTCAATTATACTGCCTTCGGTTACATTGGGCATGGTAAAACTGACCTCGTTATGGTATTTTGAAACCTCTTTGGTATACGTATCGGAACCTTTAACTTTAGAATCCTCTATCTTTCCATTTACTATGTTATAGGTAAAGGCCTTTAGTCCCGAAAACTTTTCCCTATCTCCGCCTGCCTTACCACCAGTGTAGAGCCGTTCGTTTATGGTTGCATGCCCAAACCCCTCTTTTTTATAGATTTTTACACGCTCATGTATATCGGTCCTAAGTTCAAAACCCTGGCCCTGTGAGTAATGAAAATATACACGGACCCTTCTGTACAGCACGGTGGCAGAAGCCGTGGTATCTTCTGGATATTGTTTTTGTTGCAATTCTTCCTTGGATACTCTTCCAAATTTAACCTCCTGGCCAAGGACACTTGAAAAAGCCATAACGAGTACGGCCCAATAAAACATTTTTTTCATGGTTACGATTAATTTGATCATTTTTGGAGCAATACGAGTTTCGATTGGTCACTCTTTGTCACTTTTTGCCGAAACTGTCTGTAGGCGGCATATTCTTCTTTTGGGTACCTCCCTTTTTTTATCAATAGTGCCCTGGTGACGACAATATGACCTGTATCTTTTAATTTATACGATATATCATATGACCCAAACTTGTTCTGTATACTTACTGCATTGGGCATGCCCTCTATGGTGTACCCTTTGGGAAGTGTTAATTCCATTGCGCTTTCTTCTTGAAAGCCCCTAATCACCTCGAAAGGCAATCGACGGTTTCGGTATCTTTTGGGAACAAAAGTATTCTGGGCAAAAACATTGGGCATCATAAAAAGTCTATCCCCGTTATGACTTGCATAATTTTCGGCCATAACCTTAAGCGACTCGGAAAACTGGATCTTATCCCGATCATTGTCAAAAGACATTGCAACAATGGCCAGCCCATTTATAGATCCCCATTCTTTTTTATAGTAATCTTCCTGGTCTTTTGTTTTTTCATCCTTTATCCAATAGATGTTATCATAATCGATTCCCATGGATATGCGGGTCAATTCCCCCGTTAGACCTCCCGAAGGTGAAATCCCACATTTGGCCTCAATACTAGTTTTGTTCTGTTCATTGCTGTACGATGGAGTCTTTACAATTTTTCCATTATTTGGTGAAATTTCGAACACATATCGATCATCGGTAAAGTCGCCCAAAAAACCAAAGGGCATGGTCTGGCTGGTACATTCCAACCAAACAGGCTCTTTCCCTTCTTGGGGAATGTTAAGGATAACATGATTGGATTGCCCTACGAAACTGGGAAAGTCTTTGTCTATATCACCTTGATATTCCGATTTTGCAAAAACGCGCACGTAATTGGCCTGAACTCCAACGGCCTTCAGCAAAGCCTTGGTGTAATTGGTAAGCCCTTTACAATCACCATATTTTACCTTGTCGACCTCTAAGGCGCTTATGGGCCTTAAACCACCTATACCCTCTTGAACACTGATGTACCGAGTATTCTTTTGCACATAATCATATACAATTTTTGCTTTTTCGATGGGATCTTGAACCCCTCTTGTCAAAGACTTGATTTTTTGAACGGTAGTTCCAGGGAGTTCGTCACGGCCTTGTATCAGGTTTTTATACATCCATTTGCCCAAGGATTCCCAATCGCCATTATTCCCTTGGTAACCTTCATAGTAAAATTGCTTGGGGGCAAGCATTAACTTGGGTGCCCAATATCTAAAATTCGGGGCAAGTTGTTCATATTTTACGGCACCAATAGCGTTGGCCTCAAATTTTAGATAATTTTCTTTTCGGTCGGTTTTTATGCCATACCCCTCAAAATTCAGGGCCTTTTCAATCAAACCACCCGTGGCATTACCAAATTGAATCTCGTAAATACTTTTTTCCGTACTTACTTCGTAGTCTTTAATTGGATACCAAAACGGTAAATAGGCGGTATTGGCGGATGTTGACTCGTAGGTGTACTCAACAGTATACGGGTAGTCAATTGGGGTATACTCCATATAAAGTACCCTACTATCTTCATAAAGCGAAAACCCACTTACCGCAGAGACATCGGTAAAATCGGATTTTTTATAGGTTTTTATTTTGTTCCCAAACTTATCATATACCACTGCAGAAATCTTTCGAATGCGTTCCGAACCATCATAATGGGCATAGGCACCTACGTCGGAATTTCCTTTCTTGTTCAAGACCGTGACCACTTTTTTATACGTCACATTCATCTCTTTTATATGGGGGATATCCACCAATTTATGCTCAATTCTAACAACGGCATTGGCCCCTTTAGTCAGTGCTTCCGGAATACTGGATATACTATAATCAAGGGATTGGGAACATAGAAAAAGTGGGACAAGAATCATCCCGATTAACAATCGCATAAGAGTTTGGTTAGGTAGGTTAATTATTGATATTCAAAAACAGTCAAAGATACTAATACTATTCGCGATTCTTGGAATCTATGACAATTGTCACTGGACCATCATTTAATAACTCCACCTTCATATCGGCCCCAAAAACTCCCGTTCCCACCGATTTTCCCAAATCCCGCTCTATTTGGGACACCAATTGTTCGTATAATGGAATTGCAATGGGCGGCTTTGCCGCTTTTATATAAGAAGGGCGATTTCCTTTTTTGGTGGAAGCATGTAAGGTAAACTGGCTTACCACGATAATATCTCCATTTTGGTCGATCAGGGAACGGTTCATTACCCCCTCACGATCATTAAAAATCCTGAGGTTCACTATTTTTTTGGAAAGCCATACAATATCCTCTTGGTTATCGGCATTTTCAACACCCAATAATACCAAAAGTCCATTTTGGATTTCGGAAACCTTTTCCCCTTCCACAGTAACACTTGCCCTGGATACCCGTTGAACTACTGCACGCATTACTTTTCCTTATAAATATCCATTCGGTAGTTTTCTTCAACATCTTCCTCCAACATCTGCACGTAACTTCGATATCGGCTCCATGCCAATTCGTTATTCTCCAGCGCAGCCTTTACGGCACATTGGGGTTCATCCAAATGAAGACAGTTGTTAAACTTACAATTGGATTTCAATTCAAAAAATTCTGGAAAATAATCCCCTATCTCGTCTTTTTCCATTTCCACAATCCCGAAACCACGAATTCCGGGAGTATCGATGATCCGGGCATCAAAAGAAAGGTCAAACATTTCGGCAAAGGTAGTTGTGTGCTGTCCCTGTAGGTGTTGCTCGGAAATTTTGGCCGTTTTTAGTTCAAGCCCAGGCTCCAATGCATTGATCAATGTGGATTTTCCCACTCCCGAATGCCCGGAGAACATACTCGTTTTTCCGACCATCATTTCTTTTACAGCTTTAACATTATCCCCCTCTTTGGCGGATAATGCTATGGTTGTATAGCCTATACTTTTATAGAGGTCCATCAAATACTCCACCTCCACTTTTTCGTCAGCATCATAACTATCCATTTTATTGAACAACAAAACGGCCGGGATGTCATAAGCTTCTGCGGTCACCAAAAATCGATCTATAAAGCTGGTAAAAGTCGTTGGATTGTTGAGGGTAACCATCAAAAATGCCTGATCCAAATTGGAAGCAATAATATGGACCTGCTTGGACAGGTTTACCGATTTACGGATAATATAGTTTTTGCGTTCCGAAATTGCAGTGATGATTCCATAGGTCTCGTCTCCATTGGTTTCCAATTCAAAGGTCACTTCATCCCCAACGGCCACCGGATTGGTACTTTTTATACCTTTAATTCGAAACTTACCTTTGATCCTGCAATCATAGAATTGTCCCTCCGTTGTTTTAACGGTGTACCAACTGCCCGTCGATTTATACACCAGTCCGTACATTACATCATATGTTGATAACAATTCATACAATAACAAAGAAACAACTTTCTTTTCTTACAAATTCCTGTTAACATTGGTGGCAAATTAAAATCAACACAAATCAATTATGAAAAAAATCCTTTTTTTGGCAGCCATCGCCATTGCAACATTTTTTGAAGGGAATGCCCAACAGTACAAAGTGATTACGAGTGTGGAGTCCATTGTACCCAACGGACTGGGACGTTCCAGGATTATCAACGCCCTTGAGGAAAAAGATTATAAGGAATATACTTCGGTACGTTCTGATGAAGACAATTCGAGAAATAAATCGGATAGAGGTGACATTAGGGTAAAGAATTTTGAAGAAACCAAACTTCTGAACTTCTACAATTTGGGCGGAATCCGCTTTCAAAATATCGCTGCAAACGACGCTATAATCACCAATATGATCAATTCCATGATTGCCGAGGGATGGGCGTTGGCACATGTAATCAGCGCAGTGGAAAGTGAAGGGGGAAAAGGTGATGGAAAGGGAATATTCATTACACGGTACATTTTCAAAAAATAAGTGCCCTACTAAAAAAGAAAAGCCCCAATTTATGGGGCTTTTTTGTTTATTTATCAGCTTCAACAACCCTAGTCGACCATTCGTATCCTACCACCTACAAAGGTCTTCTTGTTCACTCGCTTTGGTTGTCCATATACCGTAACATCCCCACCGGCCTTTACGTCTATATCTATCCGTTCCGATGCGAATACCTCGGCTTCGCCCCCAGCGGAAATCTTTACTTCTGAGTTGGAAGTCCGCAAATCACTTCCTTCAAAAATACCTCCCGTATTAATGACTATGGATTGGTTTTCCGCTAAACCGGAAGCTTGTACAATACCTCCTGTCACTGCACGTATTTCAACTACCTGCACATCCATTCCAATGGTGATTTTACCCCCTTCCTGGGCCCTAAGCTCAATTTTGTTCTTCTTTACCATTTCATTGCAGGTAATCTCCGATCCTTCATTGGCATCGATAACATCCAAATCGGTATAATACACTTCTATGAAGGTATCTTCCCCGGTGAATTTCCTATCCAATTGCATTCGTAACTTAAGGACCCCATCCTTGTTCACCCATTTGATGTCATCCACATTTCTACCTTTGATCAAAATCTTATTTTCATCCGATTGGATCAAATTCACCTCAATCAAATCAAAGACCTTTACTGCATGAAATTCTCCAACGTCTTTATCAATAATGCGTTGCCCGAACAACGGCACGGTTAGTAAGACGAACAGAAGTGTACTGATTTTTCCCATGGTTTTCCTTTTTGTTTGTTAAATGATGAACAAAAAATAAGATTGTTACACTTTAGGGCACAATTCCAATACCAAATCTAAATCGCTCCGTAAGTTCCCGTCCACAACCCAAAAGGAACGTCAAATGTACCTAAGGGCTGTCCGTTATTAGGCATTGATAATCTTTTCTTGATGGTTGATGGATTCTTGGTGGATGGCCTTGAACATCTTAAGGACAAATTCCTCACTCAAACCACGTTGTTCCCCTTCCAAGATCATATTGCCCAAAATGGAATTCCATCTGTTGGTCTGAAGAACAGCTACGTTACGCTTCTTTTTCAATTCACCGATACCATCGGAGACTTTCATCCTTTTACCCAATAAATCAATCAGTTCATTGTCCAAAACATCGATCTGGGCCCTAAGATTGGCCAATTGTGCATTGTATTCCGCTGCTTCATCAGTTTCTTTCCGCATTTTTAAATCTTTGAACATTTGTTTTAACGAGGTGGGTGTTACTTGTTGTGCGGCATCACTCCAAGCATTATCTGGATCAGTATGGGTTTCTATCATCAGTCCATCAAAATTTAGATCCAGTGCGGTCTGGGAAATATCAAATACCAATTCACGTTTTCCAGTGATATGACTGGGGTCATTTATCAATGGCAGATCAGGAAACTTGGTCTGCAATTCTATAGCCAATTGCCATTCGGGAATATTCCGATATTTTGTTTTTTGATACGTGGAAAATCCTCGATGGATAACTCCCAATTTTTTGATATTGGCCTTGGACAAACGTTCCACTGCTCCCAACCAAAGGGACAAGTCCGGGTTGACCGGGTTTTTGACCAAAACTACCTTGTCCGTACCTTTCAGGGCATCTGCAATCTCCTGAACAATAAATGGGCTTACTGTGGAACGGGCACCTATCCATAACAAATCGATATCATGCTCCAAAGCCAAATCCACATGTGTTCTATTGGCAACCTCGGTGGCTGTTTTTAAACCTGTTTCTTCCTTGACTTTTTGCAACCATTTAAGGCCTATGGCACCTACACCTTCAAAATTCCCCGGTCTTGTCCGTGGTTTCCATATTCCCGCGCGATAGTAACTTACGTCAGAATCCTTAAGTTCATTTGCAATTTGCAATACTTGGTCTTCGGTTTCCGCACTACAAGGCCCGGCAATCACCAGTGGATGAGGCAATTGTAAATCATCCAACCATGTTCTTAATTCCTTTGAATTTTCCATTTCATTTAGGTGTTTTAGTAAGTGGTATTCCTTTTAAAATTTGCTTTATTCTATTGGTATTGTTCATTTGATCATGAATGCCCTTAAAATTATCCTCTTCCATAAGCTGTTTAAAGGACTCTAAATTTTTGATGTATTCTTCCAGGCTCTTGATCACATTGTCCTTGTTCTGTTCAAAAATTGGGGTCCACATATCCGGTGAGCTTTTGGCCAGGCGGACCGTACTTTCAAATCCACTTCCGGCCATATCAAAAATATCCCGTTCGTTCTGTTCTTCCTTTATTACCGTCTTTCCCAACATAAAGGAACTAATGTGCGATAAATGGGACACATAGGCAATGTGCTTGTCGTGCGCTTCAGGGTTCATATAGCGGATACGCATTCCCAGTTTTTGGAAAAGTCCCAGTGCTTTTTCCTGTAACTTAAAAGCCGTTTTTTCCACTTCACAGATAATGTTCGTTTTTCCGTCGTACAAACCATCAAAAGCCGCAGAAGGTCCGGAAAACTCCGTTCCCGCAATAGGATGACATGCCAAAAAATTCCTTCTCTTGGGATGGTTTTCCACACTTTGGCAAATGGCAGCCTTGGTAGAGCCCGCATCCAGTACCAAGCAATCATCATTCACGTTGTTCAGGATTTTGGGAAGTTCAATGACCAACGCATCTACGGGAATGGCCAACAGTACCATATTGGCCCGATCTAAGGTGCGTTCCGTTCCCTTTTCATCGATCAACCCCAATTGCAAAGCTTCGGAAAGGTTATTTTCATCCTTGTCAAATCCAATGATCCTGGATTCCGGAAACAAGCGTTTTAGCCCCTTTGCAAAAGATCCCCCGATCAAACCAATACCCACAATAACTATACTTTCCATACTAAAATCGCGCTATGGCCTTTTTGATTTCTTCCTCTTTCACACATAATGAAAAGCGAATATACCCTTCTCCATTACTACCGAATATGGTTCCGGGGGCAATGAAAATGTCTTTGTCATAAAGGACTTCATCTATAAAATCCTCAGATGGTTTTGCTCCTTTGGGCAACTTGGCCCAAACAAACATTCCGGCCGCATCCGTATCATAGGCACACCCCAATTTGTCCACTAACTGGAACATCAGTTCCCTTCTGGCATTATAGGTTTCATTCAACTGTTGAAACCAACCCTTTCCGCTGTGCAATGCCGAAATTGCCCCTTTTTGGATTCCATAAAACATTCCGGAATCCATATTGCTTTTTACCTTTAACACCGCCAGGATATGTTCTGCACTTCCCATGACCATACCCACCCGCCAACCAGCGAGATTAAATGTTTTACTCAGGGAATTCAATTCCAAAGCATGGTCTTTGGCTCCTAAAATTTGTAAAATACTGGTAGGTGCATCATTCAAAACAAAGCTGTAGGGATTATCATTTACCAATAAAATATTGTGATTGCGGGCAAATGTCAACAATGCTTCCATTTTATCCATGGTAATCTTGGCTCCGGTCGGCATATTGGGATAGCTGATCCACATAAGCTTGACCTTGGACAGGTCCATTTGTTCAATGGCCTCCAAATCCGGCAACCAACCATTTTCTTCCGTTAGATCATATTCCATTGGAATGGCCCCAATCAACCTTGTTACGGAAGTGTAGGTAGGATAACCGGGATTGGGTACCAGAACCCCATCACCTACATTGAGGAAGGCAAGACTAATGTGCATAATACCTTCCTTGGAACCAATTAGGGGCAACAGTTCGTTCTGGGGATTGATGGTAACCCCAAAGCGTTCTTTATAAAAATCCGCCATAGCTTCCCGTAATTCCGGTAATCCCTGATAGCTCTGGTACTGATGCGCACCCTCTTGGTGGAGCGTTGCGCTCAACCCTTTTAACGCCTGGGGCGGTGGCGCCAGATCAGGGGAGCCAATTCCCATATTGATTATGGGTCTACCCTTCGCAACAAGTGCGCGTACCTCACGTAATTTTTTGGAGAAGTAATATTCCTGGACGCTATCCAATCGTTTTGCCGTTATCATCCTTTTAATGCATTTTTATATTCCCCCAATACCCTGAAATCCTCCGACATAATCTCCAACAAGGACTTTGCCTTGCTAAAATGGTCGTACTTTTCAAAAGTGACATCCACAAAAAAGGCATATTTCCAAGGCGTCTCTATTACTGGAAGTGACTGTATTTTGGTAAGATTCATATTACAATCACTCATAACATTCAACACTGTCGCCAAACTCCCACGTTTATGATCGGTAATAAAGCGAAGTGACGCCTTATTGATTTCTTCCTTTGGCAAAACCTTGTTCTGCTTTTTTAGTATAATGAAACGGGTAGCATTGTTTTTTATGGTCTGGATTTCCGGGGCAATGATATCCAACCCATAAAGTTCCGCGGCCACCGTTGGGGCTATCGCCGCTACATGCTTTAATTGTTTCTCCTGTATTTGACGTGCTGTTTCGGCAGTGTCCACATCCTCCACCAATTTGAGTTGAGGGTATTGCTTTAAAAATTCCATACACTGCAACAGGGCCATAGGGTGGGTTCTCACCTCTTTAATCTGTTCCATCGTCTGCCCTTTTAATACCATTAAGTTATGATGGATGCTCAGATAGTGTTCCCCAATAATGTGAATGTTATTGTGGTACACCAGATTGTAGTTGGGAATAATGGAACCGGCTATGGAATTTTCAATGGCCATTACCCCTTTGTCCGCTGTCCCATCCAAAACACGGTCAATTAGTTTATCAAAGGACAAACATTCCACCAATTCAATATCCTTACCAAGGAACTCAGTGGCTACCTGATGATGGTTACTCCCTTTAATACCTTGTATGGCTACCTTCAGTTTCATTCAAAAAAAAAGCCCCGAACAAATTCCGGGACTTATACTTTCTATATTTAGCTATAACTAGAACAGTCCCGTACCCCTTCGGAAAAAGAAGTAAAAGTAAAAACCGTTCCAGAAATAAGTATTCTTCATGTAAACTTAAATTCTTGGCTAAGATTAGGTATTCCAAGTTAAAATCAAAACAATTCATACAATTTTGCCAACTATTTGTTGCTTTTTCAATTTGCAAGACAAAAAAGCACGCTTTTTTATCAAATTTGCAACATTGCCATTCCTATTTCGTTTATTTTCAAATTAAAACACAGAATTAAATCGATTTACAATGAAAAACACTTTTTGCATTACACTTGCCTTACTGCTTTGTCTAAGTAGTTTAAATGCCCAAGACTTTTCTTTTGGTGCAAAAGCAGGAGCTAATTTCTCAAATTTGACAGGAGATGACGTCGAAAACGCAAGTTCAAGAACCGGATTCCATATAGGTGCCGTTGCGCATATTGGTATTTCAGAAAAATTCGGTGTTCAACCTGAGTTAATTTACTCACAACAAGGATCGGTAGATGATGAATTTGATATTACATTAAAGTTGGACTATTTGACTTTGCCCATTCTAGCCGATGTTACTTTAGCTGAAGGATTGAGCTTACAAGCAGGTCCCCAGTTTGGTTTTAACATCAATAGTAGTGCAGAAGACAGTGATGGCAATGAAGGTGAACCAGAAGGTATTAATGACCTTGATATTGGCGTTGTTCTTGGTGCACAGTATACGCTTGATTCCGGATTATTCTTCCAAGCTCGGTACGGCCTAGGCTTAAGCGATATTACAGATGATGGTGATGCGCAAAATTCAAATATCTCCATTTCAATAGGGTATTTCTTTCTATAATACCTTCTACTCAATGGGCATATAAAATGTATTTTTGGTAATAACAAACGTTTTATATGTCCATTTCCGTTCAGAACATTGCCAAAACTTTTGGCAAGCAAAAAGCGTTAAGCAACATTTCCTTTTCGATTGAGAAGGGAGAAGTCGTTGGGTTTTTAGGTCCCAATGGTGCTGGAAAATCCACAATGATGCGGATTTTGACCACCTATTATCAAGCAGATCAAGGTACGGCAAAAGTCAATGGCTTTGATGTGGGTAAGGAAATGCGCAAAGTTCAAAAAAGCATTGGTTATCTGCCCGAGCACAACCCGCTATATTTGGATATGTACGTTAAGGAATATCTGGCTTTCAATGCAGCAGTGTACAAAGTGTCAAAATCCAGGATAGCAGAGGTCATCCAACAAACGGGATTAACTCCCGAGGCCCACAAAACCATAGGGAAACTCTCCAAAGGCTATCGCCAGCGTGTTGGTTTGGCCGCTGCCCTATTACATGAACCGGAAGTCCTGATCTTGGACGAGCCCACAACGGGTTTGGACCCCAACCAATTGGTAGACATACGTAAACTTATTCGTGAGATAGGTAAACATAAAACCATTCTATTCTCCACACATATTATGAAGGAAGTGGAAGCGGTTTGCGATCGGGTCATCATTATCAACAAAGGCGAAATTGTTGCCGATAAAAGGATGGAAGAACTTAGAAAGGTAGAGGACCAAATCATTGAAGTTGAGTTTGATTATCGTGTGGAGGAAGTATTGTTACATCAATTGCCCAATGTATCCAACGTGAGGAATACCGGTGGATTTGTCTACGAAATTGTCTTCAACACCGACCAGGATATGCGTCCCGCCGTCTTTGATTTTGCACATGACAATCAATTAAAAACCCTACAGCTAAGCCGAAAAAGCAAGAATTTGGAGAGTTTGTTCACTGAACTTACCAGTTGATTCCATTAAAATTTAATTTTTCACCAAAGTGGGGTAAAGTCAGTTTTTATTTCCCGAGCCTACCCTATTTTTAGGCACTTTTTATTGTAAAACCATCCGATGCCAATGGACCAAAATACATTGACCCTTTCTGAAGAAGACATGCGAAAATTGGGATATCAAATGATTGACGCTATTGTGGCGCACCATAAGACCCAACATGAAAAAAGACCTTTGGCATTGGCCTCAAGAGAAGAAATGGACTCCCTCTTTTTGGAGGAGGCGCCTGAAAAACCTTCCAATGCCAATGAGGTTCTGGAATTTGTTGTGGAGAAGGTACTTACCAGAAGTACATTGCTTTCACATCCAAAATCATATGCCTTTGTTCCAGGTCCCAGCAACTATGTTAGTGTTATTGGGGATGCATTGGCAACGGGCTATAACATTTTTTCAGGGAGTTGGGTAACTTCCCCTGCTGCTGCAGAACTCGAAATTGTTACCATACAATGGTTACTACGGCTGTTTGGCCTTCCGAAGAAAAAAGGTGGTGGTATTTTCACCAGCGGTGGATCCATGGCCAATTTAACCGCTCTGGCCACTGCCAGAAACATTAAATGTGGGGATGATTTTTCCAAAGCGGTGATTTACCTATCCGATCAAACCCATTCCTCGAATATCAAGGCCATTCGGATTCTGGGCTTTAAAAAAGAGCAAATCCGAATCATCCCCACGGACAATGAATTTAAGCTGTCGCTCAATAAGCTTAAAAACTGTATAGCCAAAGACCGCCTAAATGGATTGCACCCATTCTGTTTGATTGGTAATGCAGGAACTACGAACACCGGTAGTGTTGATCCGTTGACCCAGCTATCCAAGATTTGTAAGGAAGAGGATATCTGGTTCCATATTGATGGTGCCTATGGTGGTGCGGCAATGTTATCGCCCAAGGGAAAAAAGCTGTTGAAAGGTATTTCCAAAGCGGATTCCCTGACCGTTGATCCGCATAAATGGTTCTTTCAACCGTATGAGATGGGCTGTCTATTGGTCCGCAATTACCGCCACCTCACCCATACCTTTACGGAACGTCCAGAGTATTTAAAGGATATTGAGGGAAACACTTCCGAAATAAATTTCTATGATTTGGGAGTCCAACTGACAAGACGATTCAATGCATTGAAGTTTTATATGTCGGTCAAAACCTTTGGATTGAATGCTTTTAGAAAAGCAATTGGTTCGGGCATTGATTTGGCGGAACGCCTGGAGGCCCATTTACGGCAAAGCAAACAATGGCAAGTGGTATTTCCGGCCACTTTGGCCGTCATCAATTTTAGGTACCATCCTATAGAGGAAAATTTGAGCGAATCCCAATTGGATGAGTTAAACCATTTCATTTCTGAACAGGTCATGGAATCCCAACTGGCGTTATTGGCCACCACCTCACTTCACGATCAAGTGGTTTTACGGATGTGTTTGATCAATCCCAGAACCACCTGGGAGGATATTCAACATACGCTAACACTTTGTGAAGCGTTTGCAAAACAATCTTCCCTTTGGGCATCGCCCTAAGAAATGGAGTTTTTTAAACCCATTTGACGGTCGACCAAACCCTTATTCGGTATCGAATTCAACGAACGTACCGATGAGGGAATTGAATAGTTCATATTCATGCTCCGCATATCCGGCATCATCATTTTCAATAAGTATGTCAATATTGCGCTGATAGGCCTGGATATCACTACCAATACTTTCCAAGTGCATGTACTTTTCCTCCATTGGTAATTGCGCGTAATAGTTCAATCTTTCCTGATAGACTTTTTTCAATTTTTGGAACAGTTTCCTTGCTTCATCCAATTGTCCCACTTTATAATAGCTTTCAAGAAAGGGTTCAACAAAAGCATAATACCCGTAATGCTCAAAAGGAATGTTATGTGTGGCCATTTTTAATATTTCCCTTGCTTTTGCCCGCTTACCTTCCGCTATCAGTGTTTCCAACAATCTAGCCATAGCTAACCTAAAGGTTACCCCAAATTGTTTTCGCGTCTGGGGATCATGATATATTTGAGGACTACCGGCATTGCCCCAGTCCCATTTTTGTACAATATCATACATCAAATCCGTATCAATACGGCCCATTCCAAATGCACTGCCATTTTCGGTTTTAATGGGCACCAATTTGTAGGCGAGGCCATCCAATTGGAGATAATCTTCCATCCATATGTATTCAGCCTTATCAAAACTGCCCCCTGAAAAATAAATAGGGCGCTCCCAGTCATTATTGGCAATGATATCCAACATAAGTATCCTATTCTTGGTGATATAGCTTTGGGGTAGGTCAATATCAATATAATCCACAATTAAATCCGCATCTTTTTGTTGAACCAGACCATTTTTAAGAACATTGGCCTTATTTACCGGAACACGTATCTTATTGGTAGGATAGTATACCATGTTCAACGTACTTTCCGAATAATTGGAAGTATCCCTGCCCATTTTTTCAAATAGGTACCGTAGTTTGGTTTGGGGTTTGTCACTGGCCACCCAGTTCATAAAATCCTTGATATCCCATCTGTTTTCCTGAACATGGGGCAATCCGCTATAATGGATAACGTCCCGGCTACCGTATTTATAATGTTCATGGTTCAACTGTGAAGGAATGGGATTACTTTCATAGGCCTTTCGTTTCATTTGATCAATGTACCAGTCCGTTGCAAAATACCCTGAGACAATAACCCTAACATCCGTCCGATAGCCTTCTATTTCCTGAAGGTACCAAAGTGGAAAATTATCATTGTCTCCAATGGTAAACAAGATGGCACCCGAATCTTGCTTTGTTGAGTCCAAATACGCCATGGCCGAAGCCCTTGCCGTAAACCGGTCCGATCGATCATGATCATCCCAATTTTGATGGGCCATCAACAAGGGAACACAGCAAAAACAGCACAACACGCCAGCAATGGCCATAGTTTTTTTTGATAGGAATTTATAAAGGAGGATAAACACCTGATAGGTACCCATCCCTATCCATATGGCAAAGGCGTAGAACGAACCTACCAGCGAATAATCCCGTTCCCTTGGCTGGAAAATATAGGGATTGGTATAAAATTGAATGGCGACACCTGTAAGCAAGAAAAACATAAAGAGTACCCAAAATTGTTTGGGGTCACGGGAAACCTGGAAAACGATTCCCAAAAAACCCAGTAAGAGGGGAAGAAAAAAGTAGGTGTTACGCGCTTTGTTATCAAGGGTTTCCGAAGGCAGGTCCTGCTGGCTGCCCAATCTTATTTTGTCAATAAAGTCAATGCCACTCAACCAATGTCCATTGCCATCATAGCGCCATTGTACATCATTTTGCCTGCCTACAAAATTCCAGAAAAAATAACGCAGGTACATAAAACCCCACTGATATTCGAACAAAAAAGCGAGGTTCTGTTTTAGGGAAGGGGGGGCAACATCAATATACCCATTGAATTGGCGTAGGAATTCAATATATTGTTCCGTATCAATTTCACCATTGGCATTTAGCTTTTTAAACTCCCTTATGGCCCTTTCCAATTCACCGTTAGTAGCATATTCCGGTTTAATCCTAAAATCCAATCGGCCAAAAAAGCGCATGTAATTTTCGGCATGGTCACTACTCCATAATCTTGGCAGAAGACCTTTATGTTTTTTATTGGGTGCCCTTAGGGCATCCTTATAGTCGTTCACAATTACATATTTCCCAAGTTTCTCATCCCTTTCATACTTGGGCTTATCATCCAAATCCTTGCCGGAATCAGCAAACATATCCGAATAATAGGTGCCGTAAAAAGGACTCTCAACACCACCATATTGTTCCCTGTTATAGTACGCCAAGAGCGTTCTTGCATCAGATGGGTCATTCTCATTGATCCCCACATGGGCGTTGGCCCTTATGGGCAATAGCAACCATGTAGAAAAGCCCAGGAACAAAAACAGGAAACAGAGAATGGCCGTATTCGCCAGCACATGATCCTTTTTTTTGGTGTACCTGATTATACCATGGAAAATGAAGGAGAGGAACAATCCCATGATAAGTAGGCCTACATTGAATGGCAAGCCAACCTGATTCACAAAAAACAGCTCACTCCACGCGAATATTTTTAAGACATAGGTCAGGGAAAATTTAAATACAAAGAACAAAACACCTATGGCTATGGTATTAAAAAGTATGAAGTTTTTAAAGGTTGTCTTCCGGTATTTTTTAAAATAGATCATTAAAACTATAGATGGAATGGCCAAAAAACCCATGAACTGAACCCCAAAGGTGAGTCCAATAATGAAACAAATAAGTAAAAGCCATTTATTGCCCCTCCCAGCATCAATATGGTCCATCCATCGCAAACCAAGCCATATCAAAACAGCCATAAGCAGACTTGCCATGGCGTATACCTCTGTCTCCGTGGCATTGAACCAGAAGCTATCCGAATAGGTAAAACTCAAACACCCCACTAGGGCACTGCCCAAAATGGCACTGTTCTTTCCTTGGTATCGGTTTGTGCGCACTAATTTTTGAATCAAATTGGTAATGGTCCAAAACATAAATAGGATAGTAAAGGCACTGGCTACGACCGAAACATAATTGACCATTTTTGCAATTTGCCCTATATCCGTTGTGAAGGAGGCAAAAAAGGCACCTATCATCTGAAATAGCGGTGCCCCCGGTGGGTGACCTACTTCAAGCTTTGCCGATGTGGCGATGTATTCCCCACAGTCCCAAAAGCTTACTGTGGGTTCCATGGTTAGCGCATAGGTCACCAATGCGTTGATAAAGACCAACCAGCCCAAGGTGAGGTTCCAAAATTTGAATTTTGAATGTGTATAAAGGAATTTTATTTTGGAAAACATGTCAATTGTACAAATAGAACTGCGGTACAATTAACGACCCAACTGTTTTTAAGAAGCCATATCGTGGTCTGATTTAAGTACTAGTACCCGTACCTTTTTGGAAAAGCTCCTGCCTGTTGGAAACATTCAACTTCCCATAGATGTTGGTAATATGCGTCTTTACCGTACTTAAGCTAATGAAAAGCTCATTGGCAATTTCCTTATTGGTTTTACCTTGTAGGATAAGATTCCGTACGGTGGTCTCCTGTTTACTAAGTTCAGGTGGCAACGTGGTTTTCTTTCTAAATCGAAATACGAAAAAAATGAGTGAAAAGGAAAGTAACAGCAATCCAAGGTTCAACCATCTGCTTTGGGATAGTTTCTTCTCCAAAGCCGCTTGATTTAGGAAAGCAAGTTTCTCTTCCAAAAATTGATACTCCAACTGGGGTATACCACTTTTACGAAGCTCCTCCAACAAGGTCATGTAATAGGCACTGTTTTCCAAAATGTCCTTTTCCAACAAGTTTTTCTCACGTAGCAGTTTGACCGCCATAAGCTTAACTTCCAAAATCTGAATGGAGTCCCTTGCATAGGCGCGCAATTGTCTTTCCTGATCTGGTTTGGTGAATTCCAGTTTCTTTTCAAACTGTTTAAACCTCTTCCATTCTGCCTGTGATAACTCTTTGTAGGTCTTGTCTCCCAATTCCAAGGGAGAAAGACCGGTACCCTCCTCTTGTGCAAATATGGAATGAGTCAACAGTATAAAACCAATAATCAATACGTATCTTTTGGAACCCACCATAAAATCGATAATGATTAAAGTTCAATAAAATTGGGTAACTGGGCAAAAAAATTGATCGAATCCAGTTTCCTTTTATCCTATTGGGAGCATAAATCCAATACTATTGTGGTTTACATGCCGCACATATTTTAAAAGCTAAAGGGAATACAGGAAAGAGTGTTGGATATACCACGCGAACAAACAGCGTGACGACTTTTTATTTGTTGGCAATTTTGGTGTCCTCAGTTTCGGATACCAGTTCTTCAACGGTAGTGCTCTTTAAATCGTCCTCCTCATCGGCCGTACTTAACTTTAAGAGGAAAATCGCCGCAATTAACAGAAAAAACAGAAGTATACTTTTTCCCATTTGGTTAGCCTATCTATTGTGAAAGTATTACTTCTATGTCTTACATTTCGTATTTTTCTATGTATTGCTAAAAAATAAGGTCGAAACGTTGTATTGGGTCATTTTAACTCGGGCACTTCCCATCCATATTTGAGAGATACAAGGATATTCGCGCACTAACACCTATGGTCCAAGGTCTTGCTTTTTGGCGGTTTTCCTTCCCAAGTTCGAATCAATGGTTTCCCCAATCCATTGGCCAATCATGGGAAGTTTTCCATTAAAACGGCACTTATGGTGTCGTCCAAATAGGATTGCACTTTGGGATCTGTAGCATTTATTAAAATTGAAATGACCACGTTTTCCTTTGGATAGACAAAAAAATTGGTATATGCCCCCACACTATTCCCTACATGGCCAACAAATGCCCTACCTCCCGTATCTTCGCTCACTTGAAAGCCTAGCCCATAATACGTAGGTTTTCCATGTATGGTTTGAGCGCTCAACAACTGTTCATAGGTTTCTTTTTCCAAAAGCTTTTGTTCCAAGATCGCTTGGCCCATTTTTGCAATATCCCCACTTGTGGACAGATAACCCCCACCAGCTAGTTTGTAATAATTATTGACCACAACCGCTTTTTTCAAGCCTGTTGAATTCCTGGTATAGAAATCGGTTTTTAAGTTTTTCCGTCTGTTGGAAAATGATGGATTCATTTCCCGGGGCGTAAAGGTCCGCTTCATTCCCAAAGGGGTCAATATCTTTTCCCTCACATAGTCTTCGAATGGAATACCACAAGCTTCTTGCATTGCCAATGACAACAGTACAAAATCGTAGCTGTTGTACAAGTACCCATTTCCAGGTTCAAAAACCAGGGGATCATCTTTGAAAACCTCAATACTATCTTTGATGGAATAGGATTTGTTCAAAGCAAATTCCTTACCGCGATACCCTCGTATTCCAGCAGTATGCGAAGCTAGCTGCGCAAGCGTAAAGTCATATTTCTTTTTTGGATAATAGGACACATAGTGATAAAAGGAATCGTGCCAATGCAGAATTCCCTCTTCCACCATTTTCCCCAGTGCCAAACCAGTAATGCATTTTGAGATACTGGCTATTCTAAATACTGTATTTTTTGGGTCTATATAAGTCTTACGCTCTAAGCTGGAATGTCCATAACCCTTCTGTAAAATGGGTTTCCCTTCTTTTAGTATGGTTATGGAAATTCCCGGAACCCTATTCCCAATCACCAAGTTATGATATTGGGCATCTACAAAATCAATCCCCTGGAGGTCTTTAAGTTCTTTGAGTTTGTGGGGTTCCCGAAAAAAATCCTTGATGTAAGAAATAAAGCCCATTGCATTAGTCTTTTTGAAGGAATGAGTTATGGATTCCTTTCCTTGCATGAATGCAACTAATCCTTAAAGATTAGACGTCCATTGAAAAGTTCTTCAACTTCTACCTCAGTGGGACGATTGATACTGATGACATCCCCATAGCCCCTGATCACTCCGGAAATGCGTTGTTGTGGATTGACAAAAACATCATTGGACCCCCTATGGTTCACGGATACTTCCTGAGCGACAAGTCCTTCTGCCTCAATTCTGGAATCCCCAGCTGCCACGCTGATACTAAAGTTATTTGTTATTCCCCTTACTTTAAAATATGATATCCCATTGACCACAATACCCACACGCCCATTAGCTACCTCAATATCAAATGAGCCGTCCGTCGTTTCCGATTCTGGTTCAATAAAGCTCTCGGAAACCAAATTTAGGTTGGGGTAGTTTAAAACACCATCGCTGGAAATCAACAATCCCGTACTACTTCGTATCTCTTCAATATTGGGTGATGTCACATATACCGTGGATAGACCATATTCCCTAAAGATATTGCAGCCGTTGTCATTTCTCAATAGCAATCGATCTTCTTCAACCCTGGCCGAGATTTCATTCAATAAAAACTCACCGGATTCCAGCTCCACCTTTTGTTCATTGCCTTGTTTTATCACCAAATTTAAATTCTCAAAGACCGTGATATTGTTGAAATCCGGGACCTCGACTTCGATTCGGGTGAGATCCCCGGCATTTTGAAGGCAATCGGGCGCATTTTCCGAATTGCAGGAAAAGAAGAGAAAAGATATAAGACTTAAAATACCGGACATAAGATGTACCTTCTTAACACCTTCCCCATGGGAATACCCGTATAAAAATCTAATTTCCAACATCTATTTTCTAAAGTCTAATTCCAATTCCAAATTCTACTGCCTCGGCCGCCGCCGCATGGGATTTTAGGGTAACCGCACCAAACAAACGATTTCCAAAATAGCGCTTCAGACCAATTCTATTGTAAACCCTCCCCTCAAAATCAAAAGGATAGTATACATAGTAACCTAATTGGGTTATGACACTTAATTTATTGATAAAAAGCTCGTGTCCGACAAAAACCCCAACCCGTTTAAAATCCGTATCTGGGGCTACATTCATTTCCGGAAACGAAATTGATTGAAAACGGATCAGTTCTTTTAAAAAATTGGAGAAGAAAGCATCCGCACCCACTTGAATGGCACTCTTTCTCCCCAATCTTTTATCCACATAGGCAGAAAAGATCCAAAAACCATATCGTCCCGAATTGACCACATCACTTTCATTTACCCCTCCCCGTAGTGCAAAGTTGTAACGAATGGGTTCCAACATCTTTTTCCTATGCTCTGGTTTTTTGAATTCATAAACCAATTCCTGGTTCAAATCGTAGGTAATTCCAAAATTAAAAGCCGCCGTATTTGTTGAGGTATTGGGTGCTTTAAAATTGGCGTTGGAGTAATGGATCAACGAAAGGCCTACTTTAAAACCTAAACCTGCAATCACGTTTTCCTGGTGATAGTTTACCATGGCCATGGTAGAACTTAACAAATGGGAACCGTAGGCATTGTTACGGAAATTGGTGTTTTTGTCATATGGATTGGTATTGTAGGCAATGCCCTGACCAATCCTAAACTGCAGGTTCCTTTTAAAGAAATAGAAATTATAGTGCGCATACATCCCAAAATGTTCCCCAAGGGTAGGGTTCTTCATGTCTTGATACACAAAAGTAAAGCCGGAATCCGGATAGCCATAGTCCGCTTCCCAGTCCTGTTCTCCAAATCGTTTACGATTGAAACCCAAAATAAATCCTGCCGGGTGCTCAGTAATTAAGTGGGATATATCAGAATTGTGCAGAAGTATAGACCCATTGAATTGACTAAGATCTAGAACATACTTTTTAACCCTTTTTTCCTCTTGGGAGAAACCACAACAAACGCTGAATAGGAAGCAAATTAAAAGTAGGTCCTTCATGCGCCATAAAAGTAGGGATAATTGCTCGATGATCTTGACCTGAAGCTTTCCTGTATTGCCCCAAGCTTTAAAAAATGGCTTTGGCAATGGCCTTGATATTATCGGATTTTCCCATGGAATAGTAGTGCAATACGGGAACATCGGCCTTTTTCAATTCTTTAGACTGTTCTATACACCATTCTATCCCAACTTGCCGAACTTCCTTGTTTGTTTTGCACTGTTCAACGGCCTCAATTAAATCTTCCGGAATATCCACCCGGAACACCTGGGGCAATAGCTGTAAATGTTTCTTTATGGCAATGGGCTTTATTCCAGGTATAATCGGTACCTCAATACCCATTTCACGAGCAGCTTCCACAAAGGCGAAGTACTTTTTGTTATCAAAAAACATTTGGGTCACCACATAATCGGCACCCAAATCAATTTTCTCTTTTAGCCGTTTTAAATCGGTTTTTAAAGAGGGGGCTTCCATATGTTTCTCCGGATAACCGGCCACTCCAATACAAAAGTTGGCACAGTTATCGGTTTCAATTACTTCATGGAGGTAATTTCCACAGTTCAATTCCTGAATTTGCCGTACGAGGTCCGATGCGTATTGATGTCCCCCTTTTGTTGGCTCAAAATACCTTTCTTCCTTCATGGCATCCCCCCTTAGCGCCATTACATTATCAAGACCCAAATAGTGACAATCCACCAGAAGATATTCCGTCTCTTCCTTGGTAAAGCCGCCACAAAGTACATGTGGAATGGCATCCACATCGTATTTATGTTTGATGGAAGCGCAAATACCCAATGTGCCGGGCCGCATGCGGGTGAGTTTTTTATCCAAAAGTCCATCGCGATCAATGTAGACATACTCCTCGCGTGAAGTTGTTACATCAATAAACGGTGGTTTAAATTCCATTAACGGGTCAATATTGTCATACAGTTCCTGAATGCTCTTTCCCTTAACGGGAGGAATAATCTCAAAACTAAAAAGGGTTTCCCCTTTTGCTTTTGTAATATGTTCGGTTACTTTCATTCCTTAGTTATTTGTTGATGGTTGTTTGTTGTTGGCATTTTGTTTTAATGCATAATAGTTGATAAAACCATTCAACAATTTTTTACAGGTTTTTGTCTGATTACTTATTTCTTGAAATTGCTTATCGGTTAAATAGCATTGATCTAAAGCTAAAAAGCATTGGGTCTCCAATTCATAAAGAGAACCTCTGGCTATATGAAGAAACTGAATAGTGTCTGCTGAAGTTCTCCGACCACATCCTTCCGCAATATTTGAAGGAATGGATATACTACTTCTCCTAATTTGGTTGGTCAATCCGTAGATTTCTTCTTTTGGAAAAGAGCCTGTTTTTTCATAAATCATCTTCACCAACTTTCTGGATTCAATCCACACATCTAAATCAGTATACTCCATACTACTTATTAATTCCCTTCAACTATCAACCATCAACCACCAAACATCAATTAATCCACATCGACCAAATTTGGGGCTAGCCACTTCTTGGCATCCTCCAGGCCCAAGTTTTTCCGTTTGGCAAAATCCTCAACTTGGTCCGGTTTAATTTTCCCAAGCCCAAAATATTTGGATTCAGGGTGCCCAAAATAATAACCACTGACACTGGCTGCGGGCCACATGGCCAAACTCTCCGTCAGCGTCACCCCTATTTTTTCCTCTACCCCCAGTAATTCCCAAATGGTCAGTTTTTCCAAGTGGTCCGGACAGGCTGGATAACCTGGGGCAGGACGGATTCCCTTATATTTTTCATCAATCAAGGCCTGGTTATCCAACTTTTCCTTAGCTGCATAACCCCAATATCTTGTCCTCACCTCTTTGTGCAAATATTCGGCAAAAGCTTCGGCCAATCGATCGGCAAGGGCTTTAATCATGATCGAGCCATAATCATCATGATCTTTTTCAAATGCCGTGGCCAATTCTTGTGTACCAAAACCTGCCGTTACACAAAAACAACCTATGTAATCTTGGATGCCAATCGCTTTTGGCGCTATAAAATCCGCTAAAGCAATATTGGGAACGCCATCTCGTTTTTTGAGCTGTTGGCGTAAAGTCCGAAATATAAATTTTCCATGTTCCTTGGAAAGGACTTCAATATCATCCCCATCTATGGTATTGGCGGGGAATAGCCCAAAAATGGCCTTACCGTTCAACAGCTTTTCATCCAAGACTTTTTTTAGTAGAATTTGGGCATCATGAAAAAGTTCATTGGCTTGTTCACCAATTACCTCATCTTCCAAAATAGCAGGGTATTTTCCATGCAGGTCCCAGGAGCGGAAAAAAGGGGTCCAATCGATAAATTCCTTGAGTTCGGATAAATCAAAATTATCCCAAAACTCTATACCCAATTGGTTGGGTTTGTAAATGTCCTCCTCTTTAAATTCAATTTGCAATTTATTCGCCCGTGCTTCTTGCAAGCTTAGATATTCCTTCTGTTTGGTCCGATTTAAAAATTTTTCACGAAAGCTTTCGTAATCGAGTTTAATTGATTTCTTATAGGTTTCGGAAGTTTCTTTTTGAAGCAAGTCCCCAACTACGGTGACCGCTCTTGAAGCATCATGTACATGAACTACGGATTGGCTGTACATTGGGTCTATTTTGACCGCCGTATGGGCCTTACTTGTAGTTGCCCCACCAATCAATAACGGAACGTCGAAATTTTGACGTTCCATCTCTTTGGCCAAGAAGACCATTTCATCAAGTGAAGGAGTTATCAATCCACTCAACCCAATAATATCGACCTTTTCTTCGATTGCCCTATTAATGATTTTTTCAGGAGGTACCATTACCCCCAAATCAACAATTTCATAGTTATTACAGGCCAAGACCACGGATACAATGTTTTTTCCGATATCATGCACATCGCCTTTAACGGTAGCCATTAGAATCTTACCTGCAGTACCAGCCCCCTCTAACTCCCCCGAAGGGGGAGAACTTAAAAGTTGGGTGTGAATGGCCTCTAAAACACTTTCAAGGTCACCTAAGACTTCATTATTGGTAAACCTGATGACCCGATAACCTTGATTTTCGAGCCATGAAGTACGTTCAGCATCCGATTTTTTATTTTCCGGGAGTTGATGGATACCGCCATCAACTTCGACAATCAAGTTTTGTTTTAAACAGATAAAATCGGCAATGAATTCTCCAATGATATGCTGCCTTCTAAATTTGTATCCATCCAAATTTTTACCACTTAAGGCATTCCATAGCATGGCCTCGGCCTTTGTAGGCTGATTTCGCATTTTTTGGGCATGTTCCTTCAACAACCCATATAAAATAGGATTTGCCGTAGCCCAGTATTGCTCCCCCTTTGGGGGTTGGGGGGCCTTTTTCGATTCTTCAATAAAAGGCTCTAGATAGGCCACGGCTTTTTTCATGACCCTGGCCGATTTCACAACTTGCGGCAAAAACATTTTTCCGCTGCCGAATAAATCTCCCACGACGTTCATTCCGGTCATCAAATGCCCCTCAATAACTTCAAGTGGTCTCGAAGCGTGTTCGCGGGCTTCTTCAACATCTTCAATAATGTATTGGTCTATTCCCTTGACCAAGGCCCGGGTGATACGGTCCTGCAGTGGTTCTTGACGCCAGGAAAGATCTACTTTACTCTCCTTGGTTTTTCCCTGGACGGTTTCTGCAAATTCCAACAGTCTTTCCGTGGCATCTTCCCTCCGATTAAGAACTACATCTTCCACATATTCCAAAAGGTCCTTTGGGATATCATCATAAACCTCCAACAAGGCTGGATTGACAATACCCATGTTCATTCCGGCTTTGATGGCGTGATATAAGAACACGGAATGCATCGCTTCCCGTACGGGATTGTTACCCCTAAAGGAAAAGGAAACATTACTGACCCCTCCACTCACGCTGCAATAGGGAAGATTGTTACGCACCCATTGCGTACCTTCAATAAAGTCCAGTGCATTTCGCTTATGCTCATCCATTCCGGTAGCTACGGGAAAAATATTGAGGTCAAAAATGATGTCTTCAGGAGGAAAGCCCACCTCATCCACCAGAATTCCATAGGAGCGTTCGGCTATTTCAATCCGTCGTTCCAAATTATCTGCTTGGCCCACTTCATCAAAAGCCATGATAATTACCGCCGCTCCGTACCGCTTGATTAATTTAGCCTGTCGGACGAACTCTTCTTTACCTTCCTTTAAACTAATGGAGTTTACCACACATTTTCCCTGGACCACTTGAAGCCCTGCTTCAATAATCTCCCATTTGGAACTATCTATCATTATGGGAACACGCGCGATATCGGGTTCAGCAACGATCAAATTCAAAAACCTGACCATAGCCTGTTTGCCATCAATAAGACCATCGTCCATATTAATATCGATGATTTGGGCTCCGCCCTCTACTTGATGTCTCGCAATTTCAAGTGCTTCCTCGTACTTATCTTCTTTGATCAAACGCAGGAATTTTCGTGAACCTGCCACATTGGTGCGCTCCCCCACATTTACAAAATTGCTTTCCGCAGTGATGACAAGAGGCTCCAAGCCACTCAAACGTAGAAATCGTTGTTGGTTATTCGTAATTGGTTGTTCGTTGAAAGTTCTCATAACTTCTTATGATAATTAATGAAGCCGTTCAACAATTTTTTAACACGTTCAATTTCTCTCAAAATTTCTGAGATATCACCAGTAGTATATTCCAAGTCGTTGGCCAGAATAATTTGGGTTTCGACCTCGAATAATAAACCCCTAGCTATATGTAAAAAGTGAATGGTCTCTTTTGAAGACTGCCTACCACAACCCTCTGCAATATTGGAAGAAACCGAAATCACACATCTTCTTAATTGCGAGGTCAAAGAAAATTGTTCTTCCTTCGGAAACACTCTTGTCAACAAATACACTTGTCTGACCAACTCTCTAGCCTTTAACCAAATATCCAATTCTTTATAGTCCATTCCCATAGTTTCATTAACGAACAACGATTAACCATTAACTAAAAGCTCTCGAGGAGCGTAATGCTTCACCAATTCTGCAATAGCCTTAATATGTTCGGGTGTGGTGCCGCAGCATCCACCAACAATATTGACAAGACCCTTCTCTAAATATTCCTTGATCTGCGAGGCCATTTGTTCCGGGGTTTCGTCATATTCGCCAAAAGCATTGGGCAGGCCCGCATTGGGATGCGCACTAATGGCATGATCTGATTTTGCTGAGATAACCTCCAAATGTGGAGTCAATTGCTTTGCCCCCAAAGCACAATTAAACCCTACCGATAAAATTGGAATATGGGAAATGGAAATTAAAAAGGCTTCTGCGGTCTGTCCAGAAAGTGTCCTTCCAGAGGCATCGGTTATGGTCCCACTCACCATTATGGGTACCTGAATATTACGTTCTTCCTTGACTTCTTCAATGGCAAACAAAGCTGCTTTGGCATTTAAGGTGTCAAAAATGGTTTCCACCAATAACATATCCGAACCTCCATCCAATAGGGCTTCGGCCTGTAGTTTGTAAGCTATTCGAAGTTCATCAAAACTTACGGCACGAAATCCGGGATCGTTCACATCCGGCGAAAGACTGGCAGTTTTATTGGTGGGCCCCATGCTTCCTGCAACAAAGCGAGGCTTATGGGGCTCTTTCAAGGTGAATTCATCAGCCACTTTCTTGGCAATCCGTGCAGATTCATAGTTGAGTTCATAAACCAATTCTTCCATCCCATAATCGGCCATGGCAATGGTGGTGCCCGAGAAGGTATTGGTCTCTACAATATCCGCTCCTGCTTCAAAGTATTTTCTATGCACCTCTGCAATGGCATCCGGCTGGGTCAAGGACAATAGATCGTTATTTCCTTGTAACGGATGTGGCCAATCCTTAAAGCGATCGCCCCGAAAGTCTTCTTCAGTAAACTTATAACGCTGCAACATCGTGCCCATGGCCCCATCCAAGATTAAAATTCGTTCCTCGAGTAAACTCTTAATTCTAGACATAATAAGCTATTGCCCCAAATTCATTGGGAGTTAAAATATAGTATCAAGCAAGATGGAAATTCCTATTCTTTATGTTATCCTTCCCATATCATCCTGTAATTACTTTAGCAGGTCCCAAACAAGTTTGGGATGGGTAGAATGTAGCACCTTCTCAGATCCTGATCGGCATCAGGATAAACCGAGGGTTGCTAAGGCATCATAGGGTCTATTCCCTCCACCTTTCTTGATAACTTTCAATTTTTAAATGAACTCTAGCGCAAAGAAACGGCGCATTGTTTTGAAAACCAAAAAAACCTTCCAAAAAGAAATTGAAAGGCTTTTCCAATTTAGAACACGTATTGAGTTCGTGAGGTTTAGCGTCACGAAAAATCTATAGGATACTTTGCACCACTTCTTTTTTGGCTTCCTTTTTGGTTCCATCAAATCCTTCAACACCGCCGACAGTGGTATATTTCATCACAAACCGTTTGTCCGGATTTATAATTTGATAAGCGTATTGGCACATAACGGCCGCTTCATGAAAACCGGATAAAATCAGTTTTAATTTTCCTTCATAGGTGTTGACATCGCCAATGGCAAAAACCCCTGGAATATTGGTTTGGTAATCCTTGGCGTTATTTACTTTAATGGCATTTTTTTCGATTTCGAGACCCCAATTCCCTAAAGGCCCCAGTTTAGGGGAAAGTCCGAACAAGGGGATAAAATGGTCAACTTCCAAATAGGTTGGTTCTTTATCCGGCTCGGTACTTTTAATGACCACGGCCTGAAGTTCCTTATTTCCGTGCAATTCCTTTACCTCAGCCTTGGTATATAACTTGATTTTCCCCAATTGTGCCAACTCCCGTGCTTTTTCCACGGAATCCAATGCTCCCCTAAATTCATTCCTTCTATGGACCAGTGATACTTCGGAGGCCACATCCGCCAAATAAATGGCCCAGTCCAAAGCCGAATCGCCACCTCCCGCAATCACTACCTTCTTGTCCCTATAGACTTCCGGATCCTTAATGATATAGGAAACACCGTTATCTTCATACCTCTCCAAATTCTCCAGTTGTGGCTTGCGAGGTTCAAAAGACCCCAATCCTCCAGCAATTACAACTACCGGTGCATGATGCTTGGTTCCTTTATTGGTCGTTACAATGAACGAACCATCTTCTTGTTTTTCCAAAGTTTCGGCCCGTTCTCCCAAGGTATATCCGGCATTGAAAGGCTTTATCTGTTCTAGGAGGCGTTCCACTAAATCCCCTGCCAAAATCTCTGGATAGGCAGGAATGTCATAAATGGGTTTCTTCGGATAGATTTCCGAACACTGCCCTCCTGGTTGGGGCAATGCATCAATCAAATGACATTTCAGTTTTAATAATCCAGCTTCAAATACGGTAAACAATCCTGTTGGGCCTGCACCAATTATCAATATATCGGTTTTAATCATTTCTATTATTAGTTATTAGTATTGAGTAATTGGACGATAGAAAAATGGCATGCCATTGACTTCAAGTCTTTAATTAGCTCAATCATTAGTATTCTATTTTAAGGGTAATTCCATAAATCCTAAGTACTCATATCTTAGTACTTGCTCAGGCTTTTTCAACCAATTTTTGCGTGATTTTGTTCATTTTGTCCACTTTTTCTTCAAAATCACCTTTTATCGTTTTTCTAAATTCATTTAGGTTCTGTACCATTTTACTGATATCTTCGGGTAGCACCTCTTCAAAAAATTGTCGAAGACGTTTTGCTGTTGTTGGTGACTTTCCATTGGTGGAGATTGCCACTTTTACGTGGCCTTTGGTCACAATACCCCCCATGTAGAAATCACATAACGGGGGATTGTCGGCAACATTGACCAAAATATGTAGCTTGCGACAGTCCTTATATATCCTAAGATTCACCTCTGGTACGTCCGTAGTGGCAACTACCATGTGTTTTCCATACAAATAATTGGCATTGTATTCATCCTCAACTATGGTCACGTTGAATTGTTTGGCGATATCCAAAGTAGCTTCCCGAAACATAGGGGCAACCATGGTAACCTTGGCATCTGGGCTTGACTTGGTGAGAAAATGCAATTTTTCCTCCGCAACATAGCCCCCGCCCACAATGAGCACCTCCAACTGGGACGTCTTTAAGAAAATAGGATAAAGATTGTTTCGTTCCATTAGGTACAAACCATTTGCTGTTTTTGAATTTCCATCAATTTGTTACGGTGCTTCACCACTTCCCCGATTACAATAATTGCTGGATTGGACAACTGTTGCCCCCTGACCTTGGCTTCAATGGTAACAACAGTGCCAATTCCAATTTTTTCGTTCCTTGTGGTCCCTTCTTGAATAATGGCCACTGGGGTATCCGTCTTACCTTCTTTTTTGAAAAGTTCCATGATTTCCGAGAGCTTAGACATTCCCATTAAAATCACCACGGTCGCACTGGATTTTGCCGCCAACGCAACATCATTGGACAGCCTGTGTTCCTTGGTGGTCCCGGTAATCACCCAAAAGCTTTCGGCCGCACCTCGTTTGGTCACGGGAATATGTGCATTGGCCGGCACGGCAACCGAGGATGAGATTCCAGGTACAACAGCTACTTCAAGACCATATTCGGCGGCGTATTCCATTTCCTCCGCCCCTCGACCAAAAACAAAGGGATCTCCTCCTTTTAATCGCACCACATGTTTACCTTGTTTTCCCCGTTGTACGATCAATTCATTAATTTGTTCCTGTTGATAGGAATAACAACCTTTTCGCTTCCCAACAAATATGTGTTCGGATTTTGGGGCATATCCCAGTAGTTCGGAATCGACCAAAGCATCGTACAAAACCACATCTGCCGATTGCAATGCTTTAATACCCCGAAGCGTAATCAAGTCGATGGCTCCAGGACCAGCGCCTACCACGGTCAATTTTCCAAGCGCCCCTCCTGTCTCACCGAAGGGGGGATGATACTGTGTACCTTTGATTCTCATGCTTCTTCTAGTTCAAGTTTTCTAAATTCCTGGAGTTGGCCCAATACAGCCTTGGCATCCTCCAAATATGATTTCGCAAATTCTTCGGAGGGTTTTGTTTTGTTCAACTGAAGGACCATGTCCTCAAAACTTCCAAGCCCCCTTTCCATTCCCCCAATGGGGGAAAACGTGACTTTACCGGTTTGAACAAATAGCTTGTCAAAATCCTTGATAATACTGGAGTGGGTATTGGTTTTGGTTTTCTCGGCAGTCAACAAAGCCTTTGCTGAATTGACCATGGATTGGTAACTATAATAGATACTGGCGGCCCATTTTTCCTCTTGCAATGCTTCTTCCGCATTTTCTATTTTTTCCTTGCTTTCAAAAAACAAGGTGGCCACCAAATCCACTATGACACCAGCACATTCCCCAATTCCGATTTCCTTTTTATACTTTTCCGAATTTCCCCAATCGATAAAATCCTCAGGAGTTAAATTGTCAACATTCGAAAGGTGTTTCAAAAAATCATAAAAATAGTGCTCGCCCTTAGTAGCATAGTAATCCTCAAATTTCCGGCCATTGCCATGTGAGTCAAAATCATTCAGAATCAACCGTAGGGCCTCGGGTC
This sequence comes from Muricauda sp. SCSIO 64092, assembly GCF_023016285.1. Taxonomy (GTDB): domain Bacteria; phylum Bacteroidota; class Bacteroidia; order Flavobacteriales; family Flavobacteriaceae; genus Croceivirga. The sequence goes on from NZ_CP095413.1 coordinate 878,932, forward strand.
CACGTTTACTCGGGATTTTAACCACTTTATCTGCAAAGGTTCCTTTTCCATTGCCATGGTTTCCACCGCCCAATAGCACTTGTAGTGCAGGGGCCACTAATTTATCCTTGGTACGGACACTCATCCCTTGAAACCCAATATGAGCCATATTATGCTGTCCACAGGCATTCATACAACCACTGATCTTAATGACCACATCTGGATTATTGACATATTGGGGATATTCTTCCCTGATGACCTCTTCCAGTTTTTCTGCAATTCCCGTACTACTTGCAATTCCCAAATTGCAGGTGTCGGTACCTGGGCAGGCCGTAATGTCCAATGCTTTATTGTAACCGATTTCGGCAAACCCCAATTTCTTAAGTTCTTGATAGAAAAAAGGAAGCAATTCTTCCTTCACATAAGGAATCAAGATATTTTGTCGTAACGACAAACGGATTTCACCAGCCGCATACTTCTGCACCAATTGGGCAAGTAATCGCGCTTTATCCGTATAAAAATCCCCAAGGAGTACCTTGATACCAACGGCAACATATCCCTCTTGCCTTTGAGGAACGATGTTCGTTGTCTTCCATTGTTCAAAGGTCTCCCAATCTTCTATGGCAATCTGTGGAAGTTCTATTTCAGCTATAGTGACCTTGGGATAATTCTCAAAATCTATGGGGTAGGACTGAATTGGTATCGCTTTTTGTTCCTGTTGTAGCAACTCCCGAAACCCTTCCAAGCCAATATCCTTTATCAAAAATTTCATTCTGGCCTTGGCGCGACTTTTACGTTCCCCATAGCGATCGAACACACGAATAACCCCTTCCATCATTGGAACGATCTTTTCCGTTGAAAGAAACTCGAACAGCACATCGGCATGTCTGGGTTGCGAACCCAGTCCACCGCCCAGCATTACTTTAAAGCCTCGTTGGCCATCTTTTATTTTTGCTATAAATCCGAGGTCATGCATATAGGACAAACCGGTATCTGCATCCGTCGCCGAAAAGGAAACCTTAAATTTCCTGCCCATCTCTTGACCAATGGGATTTCTAAGGAAATATTCAAAAATTGCCTGTGCATATGGAGAAACATCAAAAGGTTCGTTAGGGTCTATGCCCGCCGTTTCACTTGCGGTAACATTACGGACGGTATTCCCACAGGCCTCACGAAGTGTGACCTGGTCTTTTTCCAATTGTGCCCAGAGCTCAGGCGTCCGTTCCAGGTCCACATAATGGATTTGGATATCCTGACGGGTCGTAATATGTAATCTTCCCGTGGAATATTCATCGGAAACATCGCAAATACGCAACAACTGATTGGAAGTGACCTTGCCATAGGGCAGTTTTATTCGAATCATCTGTACACCCTGCTGACGTTGCCCATAAACCCCTCTGGCCAAACGGAGACTCCGAAACTTCTCCTCATCAACATTGCCTTCCTTAAACTGGCGTATTTTGTGTTCCAGCTCTATGATATCCTTTTCAACAACTGGATTTTCTATTTCTGTCCTAAAACTTTTCATTACCCTACTTATCCTATATTTTTTATAGGTTATTTTGCAGTGCGATTTCAAAATTTGAAATCACCACCACTATTTTAATTTATAAAACCTACACCTGCCGTGGTGTTACTGTGTTCATCAATTAGAATAAATGATCCATTCGATTTATTCGCTATATACGAATCCGAAAAAATGGGTTTACTCAACTTTATTTTCACCTCCCCTATTTCATTTAGTCCCAGGGTGCCATCCGATGCTTTTTTTCCTGAAAAATCCGTAGCAATTACGCTGCCTACTTCGGCAATTTTGGAAAGGACACGGTTGGTATTATGCTGAACAACATACCTTGTTCCGGGACGGAGTTGCTTACTGTCCATCCAACAAACGGTGGCAGTCAGGTCCTTTTCAACCCTTGGCAGTTCATTGCTTTTGACCAACATATCCCCTCGTGCAATATTAATTTCATCTTCAAGGGTAATGGTTACGGAACTTCCGGCTTCTGCTTCCTTATACCCTTTATCATAAAAATAAATCGACTCGATCTTTGAGGTGGTCATGGACGGTAATACGGTTACTTGGTCCCCTACTTTAAGGTTACCCCCTTTTATTTTACCGGCAAAGCCCCTAAAATCATGGAATTCATCGGTTTTTGGACGTATGACGGTCTGTACCGAAAACCGAACCTCTCCTTCTTCGTTCACATCGGTGCTTTCAATACCTCCCAAGTGCTGAAGAATGGTTTCCCCTTGATACCAGGGCATCTCATTGGATTTTGCAACTACATTGTCCCCCTTTAAGGCACTTATGGGGATGTAACTCACGTTTTGCTCAGCATAAGTACTATTGGCGTTCAGTCTTTCAAAGTTTTGTTTGATATCCTCAAAAACTGTTTGGTCGTAACCGACCAGGTCCATTTTATTGACCGCAACTATGACGTCCTTGATCCTCAAAAGATTGTTAATGAAAAAATGACGATAGGTCTGTTCTATTACCCCTTTTCGGGCATCGATCAAAATGATGGCCACTTGCGAGGTTGATGCCCCGGTGACCATATTTCTGGTGTATTCCACATGTCCAGGGGTATCTGCTATAATGTAACTTCTTTCTGCCGTGGAAAAATAGATATGCGCCACATCTATGGTAATGCCCTGTTCACGCTCCGCGACCAAACCATCTGTCGCCAGTGAAAAGTCCAGGTAATCATATCCCTTTTTCCGGCTACTGTTCCTTATGGCCTCAATCTTGTCATCCGTAAGGGAGTGGGTATCATAAAGCAACCGTCCTATTAAGGTGCTTTTACCATCATCCACACTACCGGCTGTCGCTATTTTAAGTACTTCCATCTTGTTGCTGTTGGTTGATCGCTATTGGTTGACCGTTTATCCCAAACGAATCATTACCAATGAACGAACAACTGTTAACTCATTAAAAATATCCTTGTTGTTTCCGTTTTTCCATTGCGGCTTCCGACCGTTTGTCGTCAATTCTGGCCCCTCTTTCCGAAATTTTGGATTCCCGGATTTCCGCCACTACCTTTTCTATGGTATTTGCAGTTGATTCCACTGCTGCCGTGCAACTCATGTCCCCTACCGTTCTAAAACGGACCGTTCGTTCCTGTACTTCTTCATCCTGGGCCCTAAAGACAACCTCATCTTCTGCCGACCATATCAACCCGTCACGAAGGAAGGTGTTTCTTTTATGGGCAAAATAAATGGAAGGAATTTCAATTTGTTCCTGTTCAATGTAGTTCCACACATCCAGTTCTGTCCAATTGCTAATTGGAAAAACCCGCACGTTTTGGCCTATTTCAATCTTACCATTGAGCATATCAAACAATTCCGGGCGTTGGTTTTTTTCATCCCACTGGCCAAAATCGTCACGCACGGAAAAAATGCGTTCCTTTGCCCGGGCCTTTTCTTCATCACGTCGCGCACCTCCGATACAGGCATCAAATTTAAACTCCTCGATGGCATCCAATAGCGTAGTGGTCTGTAAAGTATTTCGGCTTGCGTACTTTCCTGTTTCTTCAATTACCTTGCCCTGATCGATGGAATCCTGAACATGCCTTACGATCAGTTCCACTCCCAATTCCTTTACCAATCGGTCCCGAAATTCGATGGTTTCGGGAAAATTATGCCCTGTATCAATATGCATCAATGGAAAGGGGATCTTAGCCGGCCAAAATGCCTTTTGGGCCAAACGAACCAAGGTAATGGAATCCTTACCACCCGAGAAAAGTAGGACTGGTTTCTCAAATTGCGCTACCACCTCCCTAAAAATGTAAATCGCTTCACTTTCCAGGGCATTTGCCCTAAAGACTTTTGCATCTTTTTGTTCCGTAGTATCGATTTCTTTTACTAATGTTTCCAAAGTTTTCTTTTTGATTAGGTATGTAACCCGCACTCCCGGTTTTCCAAAACCTTGGTGGGATCAAAGTATTTATGTTCGTTTGGCAATTGGTACTCGGATAGATATCCATCCAATTGCGTATCACTCCAATAGAAAAATGGGCTTACTTTTAGGACGCCATCGCTACCCAAACTCAAAATATCCAGGGAATCACGGTGCGCCGTTTGTCCTTTCCTTAAATTGGTAAACCAAACATCGGGGCTATGCTCCGCCATAGCCCTTTTAAAGGGTTCCAACTTTACCTGCTCCGTAAATGTTTTGTGCAGTGGGTCATCGATTTCGGGAATTCCCATAACCGCATTTCTATGGGCAACCGTTTGTTGTGGCACGTACAATTCAATGTTCAGGCCCAGCCTTGAGATCAGCTCCTCTGCATGCCTGTAGGTCTGCGGTGTATTATAGCCAGTATCACACCAAATCACGGGAATGTTGGGGTCCACATCGGTAACCGCATGTAAAATGGCCACTTCATAGGGACGAAAATTGGTAGTCACCACGGGCTTGGTTCCGTGTTGAATGGCCCAGGCAATGATTTCCTGTGGCGGAATTCCCTTTAACTGGGCGTTCCATTTTGGCAATTGATCTTCTGACATAACCTTATTATTTACCCCAACTTATCGTATTCCAAATTCGTTCGTGAAAAAAGTAAAGCACCATTTTGGTAACCAATTCCACCACTCCAATGGAGAAGGCCAAGGTTAACGTACCTGTAATGACCCAAGAAATAATAATGGTGTCCAAGGTGCCTATAGCTCTCCAGCTAATGGATTTTACAATACTGCGCTTTGGACTTTCGGAGTTCTTGTCCTTTTTAAAGGAAGCTTTCTCTTTTTTGTTTGAAATTATAAGTTGGTCTGCTATCATTTTATTATCCTATAGATTTAGTAGGAAATACAAACATAGCCCTTTTCCCAATCCGATTCGTTAAATAGAAGATAAATTTTTAATCTACCCTATAGTTTTTATAGATTATTAGTCAAACAATGAAAATATTTGAATATTGACAACGATTGTTACGATTTAGTAGGAATTAAATCGGCCAATGTTGTATTTCGGTATACTTCGAGATTGGCATCCCGGACCTTAAGCATTAAATCATGGACGGAGCACTGTTTTTCATCCGGACAGTCATCACATTTCTCATAGAAGTTCAGACTTACGCAGGGTACCATGGCAATGGGTCCTTCCAAAATGCGCATTACAGCGGTCATGGGAATGTCCTTTGGTTCTTTGATCAAATAATAGCCTCCCCCCTTACCTTTTTTGGAACCCAAAAATCCATTTCTACGCAAGGTGAGCAGAATACTTTCCAGGAACTTTTGGGAAATATTCTCACTTTCGGCAATTTCGGCAATCTGAATGGGATCCTGACTATCCCTTGAAGCCAAAAAGGTAAGTGCTTTTAAACCGTATTTCGTTTTTTTAGAGAGCATTGGAACGAATATAGGGGAAAAAGGGCAGATTTAGTAGGCAAGGAATGGTTCGGAACGTCCCTAAATCACTATTTATCAAAAAGAACGGTACCGAAAACCATGGTGTGGCAACATCCAAAAAACGTTTCATCATCGCTCGTATCCCCATTTTGTGGAAAACCTATCGTTAAAAGCGCTGGTGCCATTGAGAGGACACCGGTAGCGATGCCCTCCAAAAAAGTTTTAATTTTAACAATACAGGGGACGGATATATTCAATCCCACTGCATCTCAATTAATTAACCTCAATCGGGAAAATCCAAATGGAAATCAAAACCTTAAGCGGGACGGATAACAAAGAAATTCTAAAAGCGTTCAATGACTCATTTTCTGACTATTTCATTCCGTTTAAGCTAACTGAGGAACAATTAGCCTCAAAAATGTTAGCGGATAAAACCGACCTTGGACTTTCTGTCGGCGCCTTTGAAAATGGAAAACTGATTGCCTTTGTTTTACACGGATTTGATATCATCACCAATCAAAAAGTGGTATATAATGGAGGAACTGGAGTAATCCCGGAAAAGAGGGGGGCTGGGCTGACCAAACAAATGTATTTTTTTATTCTACCTCTTTTAAAAGGAAAAGGAATCCATAGACTTTTGCTGGAAGTCATTGCTGAAAACGTCCAGGCCATAAAATCCTATAAAAAATCCGGTTTCAAAATTAAAAGGGAATTGGTATGCTATAAAGGAGAGGTTAGCATAAAAAACACCACTAAAAATGTAGTGTTCAAAAATTTGCAAAGCTATGACTGGGATTTGATGAAATCCTTTTGGGATGTTTTTCCCACTTGGCAAAATTCAAGCCATGTACTGGATGAATTAATGACCAGCACCGTTTCCTTGGGCGCCTATTTTGAAAATCGGTTGGTCGGTTATGTGATTTACAATCCAACGACCCAAAGAATACAGCAAATCGCTATTGATAGGGATTTTAGAAAAAAAGGAATGGCGTCCACCCTCATTTTTGAATTGACAAAAAAATATGGAAATACGTTTTCGGTCATTAATGTGGATAAAAGGTCGAAAGGCATAAACGATTTTTTCCATAAGATGGGATTTCAAAAAAATCTTGAACAATTGGAAATGGAACTGGAACTGGACAAAATTACAGCCGCCAAGGTATAGCCATGTATGGTGTTCGACTAGCCCAATTCAACGATTTCATCATAGTTTCACAACAATAAAAGCGCCAAGTTTATCAATTTGAGTCAGCGACAAACCACTAATTAGCACCTTGAAGCATCCATTTAAGGAAATTCCGCGTCTATTCCGGTAGACACTAAAATTGGAAAAATGGCTAAATCCAAAATTGCCAAGGCATCCACTGTATTTGGTTGCACCCTTCTAATGGGTATGGCGCTATTTCACGGAAGTGGACTTCATTACGTCAACGATTTAATGCGGCAGTCCAACTCCAAACCTTTTTTAATTGAAATTTTTCCCGTTTTATTTGCCCATCCATCCATACACCTTTTGGGACTGGCTGGATTAGGGCTATTGACGCTTTTTATGAAACATGAAATTAAAAAGGTATTGTTTTTTACTTCCCTCCTCGTATGTATCGATTCCCTGCTAGCATTCTATTTGGGTGCTGTCATTCCCGGGGTTCTACTGGTTTTCTCCACCCTCTCTTTGGTGCTGGGTGCAATCAAAACAGGAAAATAAAAGGGAATAGCCCACAGTTTTATCGTATGCTATCATTTCATTTCCTCCAATGCCTGCTTAACATCTGCGATAATATCGTCAATATGTTCCAACCCGACCGAAACGCGTACCATGCCATCGGTAATCCCGACCCTTGAACGCTCTTCTTCCGAAAGCTTGCTGTGGGTGGTCGATGCGGGATGGGTAACGATACTTCTGGAATCCCCCAAATTGGCAGAAAGGGATAATAATTTAATGGAATCAAAGAACTTACGACCGGCTTCCAGTCCGCCCTTCACTTCAAAAGCCACGACGCACCCTCCTGCCTTCATCTGTTTTTTGGCCATTTCATAATTTGGATGTGATTTCAGAAACGGATATTTCACCCAATTGATTTTACCATGTCCCTCCAGGAATTGGGCCAATTGCAGTGCATTTTTACAATGCCTTTCCACTCGTATTGCCAAAGTCTCCAAGCTCTTTGAAAGCACCCAGGCATTAAACGGGGACAGGGCGGGACCCGTGATCCGGGAGAAACGATATATCTTTTCCACCAATGCACTGTTCCCTACCGTAATTCCGGCCAAGACCCTTCCCTGACCATCCATAAGTTTGGTTCCCGAATGAATCACCAAATCCGCTCCGAACTGTATCGGTTGTTGCAAATAGGGGGATGCGAAGCAATTATCAACAATAAAGATCAGGTTATGTTTTTTGGCTACTTGACCTATAAATTCCAAATCAAGCACATCCACTCCAGGGTTGGTAGGGGATTCGGCATAGATTATCTTCGTATTTAGCTGGATTTTGGACTCCAACCCTTCTAAATCGTCGACCTCAAAAAATGAGGTCTTTATATTCCACTTCGGAAAAAAGTTGGTGTACAAGCTGTGGGTAGAGCCAAAAACACTTCGGGCACTTAAAATGTGGTCCCCGCTGTCCAAAAGTGCTGCAAAAGTGGAGAATACGGCTGCCATTCCAGATGCAAAGGCAAAACCCGCTTCCGCACCTTCCATCCGGCATATCTTTTCAACAAATTCGGAAGTGTTGGGATTGGAATACCGCGAATAAATATTGCGTTCCTTTTCCTCTGCAAAAGACGCCCGCATATCTTCGGCATCTTCAAACACATAACTGGAAGTCAAAAACATAGGGGAAGAGTGCTCCAAATATTGGGTCCTATCCAATTGGTTCCTGATGGCGTTGGTTTCGAAACGCTGGTTATTCGTTGTTGGTTGTTGGTTGTCCTTTTTTTTCATAATTCACTCTACCCCATTCGCTTTATGCTATTCGTTTTTCACACAATGCCATTCTAAATTCGTATTTCCAAAATCTATATTCCTACAATTTCTCTGCTATTCTTAAAATATCCCCAAATACCCCTCTTGCCGTTACCGCAGCACCTGCTCCCGCCCCTTGTATGACCAAAGGTTTATCGCCATAAGATTCGGTATAGATTTCAATGATGGAGTCCGAACCTTTGACCTGCCCAAGGGAACTACTTTTAGGAACTGAAACCAGCTTCACTTCCAAAATGCCCTTTTCCTGTTGTAAATCGCCATGCAAATCCCCAATGTATCGCAATACATGATCCGGTTTCTGTTGCAATTTGATTTCCTGAAATTTTGAATCCAAAATGGACACCTTCGAGATGAACTCTTCCTTTTCTATTTGTTCCAATTCCTTAGGAATCAAATTTTCTATGGAAATATCCGTAAACTCATTGTGCAAATCAAGCTCCCGTGCCAGAATGAGAAGTTTTCGTCCCACGTCATTACCTGACAAATCCTCCCTTGGGTCCGGTTCGGTATATCCTTTTTCCATAGCTTCAATGACTATCCTGGAAAAAGGCTTGTCCAAGTCTGAAAAACTGTTGAAAATATAACTTAATGATCCTGAGAACACTCCCTTAATACGGGTAATGTTTTCTCCTGAAAGATGTAACAACTGTATGGTGTCAATTAAGGGTAGGCCGGCCCCTACATTGGTTTCGTACAAATATTGCTTTTGATTTTCCCCTAGGGCATGGCGCACCTTACCGTAAAAATCAAAGTCCAAAGTATTGGCTATTTTATTGGAAGATACCAAATCAAAGCCTTCTTTGATCAATACCTCATAATTTTGGACAAAATCAATGCTTGCCGTATTATCCACGGCAATAAGGTTTTCCAGGTGGTGTTTTGAAGCATAGTCGATAATATCCGTAATTAGATAGGGTTCCCCTTGTTCCTTCAATTGTTTCTTCCAGTTCCCGGAAATCCCCTCAACCCTTAAAAGTACTTCACGGGAATTGGCAATACCCACCAAAACCAACTCAATGCCTTTGCGCCCTTCAATTTTCTTGGCGGATCGTAAGATTTGATCAACCAAGGTACCCCCAACCGTACCATGTCCGAAAATGAACAGATTAATGCGTTTGTTCACACCAAACAATTGTCCATGCATCACGTTTACGGCCTTGGTCAAATCTTCCTTTTTGACCACCAAGCTCACATTCTTCCCAGAAACCGTATTATTGAACAACAAGGGCACAACCTTGTTCTTCACCAAAGCATTGAAGGGTCTATGGAACGAGCTTAGGTCCTGACCCACAGCAGAAATGACCGCGACATCCTTGCGCACCGAAATGGAGTTGACATCCTTACTGGTATAATCGGTCTGAAATTCATCCTGTAGGGCCTTTTTGGCATCCTCCGCCCTATTGGAATCCACCACAAGGCCGATACCACGTTCCGAAGAACCTTGGGAAATAATTCCCACATTGATATTCCTTTTCTCCAATGCACTAAAAATACGGGCATCCACCCCAACCTTGCCCAAAAGCCCCCTACCTTCCAAATTTATCAAAGAGACATCCTCCAAAACCGAAAGTGAGGTAATACCATCTTTCTCGCTTTTGGAACTGATCAGGGTTCCGGTGGTATCTGGATTGAACGTATTTAAAATCCGAAGTGGGATGTTTTTTTCAATCAATGGGATAATAGTCTTGGCATGCAGGACCTTGGCGCCAAAATTGGCCAACTCATTGGCCTCTCCGTAGGACAGGTTTTCAATGATCTTTGCTTCCCTGACCAAGTCGGGATTGGCCGTGTAGATACCATCTACATGGGTATAGTTGAGGAGCTCCTCCGCATCCAGGTAATTGGCCAATAAAGCGGCGGTATAATTGCTGCCATTTCTACCCAAAGTAGTGGTTTCCCCCCGTTTATTGGCTGCTATGAACCCGGTGATGATGGGCAGATCACCATTTGAAAAGTCAACAAAACGTGCCAGTACTTTGGCCTTTGATCCATTTTCATTGATTCTTGCATCGCCAAAAGTGCTATCGGTAACCAAAAGTTCACGCGAGTCCACAAAATGTGTTGACAATCCTTGTTCCCCCAATAACTTCGCCACCAATTTTACCGAAAATACCTCGCCAAAGGCCAGGACCTCATCTTTGGTCTTCAAACTATAATCCCCAATAAGGGAAACTCCCTCCAATATTTTTGTGAGCCTTTCAGTTTCATGGGAAAAATCAATTTGAAATCCTTCGGTTTGATACGCAAACAATTGTGCCAAGGTCGATTTGAAATCCTTGCCTTTTGCAGCCAGATCAAGGACCTCCTCCAACTTATCGGTAGTACGTTCACGGGCCGAAAGCACCACCGCCAAACGTTCCCCTTTCAAAGCCCGTTTTTCTATGATTTGAAGTACGGTTTTAAGGCCATTACCATTGCTAAGGGATTTTCCCCCAAACTTAAGGACCTTAAATGGTTTATCATTTTCCGAGGGAAAAACCGCTTTTAAAAGGTTTTCCAGTTGTTTGAACTCAATCAAAAAGGCATCATGTCCATGCAGGGATTGCACCTCACCATAAGTAACATTGGAATTGGTCTGGGCAATTCTGCGGTAGGTTTCCTTATTTTCCTCGGCAGTGAAGAACAAATCGGAATTTACCCCAACAATATGGATTTTAATGGCACTGTTTTGCAGGGCTTCAAAATCCCCATCCCCATTTCGGGTAATATCAATGGTCTTTAGCAATTGGTTCATCAGGCGGTAGGCCGACAGTTGAAAGCGTTCCTGCAACTTTTTCCCATGGTGCATCAACCAACTCTCTACATTAAAAACGTTCAGTTCCTCATTTGTACTTCGTTGAAAACGTTCCTTAAAGGATTCCGGTGTACGGTAACACAGCATGGCATGCATTCGGGCATCATGGACGGGCTGACTCGAGTTTTTTAAAATCTGTTCCTGAATCTGACAATTGGCGATCAGCCAATCCGTGGACTTCCAATCAGAGGCCACGGGAATTAAATGTTTGGTCAAATTGGGATTCAGTGCAGCCATTTCCCAGGCAATTCCGCCCCCCAGAGATCCCCCAATGATGGCAAAAAGACGGGTAATCCTTAAGAGTTCCAGTCCTTCCAAAAAAATACGGGCCACATCTCCGGCCACAAATTCCTTATAAGCATCAATAACAAAGCCATCGTAACCATTGCCCGGAATATTAAAGGCCAAAACAGCAAACTTCTGGGTATTGATACACTTCCCATCGCCAATCAAATCCGTCCACCACCCCTTTGCTCCGGCCACATTGGAATTTCCCGTTAGGGCATGATTGACCAAAACAATAGGTGCCTTGTCCAAAGGCTGTCCAAAGACCTCATAGGACAGTTGAACATCCTGGGTATGACCACTGAGGGTAGTGAAATCCTTTATTTCCAATTTTTGGAGCATATACATCTACAAATTCAAGACTGGTAAGGCTTTTAAACCTTACGGGCCAATCATTTTTATGCAAGAATTGATTTGTCGATCGTGGCAAATGCCTGCTCTAGATCGGCCTTTAAATCATCCAAATCTTCAAGACCTACGGACAAACGAATCAAATCTTGGGATACCCCGGTACTTAACTGTTCTTTTTCGGACAATTGTTGATGGGTTGTACTGGCAGGATGTATGATCAAAGACTTGGTGTCACCGATATTGGCCAATAAGGAGAACACCTTTGTAGCATCGGTCAATTGCTTAGCCGCTTCAAAACCACCCTTTACTCCGAAAGTTACCAAACCACTCTGCCCTTTTGGCAAGTATGCATCGGCCAAATCCTTGTATTTGCTGGTCGCTAGCCCAGGATAGTTTACCCAAGCCACTTCATCCCTATCCTGTAACCATTTTGCTAAAGTCAATGCATTTTCGCTGTGCTTTTTGATACGGACGTCCAGGGTTTCCAAGCCCTGTATAATCTGGAAAGCATTGAATGGACTCAGGGCACCCCCAAAATCGCGAAGACCTTCCAAAATCAATTTAAAGGTAAATGCGGCGGCACCCAATGCCTCATGATACACCAATCCATGATAGCCGGCAGAAGGTTCCGTAAATTCTGGGAATTTGCCATTGGCCCAATCAAAGGTACCGGCATCAATTATGGCACCACCCAAAGCGGTACCATTTCCGTTGATGTATTTGGTCAAGGAATGAATAACCAGGTTTGCTCCGTGCTCAATAGGATTTAAAAGTCCTGGAGTGGCCACGGTATTATCAACAATAAACGGAACTTTAGCGGCCTTGGCCTGCGCTGATATTGCTTTTAAATCCAATACGTCCAATTTTGGATTCCCCAAAGATTCCACAAAAATAGCCCGAGTATTTTCCTGTACGGCCTTTCCAAAATTTTCTGGATCGGATGCATCCACAAATGTGGTGGTGATACCTAAACGTGGTAAGGTAACCTTTAATAGGTTAAAGGTTCCTCCGTAAAGGCTACTTGATGCAACAATATGGTCGCCAGTCCTCAACAAGGTCAATAGTCCAGTTGAAATGGCCGCTGTGCCCGAGGCAAATACCACCGCCCCTACCCCACCTTCAATAGCGGCTAAGCGCTCCTGCAAGATTTGGTTCGTTGGATTATTCAGACGGGTGTAAATAAAACCCAGTTCGGCCAAGGAAAAAAGATTGGCAGCATGATCGGTGTCCTTAAAGACATATGAAGTGGACTGAAAAATGGGTACCGCTCTTGTACCACTGGTTTGCGTGGTGTCATGCCCAGCATGCAGGGCGTTTGTGGCATTTGAAAAATTTTGATCGCTCATGGTTTTTAAATTTTTAGTTATAAAATGATTTAAAAACACGAAGCTCCCTCCTTATGAGAGTAGCAAAATCAAAAAGTTATAAGAAAGCGAACCGAATACATCGGTAGTTGTTATCCTTCCCATAAATAGTTGAAATCACTTCAACCGGTCCCAAAAACAAATTTGGAATGGGTAGAATTTAGCACCTTCTCGAAGACGAGGGTTGCTAAGGCTTCACAGGGTCCATTCCCTCCACCTTTCTTGATAACTATTCAATACGTGTTTGAACTTATTGGAACAAATATAAAGGCAGAATTTTCTAAAAACCTAATCATTTTGAAAAAATTCACAAAATCCCAGTGGATTGGTGGGACTTTGCGATTTTTAGATTTCCACATTCGTTCGAAACAATCTTTATAATAGGAGTTATCAACTCGCGACAGCAATGGTACCATCGTGGAAAACACCAATCAGGACAACCTATATAAGGTTGTGATGATTACTCCTTTTTGATTCGTTGGGCAAACGGACAATAATGGTTTCCCTTCTTTTACCTTCAAGCGAAATGGAGCTTTTAACAAATCCAAACCACTTTGTTTTTTTAAACGGATTCCCTGACCGGAAACAATGTCCTTATTGGGTATAAAATGACCCTTCGGGACATGTTCCGTTAAAACAACATAATCAAAACCATACAGCTTGTTCACCACATTTTCAACTTCGGCATTCGATAAATGTTGCAATACGTGCCTTAAAATGGCACAGTCCCCATCAGGTAAATTGTCCTTGGCCATATCCAAGCACTGGAATTTCAAATTTGGATGTTGGAACGTTTTGGTATTAAAATCAATGAGCTCGGGAACAATATCCACAGCAATATATTTCCGGACATAAGGCACTAATTCCTTTCCAACATTAAAATCGCCACAGCCCAAATCACACACCGTAATGGGTTCCTCAAAAGATTTCAGGAATTCCGTTAAAATCCCAACATAGGGATCAACCATCCTTGGATGGTGGGAACCGTGACCAGAGTAAAACCTAGATCCATTGTCCCCCCATAGCTTGGCCTCGTAGATTTGTTCCATTGCGGCCTTTGTGGGCCACGGTTTTTTAGTTCGCTTTTTGGAATCACCTTTCATAAATACCGAACGCACAACACCTTTTCATCGAAAATCAATTCGTTTAGAACTCATTTAAATTTTTTGGAATGAGTTCTTATTCCAAAACGGAAAACTCCAAATTGGAATCCGTAAATACGGTATGGGTCTGTGTTTTAAAATCGCTTTCCTCCGCTTTAAAGATATTTTCCACATAGGTCTGCGGATTTAGATCGATCAATGGAAACCAGGTACTCTGCACCTGGACTTGGAGTTGATGTCCCTTTTTGAACGTATGAAAGACATCTTGCAATTTAATATCGACAGTGGTCTTTGTATTTGGGGTAAATGGTTCCGGATGGGTAAAGCTATTTCGAAAACGTCCCCGCAACACTTCACTTCGAACCATTAAATGGTAGTTGCTCATTTTTAGATGATCCTGCATTTCCTCATTGGTTTCCGCATCAGCCGGATGTACATCAATTACCTTTACGATCCAATCGGCCGCAGTGCCCGTGGTAGCAACCTTAAGATTGGCCATAATGGGCCCAGCCAAAGTCAAGTCTTCTTCCAGCACTTTAGTTTCAAAAACCAAAACATCGGAACGTCTTGCTGCGAACCGTTGGTCATCCGTCATGTATTTTCTTGGGGTAAAGACCGATTTAATATCCTCGGAATAGGGAACTGGCTTTTTGATATCGCTAACGAACTGAATGCCCTTGGTCCCTTTAGGCTCCAAGGTCAACTCCTGATTTTCTGAAAGGAACATCGTTTTCTTTGTTATCTGCTTGGGGGGCCAGGCATCCATTTCGCTCCATTCCTTTCTGCCGGAATCGTACACATAAGCTTCCGGCAGCCCCGTTTTGCCATCGGCTTCTCCCTTTAAAAAGTGATGAAAAAACCGCGTTTCAATCTTATCCTGGTAAAACTCCGAAATGGAATCCCCAAAATAATAATTGCCCACTAAACTCCGGCCATTGCGTCTTGCCCATCGGCCATGGTCCCAGGGACCAAAAACCATAGTGTTGTACGCTCCTGTATTGTGTTTTTCAATGTTTTTGTAGGTTTCCAGAGGACCATACAAATCTTCGGCATCAAACCACCCGCCGACGATCATTGTAGCGACATGCGGTTTGGTTTTGTCCAAATGCTGTATCAATCCCCGCCGTTGCCAGAGTTTATCATAATTGGGATGTTCCTTCAATTCATTCCAAAAGAAATCATCGGTCATACCATCGGGGGCCAAGGAGGTTTGGTCTTTGATATCATACTCAAAAAAAGCGTTTAGATTTTTGAGGGGGCCTGCCTCCAGGAAAAATTCAT
This sequence comes from Muricauda sp. SCSIO 64092, assembly GCF_023016285.1. Lineage (GTDB taxonomy): Bacteria > Bacteroidota > Bacteroidia > Flavobacteriales > Flavobacteriaceae > Croceivirga. The sequence goes on from NZ_CP095413.1 coordinate 894,423, forward strand.
ATTGGTCTTCCGTTCCAATATCTGGAAGGGTGTACCAGGCGGTATCAATAGGCTGATCTCCATTGGGTCGTGGTGTTCCAAAAAGGGAGGTCGCCCGGAAATAACTCAACAAATAGGCACCATTATGGTGAAAATCGTCAAAAAAGAAGTCCCCAATACAGGCTTGGGGTGAAGATGCCCTTAAAGCGGGATGGGCATCTATGGTCCCATAGGTAGCATAAAACCCGGGATATGAAATGCCCCAAAGCCCAACACGCCCATTGTTGTTAGCAACATGGTTTACCAGCCACTCAATGGTATCATAGGTATCCGAGCTTTCATCGATTTGAGTACTATCCGTCTTGTTTGGAATATAGGCCCGCATATTTTCATAATGCCCTTCACTTAACCAACGCCCCCTGACATCTTGATACACCACAATATAGCCCTCCTTCATCATATTGCTATTGGGCCCTATCTGTTTTCTAAAGTTCCCTTTTCCATAAGGCCTTGAACTGTAAGGCGTTCGTTGCATGATAATGGGGTATGCTTTGGAAGTATCCTTTGGGGAGTAGATGGTGGTATGCAATTTTACCCCATCCCTCATTTCTATATCGACCTCCTGCTTGGTATAGTTATTGGCCACATAGTTTTCAGCTACTTCAAGTCCCCCCTTCTGGGTTGTTTTTTTACAGGATTGAAACGCCATTAAAAAGAAAGCTGAAACAACAAAAAGACGAATGGTCTGCTTCATGGAGTTTTTCTATTGGATTGAAATTTAAGAGCCTGTTTGGGAATTTGTCAATTGTTTTCTTATGTCCCTTTTTGCACGGCACATTGTTAAAATTTTAGCCCATAACTATGGCTATGCTTTTCCATCGCATCGGCTCGCCCATAGCTTTCGCTATGTCGTGCCTCATTCCGCACTAAAAATGGTCTATAACAATTCCAATCACAAATTCCCAAACAGGCTCTAAAACTACGAAGAATTAAGAAGGCAAAAGAATGGGACTGGCTACTTATGACCATTTCCAAGGAATTGCCCTAGTTATCCAAAGAATGACACCTTCCCGTACCTCAGCAAGTAGGGGTGCTAAAGAAATACTTCATTCTGGACAGGTTAGCTTCTCGAAACTACCGTTATGGTGAGGTTACAACCCAAAAGCGGTCTTTACCTCTTCCACTTTATCCAATTTTTCCCAGGTGAAAAGCTCCACTTCTTTTTCAATACGGCCATTGTAGGGAGACTCGAATACCTTGGTTACCGTTTTGGGTACTTTCCCAAAATGGCCATAGGCCGCAGTTTCCGAATATATAGGGTTTCGAAGCTTTAACCTGTTCTCTATGGCATAGGGTTTCATATCAAAAAGCGTGGCCACTTTCTTGGCAATCTCCCCATCACTAAGACCTACTTTTGAAGTGCCATAGCTATCAACAAAAATGGATGTGGGTTCCACTACCCCAATGGCATAACTTACCTGGACCAACAACTCATCCGCAACTCCGGCCGCCACCAAATTCTTTGCAGCATGTCTGGCCGCATAGGCGGCACTTCGATCTACCTTACTGGGGTCTTTCCCGCTAAAAGCACCTCCTCCATGCGCTCCCTTGCCCCCATAGGTATCTACCACAATTTTACGCCCAGTAAGACCTGCATCACCATGTGGGCCTCCAATGACAAATTTTCCCGTTGGATTGATGTGATAGGTAATATCATCATCAAAGAGTTGCTGGATGGTACTGGGCAATTGCGATTTAACCCTGGGAATCAAGGTTTCGATGATATCCGTCTTTATTTTGGCCAGCATGGCTTCATCTTCGTCAAAATCGTCATGCTGGGTGGAAACCACTATAGTATCAATTCGTTGTGGCACATTATCATCGGAATATTCAATGGTTACTTGGGCTTTGGCATCCGGACGTAAATAGGTAATCGTATTTCCTTCCCGCCTTAATTCGGCCAAAACCTGTAGGATTTTATGTGAAATATCCAAGGCCAAGGGCATATAATTCTCTGTTTCCTTAGTGGCATACCCAAACATCATTCCCTGATCCCCGGCACCCTGTTCCTCTTTGGTGGTCCTATCCACACCTTGATTGATATCTTGGGATTGTTCATGAATTAGGGAAATCACCCCACAGGAATCCCCACTGAATTGATATTCGCCCTTGGTATAGCCAATTTTGTTAATGACCTCCCGGGCAATGGTCTGCACATCCAAATACGTTCCGCTCTTCACTTCTCCGGCCAATACCACCTGTCCTGTTGTGACCAAAGTTTCACAAGCCACTTTACTATTACTGTCAAAGGCTAAAAAATTGTCCAATAAGGCATCGCTGATTTGGTCCGCAATTTTATCCGGATGTCCCTCACTTACGGATTCAGAGGTAAATAAATACGGCATTCAATTTAGTTTAGTGACAAGATTTGACGAATGCCCTCAAAGAAGTTTACACTGCTTTTTAGCATTTTTTATAGAGGTTGCAATCAGTCAAATCTGTCCTCATTATCGGAGGCCAAAAATATAAAATCTTTCATTGTCAGACCCGTTTTCAGAAAAAATCAAAGGGAATATTTTACACTGAGCAGAAAATATCTTGGTTGTACAAAATATTCAAAGGTGCTGATCAGGTTTTCACTAAAGGAATCTTGACGAATCGAAGCCGTGTTCAAAAGGTTCAACCCCGTAACCTTAATCTCCCAAGGACTATCTTCCCTTTCAAAATACAAAGCGGCATTCAAAAAATCGTAATAACTGCTCACCCCCCCTACCCGGTTTTTGTATTCGTTGTACTGGTAGTCAACGGTCACCGTAAAGTTTTTAAGAAAATAGCGTTGAACATTACCTCATTAATGGATGGCCTTGAAATTACCGTGGCCGATGACGGTGGACCCATTGATCCTTCACAACGTGAAAAAATCTTCGATAAATTTTATCGCATTCCCACGGGTAACCGCCATGATGTGAAAGGCTTTGGAATTGGCCTGTTCTATACCAAAAAAATTATCGAAAAGCATGGTGGCAGCATACAATTGGTGCCTACCAAAAAAAATACCGTCTTTAAAGTAACCTTATGAGTGCAACCATCAAAATCCTGCTTGCCGAAGATGAACCCGCATTGGGCATGATTATTAAGGAAAGTCTGGAAACCCGTGATTTTGAAGTATTTCTTTGCGATGACGGTGAAAAGGCCCTACAGGTCTATAAGACAAAAAAACCTGAACTTTTGGTCCTGGATGTGATGATGCCAAAATTGGACGGTTTTGCACTGGCCCAGGAAATCAGGAATTATGACAAGCAAATCCCCATCATCTTTTTGACGGCCAAATCACAAACCAAAGACGTTGTTCAGGGTTTTGTTCATGGGGGGAATGATTATTTGAAAAAGCCATTCAGTATGGAAGAGCTGATTGTGCGAATTAAGGCATTGTTGGGCCGAATGCAGCACAAAAGGTCCAAAGAGGTCATTTCAATTGGGAGGTTTCATTTCAACTATATCAAACAACTCCTACAGATTGAAAATGAAGAAATCCACCTGATCCATCGCGAGGCCGAACTACTTTATCATTTAACTGAAAAGCCCAATGAGATTTTAGATCGCTCCATTATCCTGAAACGTCTATGGGGCGATGATGACTTCTTTAATGCCCGTAGCATGGACGTGTTCATCACCAAATTACGTAAAAAGCTCAAGAAGGATGAGAACATACAGATAATCAACGTGCGCGGTTATGGATACAAATTGATTTGTTGAAACCTGAGGAATTTCAGTTCTTAATGTTCCTAAAAAAACCATTATTCGTTGTATATTGCGGGCTCCGACTTTTTAAAAATCCGCTAACAAAAATACAACCCCATGCACATTGCCGTAGCTGGAAATATAGGAGCAGGAAAAACCACATTGACCACCTTATTGGCAAAACATTACAAATGGGAAGCCCATTTTGAGGATGTGGTGGACAATCCGTATTTGGATGATTTTTATACCCAAATGGAACGTTGGAGCTTTAACCTTCAAATTTATTTTTTGAATAGCCGGTATCGGCAGATTTTAAAGATTCGGAAAAGTGGGAAAAATGTAATCCAGGATCGCACCATTTATGAGGACGCCCATATTTTCGCTCCCAACCTGCATGCCATGGGCTTGATGACCAATAGGGACTTTAACAACTACAAAAGTCTGTTTGAATTGATGGAAAGTTTGGTGCAACCACCGGATTTAATGATATACCTGCGGAGTTCCATCCCCAACCTGGTAGAGCAGATCCATACCCGGGGCAGAGAATATGAAAGCAGTATCTCCATTGATTATTTGAGCCGATTGAACGAACGCTATGAAGCGTGGATCAATACCTACGAAAAAGGCAAATTATTGGTTTTTAATGTAGATGACATCAATTTTGTGGACAATCCCGAAGATTTGGGAGAAGTCATCAACCGCATCGATGCAGAAATCCATGGGTTGTTTTAATTACATCCCACTCTCACTTCCGTGAGGTATACATCCCTTTCTGTTTAAAATTTCTCCCTAAAGTTCGAAATGACGATGGCGTATGTATTGTCATCTCGAAAGCGCAAAGCAAAGGGAAATCCCAAATTAGCCTAAACCAAACAACCACTTCCCTCATTCTTGGTTTCAAAATCCATTAGCTGCCTTTACTTTCAAGGTAGTAACTAAAATTTGATGTCATGGAAGTAAAAAAGAATAAAAAGATGCGAATAGAGAAAAATTCAGGTTTGTACTTTGTTTTGGGATTGTGTCTGGTCTTAGGGTTATCGTATGTCGCATTGGAATGGAAAACATTTGAAAATGATACCATTTACCTGGGCAAACTGGACAATCCTGATTTCTTACCTAATGAACAAGTGCCCTTTATCAAAACTCCCGAACCCATCAAACCTAAACCTATTATTGCTCCTCCGGTTATTGAAATCATTGAAGATACGGATGAAAAGGACGACACCCTATTTGAAATCCCGGAATCCGACTCTGATTTGGAAATACCGACCATTGACGACATTCCCGTAGTGGATGATATACCCAATGAGTCGGTAAGCTTTATTGTAGTAGAGGATAAACCTATATTTCCAGGTTGTGAGGACGCCTCAGATAAACATGCTTGTTTTCAGGAAATGATGCAAACACATATTCGGAGAAATTTTAAGTACCCTGAATCGGCCATTACGATGAACCAACAGGGAAAAGTCTATGTTCAATTCACCATTCAAAAAGACGGTACCGTTGATGATGTAAAACTTCGGGGGCCTTATCAAATTCTTGAGAAGGAAGCCGCTCGGATCATCTCAAAACTTCCTAAAATGACTCCGGGTAAACAACGGGGGACACCGGTAAAAGTTCCTTTTTCAGTACCCATTAATTTTGTCCTTCAATAACCTTAAAGAAGTTGGTACAAAACAAAAAAACCATCCGTAAACGGATGGTTTTTCAATGGAATTATTTGAATTAGCTAGTATTCCATGGATATATTCTTGTTATACGCCGCTATCTTTGCGTTGACCTCTTCCTTGGTAGTTCCGGTAAATTCTTCGACCACCTCACTCACTTCACCATTGATTTCAGTAGTGGTTGTAACAATTGCTTTGAACCTACCGTCTTCAGTATTGCTCATCTCTACACGAATTTGTTGCTCTTGTTGTTCTACAACCTCGGTAGGTACCCTTTCTTCATTATAGGCCATCATTTTATCCGCGCTAATGGCTATACTGGGCGCAATAACCAGTGCCACAACACTCATTAACTTCAACAAAATGTTCAACGAAGGTCCGGAAGTATCTTTAAAAGGGTCACCAACCGTATCCCCTACAACGGCAGCCTTGTGGGCATCGGAACCTTTTCGCCCTTCACCTTCAATAGTTTTTTTGGCGTTATCCCAGGCCCCACCGGCATTGGATTGGAAAATGGCCATCAATACCCCTGCGGTGGTAACACCGGCCAACAAGCCGCCCAACATTTCTGCTCCACCAATAAAGCCTACAGCCACGGGAACGGCAATGGCCAGTAACCCGGGCAACACCATTTCCTTAATGGAGGCTTGTGTGGAAATCTCCACACATTTATCATACTCCGCAACACCATCGGCGGCATCGAATATTTTTCTATCCGCATCCGAAGCTTTGGATAAATCGGAATCGTATTTGCGCATAACTTCCAAAGCAGCCTTCAATGCGGGAATGTCCCTAAATTGGCGACGTACTTCCTCAATCATCGCCATGGCAGCCCTTCCTACGGCATTCATCGATAGTGCCGAGAATACAAATGGGAGCATCCCCCCAACCAATAGTCCAGCCATTACGGTGGGCTTGGAAACATCAATTCCTTGCACATTGGCCGTTTGCATGAAGGCCGCAAACAAGGCCAAAGCCGTCAAAGCCGCCGAAGCAATGGCAAATCCTTTACCAATGGCAGCGGTAGTATTTCCAACGGCATCCAATTTATCGGTACGTTCGCGTACCTCGCTAGGCAATTCTGCCATCTCCGCTATCCCACCGGCATTGTCGGAAATAGGTCCGTAAGCATCTACCGCCAACTGAATGCCCGTATTGGCCAACATCCCAACGGCAGCAATCGCAATTCCATAAAGACCCGCAAAGTGATGCGAAACCAAAATTGCTCCTGCGATTAGGATAATGGGGAACATGGTAGACATCATACCTACCCCTAAACCGGCAATAATATTGGTAGCTGAGCCCGTTTCTGACTGACGAACAATGGAGTTCACCGGTTTTGTACCGGTTCCGGTATAATATTCCGTTACCTTACCTACGGCGAGCCCGGCGATCAATCCAGCAAGCACTGCAATAAAAACACCTAAAGAACCATATTCTATCCCATTGAAGGTCCAGCTTTCCGGCAACATGGAGGTGATGATAAAATAGCACGCCACCAACATCAACCCTGCAGAGCCAAATTCACCAATGTTCAGGGCTGTTTGTGGATTTCCCCCGTCCTTTACACGGACAAAGAAGGTACCGATAATGGACATCAAAATACCAACGGCAGCCAATACCAAGGGAAGGTATACCGCCCCAAGACCGTCAAAGGTTCCCTGGAATGCGGGAATTTGCGTAAATGCGGCACCCAATACCATGGTCCCTATGATGGACCCAACGTAAGATTCAAAAAGGTCAGCACCCATACCGGCAACATCACCTACATTATCCCCCACGTTATCCGCGATGGTAGCAGGGTTTAAAGGGTGGTCTTCCGGAATGCCTGCCTCCACTTTACCCACAAGGTCGGCACCAACATCGGCAGCCTTGGTGTAGATACCTCCGCCTACACGGGCAAACAATGCAATGGACGATGCACCCAGGGAGAACCCGGAAAGGACGTTCAATACCTCTCCAATTTCCCAACCTTGTCCGCTATATATCATGAACAACCCACTAAGACCCAATACGCCTAAACCAACAACACCAAGTCCCATTACGGCACCTCCAGCAAAAGCAACTTCCAAGGCCTTGCCCAATGAAGTCCTGGCCGCTTGTGTGGTTCTCACATTGGCTTTGGTCGCGACCTTCATTCCAATAAATCCGGCCAGGGCGGAACAAATGGCACCTACTATAAAAGAAACGGCCACCATACCATTGCTACCGGGTTCATTGCTTCCTTTGAAAAAGAGCAAAACCGCTACTGCCGCCACAAAAACACTAAGGATTTTGTATTCGGCTTTAAGAAAGGACATAGCTCCATCTGCAATGTTTTTGGCAATTTTGGCCATTTTCTCCTCGCCCACGTCTTGTTTGGAGACCCATCCGCTCCTAATAAAGACATACAATAGGCCAAGCACACCAAAGGCCGGTAAAAATGTTACGATTTGTTCCATAGTTTATTCAGTTAATTTTCAGGTTTTCTTAAGAATTTTTGATGGCTGCAAATGTAGTAAAATGACTTAGAATAAAAAAAGCCCGTTACTGGCATCAGCAACGGGCTTTTTATTTCATTTTGAAGTGCTTAAATCATAAAAGTACGCTTCATTTTATGACTGCTCTCCTGATAACGTTGAACGCATTTTTTGTAAATCTCCTTGGCTTCATCGGCCCCACTCCAGCCACCGGTATCCACTTTTTTTTCCTCCAGATCTTTATACACTTGGAAGAAATGTTCTATTTCCTTTAACCTGTGGGGATTTAAATCGCTTATATCATTGTTTTTGCTCCAGATGGGATCGTTAACCGGAACACAGATGATCTTCTCATCAGGGCCCTTTTCATCCGTCATATGGAAAACCCCAATAGGTTTTACCTCCATGACCACCATGGGAAAGGTTGGCTCGGTCCCAATGACCAGTACATCTAGGGGATCTTGGTCCAAAGCCAGTGTTTCCGGTATAAACCCATAATCCCCAGGGTACATCATCGAAGAGAACAAGGTCCTATCAAATCGAATTTTGTGCAAGGTGAAATCGTACTCATATTTGTTACGACTTCCTTTAGGTATTTCTATGAGAACATCAAAGGTTACGTTATCTTTTGCGGACATTTTTTTAGTTTTTATTGGGTAAAGGTAGTGGAACGCAGGTAATTGTACGAAATTGTTCCGCTTTAGATTATTTTAGGTTTAAAAACTGAAACCAAAAGTACCGGTAACACCAAAAGGCCTGGCATTTGGAGCATCGAGGTAATTGCCGCGGAAATTAAAATCGATTCGAAAAATCTTAAAGATATTGCCCACTCCAAAGGAATATTCCCAATACGGTTCCTTATCAGGGGCCTGAAGTGGGATATTGCTTGGAGAGCTCAATGCAATATTGGCATCGGAAATGGAACCCCAAGCACCTCTGACCCCCACAATTTCCCGAAGGTTCAATTTTCTTAGCAAGGGAATCCTGGAAAAAAGACGACCGTTAAAATTGTGCTCCAAATGCACTGTGGCATAGGTATCCGTTACAAACTCGTAAAAATCCAAATTCGGAAAAGTATTGTACAGGGAAAATAGGGTTTGATTACCAGGGATAACACTCAATAGGCCAAGCGGTACTTCCCCAAACGTTTTGCCCAACTCCACGGTACTCCGCAATCTGCCAAAACCACCCAATTGCCATGGTTGAATATAGGAAAACTGAAGCCTTTGATAATTAAAATCACTCTCCAGAAAACCTTCGGAGCCTTTGGTATAGTTCAATACCAACGTACTGTAGTTTTCATTTACGTCCCTGCGCTCCACGCCATAGCCAATGGTTCTCCTATTGGGGGTATAAATGAGCGTGGTATTGATATCAAACTGTTTTACTTCAGAGGAAATCCCGGTGGGGGAACTTGGATCGACATAATCCAAACTGAAATCCTCCGGCAAGGCAGAACTTAAGGTGCGAAAGGAACCCCCTACCCTAAAGCGAAGATTTTTTACCGGTTCCATTTCCAGGGCCAAAACGGAAAGGTTGATATTGCTCAACCGATTGTTGTTGCCCACCGTGACCAAAGCCGAGGAAGCAATACTCCTCCCCAATACGTCCGTGGTACTGGTAAGACTAATTCCCAGTTGTTCAATATCCCTTCGGTTACCTCCCGAAAGAATCAAACGATTTTTGCGATCCAACAAAAACTTACCGGAAAATCCGTGCTTGAACTTTTTATCCTCAAACCCATAGGCCATATAACCCTCCAAACGCCAGGTGTCATTTTGACCAAAAAAGGTACGGGCCCCTGCACGTAGGCGAATGCCTTCCGCGTCATTAAAACCAAAAGTGCTATAGATATCGCCAATGTCCAAATCCCATTTGTCAATCTCAATATATCCAGAACCAAGAATACTTACAATATCATAATAGGTCCTAAACTTGGGAACGGTTTTCAGGGTATCGAGCAATTTAAAAATTCCGGCCTCATCATCATTTAATTTCTCCAGTCGGGCATTTTTCCAAAAGGTACTGTCCCTGGAAAAGACCCTGGGATCATAGGGATCCGATTCCGCCTTATAAAAGTCCTTGGGTCGGTCCATATTAAATTGATAATTATCGAAAACGGTAGTACGCTTGCCGTATACCCCACGTGATGTTTCCTTTTTGGAAAAAGCAAAATCGGTGAGCATATAATCGCGTTTTAAAAGGAAAACCGAATCGTTCACGACATTGAAATCCTGTTCAATATAGATTTCCTTGACCCAATTGATATTGGCACTTTTCACCACCTCCATATTGATTTTCTTTATGGCGAAGGTGGTGTCATTTACCCAAAAATCCCCTTTAAAGGTGAGTTCATTTTTTCGGCGTGGATAGTAAATAATGTTGTAACACCATTTGTTATCGATAAATGTACTGTCCGAAAGCACATAGTTGTACACATCCACCCCGGTCTTGGACAAAGGACTTGTAAAGCTTTTATCAAAGAATTTGAGGTAATTATCATAAACGTTGTAATCCGAATACAAGTCTTCCACAAAAGCCGTAATGGCCTGGTTTCCACCAAATCCAGAGCTTTTGTTTCCCAGTACATCCTCTTTTTCCAGTCCCAAACCATTATCGCCATAGATCCTGGAAGAAACTTCATTCAAAAACATGGGCAGGTAGGTTTTCCCGGTAATCCGAGAGGTATCCAAATTCTCGAACATAAATTCCAATCCCTTGAACAACCTGCTCTTAATAAGGGCACTGTCTATGGTGTTTAGATCGAATTCGACCTTTTCGTACTTATCATATTCGTAACTCTTAAACATCCGAACCCCATTCTCACGTTTCTTGGCCCAGATTTTTTTAAGGATATCAATCGCAGGGTTATTCTTTTTGGATTGTTTTCCTACATAGATGACCACTTCATTTAACTGCTCGGTCGATTCTTGAAGTACTATCCTTAGATTTTGGTTTACACTACCCTTTAATTCCAACTCTTGGGTTTCATACCCAATAAAGGAAATAATAAGTACATCATAGTCGTTATCCGATTCAAAATAAAAACGGCCGTTATCATTGGTAATGGCACCTTCCGAAGAATTCTTGAACAACACATTGGCAAAGGCAACGGGGTCTCCAGATTCATCTACTACAATACCTCCAACTTTAGTTTGGGAATAGGAGAAGGCGATAACAAAAAAGAAAACAGTTAAAAGGAATCCTTTCATAATAAAATAGGAAACCATTACCCTGGTTCCCTGTACTATTCGTTTACTTTGATTGCGTGTAGAAGTCTATCAATAAAATGTTCCCTTTAAAAGAAAAACCCCACCAACTTAGGTTGACGGGGCTAATATAGCTTACAAATTTTGTTCTAGTTTTTGTATAACACTTTCTTAACAGCCTTAATGACATCTTGGGCATTGGGCAACCACTCTGTCAAAAGCACGGGGGAATAGGGTGCCGGGGTATCCGCAGTGTTCAATTTAACTACCGGGGCGTCCAAATAGTCGAATGCCTGGTGTTGTACTTGATAGATAATTTCCGTGGCTACATTGCCAAAGGGCCACGCCTCTTCCAGGATAACCAATCGATTGGTCTTCTTTACCGAGTTGAGAATGGCATCGTAATCCATTGGTCTTACCGTTCTAATGTCAATGATTTCGCAACTTATGCCCTCTTTTTCCAATTCCGCTGCGGCCTTATAGGCTTCCTTGATAATTTTTCCGAAGGACACAATGGTGACATCCGTACCCTCCCTCTTAATATCCGCAACACCTAACGGAATGGTATATTCCCCTTCAGGCACTTCGCCTTTATCACCGTACATCTGTTCAGATTCCATAAAGATTACGGGATCATCATCCCGAATGGCGCTCTTCAATAAACCTTTGGCATCCGCTGGATTGGAAGGAACAACTACCTTAAGACCTGGACAGTTGGCATACCAGCTCTCAAATGCCTGTGAATGGGTCGCCGCCAATTGACCTGCTGAGGCCGTAGGCCCCCGGAATACTATTGGGCAATTGAATTGACCCCCGGACATTTGCCTAATTTTAGCGGCATTATTGATGATTTGATCAATTCCCACCAGGGAAAAGTTGAAGGTCATGAATTCAATAATCGGACGGTTGCCATTCATTGCCGAACCCACTCCAACGCCAGCAAAACCCAATTCAGAAATCGGGGTATCCAAGACCCGGTCAGGACCAAACTCATCCAACATGCCTTTGGAAGCCTTGTAAGCACCGTTGTACTCGGCCACTTCCTCACCCATTAAATAAATGGACTCGTCCCTCCGCATCTCTTCGGACATGGCCTCTGCAATTGCTTCCCTAAATTGTAATGTTTTCATATTGATGGAGCGTTTTTAAAGTGCGAACAAAAATAGGAAAATCTATAGGAAACGAAAGGTGGGACCGCTCAAATTTTGAATGAAAAATTTATTATGCATGCATAATAAATTAGATTGTTTTTAATATCTTTGACGCCGATAAAATTTCTACATATGAAGATTTTGGTTTGTATCAGTAATGTACCCGATACCACGTCAAAAATCAACTTTACCGATGATGATACCAAGTTTGACACCAATGGCGTACAGTTTGTAATTAATCCAAATGATGAATTTGGTCTAACAAGGGCCATGTGGTTCAAGGAAAAACAAGGTGCCACCGTACATGTGGCCACTGTAGGCGATGCTTCCGTTGAACCAACCATACGTAAGGCATTGGCCATTGGCGCCGATGAGGGCATTCGAATAAATGCTGCGCCCAAAGATGGCTTTTTTGTAGCCAGACAACTCGCTGAAATTGTCAAAAATGGAGGATATGACCTTATCATTGCCGGACGTGAGTCCATTGATTACAATGGCGGAATGGTACCTGGGATTATGGCCTCTTTGTTGGACATGAACTTTGTAAACACCTGCATTGATTTGGAAGTTGATGGTACCGAGGCTACGGCCCAAAGGGAAATTGATGGCGGTAAGGAAAAAATAAGCACCAGTCTTCCGCTGATCATAGGAGGGCAAAAGGGTCTGGTTGAAGAAAGCGACCTTCGTATTCCCAATATGCGCGGAATCATGATGGCCAGAAAAAAAGCCTTGAACATTGTAGATCCAATTGATGCACCTTCCCCAACGAATGACAAAAAGTTTGAGCGTCCCGCAGCGAAGGGACCTGTAAAACTGGTCGATGCCGGAAACGTAGGTGAACTGGTAAATTTATTGCACAACGAAGCTAAAGCCCTTTAATCTAAAAAGTTATGTCAATACTCGTATATACAGAAACCGATAACGGAAAATTTAAGAAAAACGCTTTTGAAGTGGCATCCTATGCCAAGAATATTGCCGATCAAATGGGCGAAAGTGTCACTGCCCTTGCCATAAATGCCGAAAATGCCGATGAATTGGGAACTTATGGGGTTTCAAAGGTGTTAGGAATATCCAATGACTCCCTAAAAGGCTTTAACGCAAAAGCGTATGCCAGTGCCATTGCACAGGCCGCAGAAATGGAAGGGAGCAAGGTCATCATTGTAAGCTCAAGTGCGGACAGTAAATATTTAAGTGGAATCCTTGCAGCAAGGCTCAATGCCGGATATGTTCCAAACGTTGTCGCGGCGCCAGAGGGTATTTCCCCTTTTATGGTTAAAAGGACAGCCTTTAGCAACAAGGGTTTTGCCCATACCGAAATCTCTTCCGAAGTTAAAATTATAGGTGTTTCCAATAATGCATTTGGTCTGGTTGAAAATACTACGGATGCCGTTGTGGAGCCCTTTGATCCCAGCATTAACGATAATGATTTTGGTGTAAAATCCGTGGAAGTGGATAAAGTGGTCGGGAAGGCAACCATTGCCGATGCCGATATTGTGGTCTCTGCAGGCCGTGGACTCAAAGGCCCTGAAAATTGGGGAATGATAGAAGAATTGGCCGATATTTTGGGAGCGGCGACCGCTTGTTCCAAACCTGTTTCCGACTTGGGCTGGAGACCCCACGGGGAGCACGTTGGACAAACAGGAAAGCCTGTGGCGAGCAATCTTTATATCGCCATTGGAATTTCAGGTGCAATTCAGCATTTGGCCGGTGTAAGTGCTTCCAAAACAAAGGTGGTCATTAACAATGATCCTGAGGCTCCTTTCTTTAAAGCCGCAGATTATGGTATAGTTGGGGATGCCTTTGAAGTGGTTCCCGAACTCATCGAAAAATTGAAGGAATTTAAGGCCCAGAACGCCTAAATTTTGTTACTTTGCTTCTTTGAAGCGGCTGTTCAGATAATGCATAGAGCCACTTATTTGAACAGCTTTTTTATTTTATCCTAAGATATTTCATGAGTTTAGTACGACTTAAAATAAAAGGGATTTCATATAGCCAGACCCAGAACGGTGCCTATGCACTTATTCTGAACGAAGTGGAAGGTGACCGAAAATTGCCTATTGTCATTGGCGCCTTTGAGGCCCAGTCCATAGCCATAGCTCTTGAAAAGGAAATAAAACCGCCAAGACCCTTGACCCATGATCTGTTCAAAAACTTTTGTGATCGTTTTGGCATCGTGGTAAAACAGGTCATTATCCACAAACTGGTGGATGGCGTTTTTTACTCGAGCATTATCAGCGAACGGGATGGCGATGAAGAGATTGTTGATGCAAGGACCAGTGATGCCATTGCACTGGCCCTACGGTTCAATGCGCCAATCTTTACCTATAAAACCATTTTGGACAAGGCCGGCATTTTCTTGAAGTTTTCTTCCAAGGAAAAAGATGAGGAAAATGATGATAGCATTATGGTGGACGAAATCCTTCAAGAGGGGGAAACCGTGGAAATTGAATCAGGAGCAGGTGATGCCTATCGGGAAATGACCCTGGAGGAACTTCATAAAGAACTGGATAAGGCCGTTGCCAACGAAGATTATGAAAAAGCGGCCAAACTACGGGACGAGATTTCCAAACGAAAGTAGAACCAACCAACCTTACATGAGAAAAACTGGACTTTTGATGCTCATCTTGCTATTGGCATGCTTTGGTGAGGTCTTGGGCCAGGAAACAGCGGTTTTGACATCAACCTCCACAGAGGTGGACAGACTGGTCCCCAATGAGGGTTTTATCTGGGGCGGACTGGCCAGGGGCGCGTTGGGCATGGCCGTTTTGATATTGATTTCATATCTGTTCAGTGCCAACCGAAAGGCCATTAAATGGAAAACCGTTGGGATTGGTCTGGGTATCCAATTGCTCATTGCCATCGGGGTCCTAAAAATACCTTTTGTAAAAATCGCATTCGAGAGTATCGGAAAGGTATTCATCAGCATCCTTGATTTTACGCGTTCCGGAAGTAAGTTCCTGTTTGAAGGCCTAGTGGTGGACACGGACACTTTTGGATATATTTTTGCCTTTCAGGTATTGCCCACCATTGTTTTCTTTTCCGCACTCACTTCGGTGTTGTTCTATTTGGGGATCATTCAAAAAGTGGTCAAGGCACTTGCGTGGTTACTGACCAAATCATTGGGCATTTCCGGAGCGGAAAGTCTTTCCATTGCGGGTAATATCTTTTTGGGACAGACCGAAGCACCCTTGCTGATCAAAGCCTATTTGGAGAAGATGAGCAAATCGGAAATCCTCCTGGTCATGATTGGTGGTATGGCAACCGTTGCCGGTGCTGTTTTGGCCGCCTATATTGGTTTTCTGGGAGGTGATGACCCAGCGCTACAATTGGTTTTTGCAAAGCACTTGCTTGCAGCATCCGTGATGGCCGCCCCTGGTGCCATTGTGGTCTCCAAAATACTATATCCACAAACAGAAGGGATAAATACCGATGTACACGTTTCTTCCGATAAAATTGGGGCAAATTTTTTGGATGCCATTGCCAATGGAACTACGGAAGGACTAAAACTCGCACTAAATGTTGGGGCCATGCTCTTGGTCTTTGTGGCTTTTATAGCCATGATCAATGGAATTTTGGGTTGGATAGGCGATTGGACAACCTTAAACCATTGGATCGCTGCCAATTCCCCTTATGAAGCGTTTTCCCTGGAAGCCATATTGGGAACGGTTTTCGCACCATTGATGTGGCTCATAGGTGTAAACAACGAGGATATCATGCTCATGGGACAATTATTGGGCATTAAATTGGCCGCCAGTGAGTTTGTGGGATATATTCAGCTGGCCGAACTAAAAAATATGGCCAGTATCACCCATTTCACCTACAATAAATCTGTTATTATGGCCACCTATATGCTCTGTGGCTTCGCCAATTTTGCTTCCATCGGTATTCAAATTGGGGGCATTGGCTCCCTGGCCCCGGGCCAACGCAAGACCTTATCCGAATTCGGAATGCGTGCCGTTCTTGGTGGCACCTTGGCCTCATTGATCTCTGCTACTATTGCGGGTATGATTTTAGGATAACTGGGTGAAGGGTCTAGGGTAGTTGTGTAAAGGGAGCCAACGTAATTTTAAATCTTATGAGGAATTTTAGGAATCTGGAAGTTTGGCAAGATGTCAGAAGCCTTGTCCAAGAAGCTTATCAACTCTCAGGTTCTTTGCCAACTTCGGAAAAGTTTGGTATGGTTTCGCAAATTAACAGATGTGCCATTTCAATACCTGCCAATATCACCGAGGGCTGTTCAAAGTATTCACAAAAAGACTTTGTAAGGTTTCTTCAAATAAGCTTAGGCTCGTGCTACGAATTGGAATCCCATATCATCCTATATGCCGATCTAGAGCCTGTTTAGGAATTTGTGATTGGAATTGTTATAGTCCATTTTTAGTGCGGAACGAGGCACGACATAGCGAAAGCTATGGGCGAGCTGGTGCGATGGAAAAGCATAGCCATAGTTATGGACCAAAATTTTAACGATGTGCCGTGCAAAAAGGGACATAAGAAAACAATTGACAAATTCCCAAACTGGCTCTTAAAATTTGTTGATTCCAAAAAGTCAGAAAATCTTATCAAAAAAACCCAACTGCTTCAAAAGCGCATCTCAGCCTTAATCAAATACAACAAACAGTAGAAAAAATTCGGCCCTTCGACCACTTTTTGATTTTACCTCAAAAAAACAGTTGATAAAATATGGAAAATCACTCCTGATAGCCTTTTACCTTTCACCCAAAAACCCTTTATCTTTACCTGTTATGAAACAATACCACGACCTATTAGAGCATGTTTTAAAGCAAGGAAATCAAAAAAGCGACCGCACAGGAACCGGGACCATAAGTGTTTTTGGCTACCAAATGCGATTCGATCTACAAGAAGGTTTCCCCATGGTGACCACAAAAAAGTTGCACTTAAAATCGATTGTCCATGAACTACTCTGGTTTTTACGGGGTGATACCAATGTAGGCTACCTTCAGGAAAACGGCGTCCGTATCTGGAACGAGTGGGCGGATGAAAATGGGGACCTGGGCCCGGTATACGGCCATCAATGGAGAAATTGGAACTCTGAGGAAATCGACCAGATCAAAGAAGTGGTTGAAACTTTAAAATCGAATCCCAATAGTCGTAGAATGTTGGTGTCTGCCTGGAACCCCAGCGTTTTACCGGATACCTCGGTTTCCTTTTCGGAAAATGTAGCCAACGGTAAGGCAGCTTTACCTCCGTGCCATGCCTTTTTTCAGTTTTATGTGGCCGAAGGCAGGTTGAGTTGCCAGCTCTACCAACGTAGTGCGGATATTTTCCTGGGCGTTCCTTTTAACATTGCAAGCTACTCCCTATTTACCCTAATGATGGCCCAGGTTTGTGGCTATGAACCAGGAGAGTTTATACATACTTTTGGTGATGCCCATATTTATAACAATCATTTAGAGCAAGTGGAACTGCAACTATCCCGTGAACCAAGGCCTTTACCCACCATGCACCTGAACCCGGAGGTCAAGGATATATTTGATTTTACATTTGAAGACTTCACGCTATTGAATTATGACCCACATCCGCACATTAAGGCCGTAGTTGCGGTTTAACGGAGGTCATGTTTACATCTTAGTGGATATCGTCCAGTTATAGTAAAAGTTTTTCCTTCAAAAAACGCCCAGACTTTTGTCTGGGCGTTCTACAACTAATTAAGCATAAACAACACTACAAAACATCTTTCTTTTTCATAAGCTTAATTTCTCGTAACCCTGACACCATTGGACAAGCCATAAAGGCCCTCCAAATCTGTCATGATATTGCTTCCCATTTCCAAACCGGTAAGTCCATCTTCATAACGCATGTACCAGATGTAGCAGATGCCCGTCCCGGCAGCATCGAAGTCAACATTTTCCACAGCGGCCAATGTTGGTGGCAATCCTAAAATGTTGTTCTGATCATCGGTGATGATCCATGTACCATTGGTCCCCGTGGCGGTGCTTGCATCCAAGCTTAGACCACTGACCATATCCGGTGTACCGTCAACCGTAAAAGTGTATGGGCCGCCAGAAATGGTTCCCGCGTTTGGGTTTCGGTATACCCTAATGGAATTGGAGAGCGCAAAGAAGCCATCCAGGTTAGCTGCATTTTCACCCATGCTCAGTCCCGTAATACCATCTTCATACGTAATATACCAAATAAGGCAAAGACCAATCCCTGCAGCATCAAAATCCACACCTTCAACCGCCTCCAAGGTTGGGGGAAGGCCTAAAATGTTTAAATCCCCATCAGTAATGATATAACCTTGGTTGGTGCCCGTAAGATTGGTGGCATCCAAAGAGATTCCACTTACCATGTCCGGAGTTCCATCAACAGAGAACATATAGGGTCCACCGTTTAAGGTACCTGCATTCAACGCATTTCTGTTTACGACCACAAAATTGGAAAGGTCGAACAGGCCGGTGAGATCATCTAGATTATTGCCCATTTCCAGCCCCCCAAGGCCTGTGGAGTAGGTCAAATGATAAATGTAGCAAGAGCCTACCCCAGCGGAATCAAAATCCACACCCATTACCGCGTCAAGCGTTGGAGGAATACCCAAAATGTTGCGATTGTCATCCGTAATCACATAGGTCTGATTATTGCCGTTAAGGTCCGTGTTATCCAGGGCAATATTGGATACCATATCCGGGTTTCCATCGACTACAAAATTGTACGGGCCACCCGAGAGCACCCCAGCATCCAAAGCCATCCTACGTACCACAATAAAATTGGACAGGCCGAATTCACCGGTCAAATCATCCAAATTATTGCCCATTTCCAGCCCCCCAAGTCCAGTGGAATAGGTGAGATGGTAGATATAGCAGGCCCCTACGCCGGCCGCATCAAAATCCACTCCTTCCACCGCCTCCAAGGTTGGTGGGATACCCAAAATGTTTCTGGAATCATCGGTGATCACATAGGTTTGGTTAGCACCGGTCAAATTGGAATCATCCAGGGCAATATTGGATACCATATCCGGCAAACCATCCACCACAAATTCATAGGGACCACCGGAAAGCTCACCTGCATTTAACGCTATCCTATTCACTTCGATAAAATTGGAAAGATCGAATAGCCCCGTTACATCATCCAGGTTATTGCCCATTTCCAGCCCCCCAAGTCCAGTGGAATAGGTGAGATGATAGATATAACAGTCCCCTACGCCTGCACCGTCAAAATCCACACCTTCAACGGCCTCCAGTGTTGGTGGAATACCCAGGATGTTCCTGGAATCGTCCGTGATGACATAGGTTTGGTTATCACCATTTAAGTTGGAATCATCCAAAACAATACCACTGACCATATCCGGTAAGCCATCCACCACAAATTCATAGGGACCACCGGAAAGTTCCCCTGCATTGAGTGCACTACGGTTGATCACAATAAAGTTGGAAAGGTCGAAATTACCGGAAAGGTCATCGAGGTTTCCTTCGGTCGCAAGCCCTGTTAGCCCTTCCGTGTAGGTGATATGGTAAATATAGCAGTCCCCTACGCCTGCACCATCAAAATCAACGTCCTCCAACGCCTCCAAGGTTGGTGGTAGTCCCAAAATGTTTCTGGAATCATCGGTAATCACATAGGATTGCACATCCCCTGCTCCATTAAATCCAGATAGGCTTATTCCACTTACCATATCCGGAACCCCGTCCACCGTAAAACTATAGGGTCCCCCTGATAGTGTTCCTGCCTCCAATACTACCGGATTGTCATCATCCGAATCATCTGAACAGCCAATGATGAGCATCATTGCTGCCATACCCCTTGTCAATGTTTTTAAGTTCATAGCTTTTATATATGTTTTAATGCTATCACAAAGAAATTTGTAAGTTGTTGCAGAAAGTTCACACAAACTTCAAATTTTACAACACTCTATATTTTAGGCAGTTACTCATTTTTTTTTCAAGTTTTCGCAATTTATTGCAGGTTTTCACGACCAATACCCCCATACCTGGGATGATCCCGTGAACTTTTCGTGAGATTTTACCTTTTAATTTGAACCCGATGAAAAATGTACTCATTGTTGAGGATGATCCAGAGATCATTCAACTTTTAGAAATCCATCTAAAGGATTTGGGGTGTTCCACAATTTCTGCCAAACAAGGGGACTCTGGTTTGCGAATGGCCATTGAACATGAACCCGACCTGGTTATTTTGGACGTGATGCTACCTGAAATGGATGGTATTGAAGTCTGCCAAAAAATAAGGGCCAACAATGTACAGTCCCCAATTATGATGTTGACCTCAAAATCCGAGGAAATAGATAAGGTACTGGGATTAGAGGTTGGTGCGGACGATTATCTGACCAAACCCTTTAGTGTACGGGAATTTATAGCACGGGTAAAGGCCATCTTCCGAAGACAGAAAATGAGCAAAAGCCCAAAAGGGCACACCAAAGACCAGCAGTCCTTAAAATTTGATGGGTTGACCATAAACATAGACCAACGAAAAGTGGTCCACAACGGATTACGAATCGAGCTTTCCCCAAAAGAATTTGAACTTTTGGCCCTACTGTCTTCCAATCCCGGAAAAAGCTATGATCGAACCAAGCTGTTGAACTTGATCTGGGGTTATGATTTTAAAGGCTACGAACACACTGTAAATTCCCATATCAATAGATTACGTTCCAAAATAGAACCGGATATGAGCAATCCCAAATATATTTTGACCACCTGGGGCGTAGGGTACAAATTCAATGAAGAACTATGAACAATTCCCTTTTCTCCAATAGACTGATTACCAAACTGATCCTCAGCTCCATTGGCATTCTGTTGCTGGCCGGGATAGGGTATATGCTTTCCACACTGTATTATTCGAATAAATACTTTAGTGAGACCAATCAACGTTTGCATGCCCATCTTGCACAGGACCTTATTGACGAAAAATTTGTGGAACAAAGCCCCATAGACAGTTTGGGAAAAGTGAACAAGGCGCTTTTTGGTGACCTTATGCACGATATGATGGCAGTGAACAGGGCAATTGAAGTCTACCTTCTTGATGTTGAGGGAAACGTCCAATATTCGGTGGTATTGGACCATTCCGACCCCAATTCCATACCCGAAAAGGTTTCCCTTGAACCCATTCACCGCTTTATTGCTTCCAATGGGGAAGACTACATTTTGGGAGATGACCCAAGAGATCCTGAAAACAAAAAAGTATTCTCTGCTGCAAAATTCAACAAAGGGGGCAAGGAAGGATACATCTATATTGTCCTGGCGGGGGAAAAATATTTGGCCACGCAGAACACCCTTTTTGGAAGTTATGCATTAAAAGTGGGGTTGGGTGCTTCTTTCCTTACCTTGTTTTTCGCTGCAGTTTTAGGGGTGCTCTCCATTTGGTACCTGACCAAAAACCTAAGGGAAATCAACTATGCTGCCCAACGTTTCCAACAGGGCGATCTGGGATATCGAATTGCGGAACACCATAAGACCGACCTTACTGGTCTGGCACAAACCTACAACAATATGGCGGAGACCATTTTAACGGATATGGACAAGATAAAATCCCTGGAAAAACTGCGTAGGGATTTAATTGCCAATATTTCCCATGACCTACGAACTCCATTGGCCATTATACAGGGGTATATAGAAACCCTTCAAATGAAGGAGTCCGAACTTACCCCCGTGGAACGCGAGGACTACCTCAATAAAATCAATTCCAGTGGAGAGCGCCTGTCCAAGTTGATAACACAATTGTTTGAATATTCAAAACTGGAAGCTAATCAGGTAGAGCCACAAA